>JAFZFJ010000052.1 GCA_017555975.1 Alistipes sp. | reverse complement strand
TCACGCAGGAGGATATGCCGGCTGAGGGTATGCATACGCTGCCCCTCTACTACTGCTGTATGACCCCCTATGACGCCAAGTTCCAGGGTCTGCACATCCTCTTCGATAAGGAGAACGTGCAGAACACGATTGGTGAGTGGGTGTCGAAGCAGGGCTTGAGCCAGCTGCGCATTGCTGAGACGGAGAAGTATGCGCACGTGACCTTCTTCCTCAATGGTGGTCGCGAGGAGAAGTTCGAGGGCGAGGAGCGTATCCTGGTAGCTTCGCCTAAGGTGGCTACCTACGACCTGCAGCCTGAGATGTCGGCTCCCGAGGTGGCTGATAAACTGGTTGAGGCGCTCAACTCGCAGCAGTTCGACTTCATCTGCTTGAACTTCGCTAACGGCGACATGGTGGGCCACACGGGTATCTATGAGGCGATCGTAACGGCTGTAAAGGCGGTTGATCAGTGTGTAGAGAAGGTGGTTGAGGCAGCCAAGAAGAATGGCTATGAGGTGATTCAGATTGCCGACCACGGTAACGCCGACAATGCGGTGAACGCCGATGGTACGCCTAATACGGCTCACTCGCTCAATCCGGTACCCATCGTAGTGGTTTCGGATCGCGTGAAGGCTGTACATGACGGTATCCTGGCCGATGTAGCCCCCACGGTGCTCAACATGATGGGCCTCGAGCAGCCTGCCGAGATGACGGGCCACTCGCTGGTGGAGCTGAAGTAAACGGAAAGTTGAAAGTTGAGAGTTGAAAGTTAGCTCAACAAAAAGGGAGATAGCCACCGGTTTAGGCTATCTCCCTTTTTTTTGTTGTTGAGCGGCTGAACGTAAGAAAAAAATAACTCTCAACTCTCAACTTTCAACTCTCAACTTTGACCCACCTGCGGTGGCTCGACTTCGCTGCGCCTCGGCAAAGTCTGCAAGCAGCCTCTGCGCTCGGCTTAATCGCGAAGTTCAACTCTCAACTTTCAACTCTCAACTCTCAACTTTCAACTTCCTTAATAGAGCTCAATAAACTCATACGTGTTGCCCACCTGTTCGAGGTAGCGTAGGAACTCGGCGAGCTCGATGACTACCGTGGCTCGGTTGTCGTTCGGGTGGAACGAAAGGGCCGGGTAGTTCTGCAGTGTGCTGTCGAGGAAGAGGTGTACGTGGTTTTCGGGATCGTTGATCAGACCGAAAGGTGATACCGAGCCGGGTTTGAGTCCCAGCCAGCGCTCCATGCGCTGCTCGGAGGCAAACGAAAGCTTGCCCTGGTGGAGACGGTGTTCGAGGTCGTGGATGGCCATCGACTGCTCGCAATCGAAGCAGACGAGGTAGTGGCGGTTGCCCTTATGGTTGCGGAAGAAGAGGTTCTTGCAGTGCTTTGAACCATCGGCGTGCCAATATTGGCGGGCAATCTCAATGGTAGGTGCTTCGGGATGCTCGTACCAGCTGTAGCGAATTGCGTGCTGGTCGAGAAAGTCGAAGACGATTTGCATGCGGTCGTTGACCATATAAATATAGGTGTTTAGGGTGAATCGTTTTTTTTGTAGGGGCGACTGAGTTGCTGTTCTCTTTTACAGCTCGCCGATCAGGTCACGGATGACCACCGACGCGCATCCGATGCCGAAGAGGGCGGGGATGTAGCTGATCGTGCCGACCTGCGATTTTTTGTTTTGCTCCTCCTCGATGATCATTGCCCCCTCGCGGACGGGTTCGGGTGAGAAAACCGCTCTGAAACCCTTGTAGACGCCCACTTTGTGCAGTCGCTTGCGTAGCATGTGTGCCAGCGGGCAGTGGTGGGTCTTCGAAATGTCTTTAATTTCGAGCTGCGTAGGGTCGACCTTCGCACCTGCACCCATCGAACTGACGAGCTTCAGTTTGCGCTCCAGACAGGCGACAATGAGTGCCAATTTGGGCGAGAGTGTGTCGATGCAATCAACTACATAATCATAGTGTGCCGCATCGAGTAGGGTGTAGGTTTCGGCGTCCTTGATGTAGCGGTTTACAATTGTGAGTTCGATCTCGGGATTGATATCTTTGATACGTTCGGCGAGCACCTCGGCCTTGGGGCGTCCTACGGTGGAGTGGAGTGCTAAGAGCTGACGATTGATGTTCGTCAGGCCTACGACGTCGGCGTCTGCCAGGGTCATGCGACCCACTCCGGCGCGGGCAATCATCTCGGCTGCATAGGCCCCCACACCGCCCAGTCCAACGACGAGAACGTGGGCGTTTTTTAGAATTTCGAGCTTCTCTTTTCCGAGTAGTAACTCGGTGCGTTCCAGCCAATTATTCATAGTTAACGTGTGAATAAACGTGTGTAATTTTCCTCTATCGTCTTCTCCAACTTCGCCACCTCGATACCGCGTGTTTGTGCCACCATTCGGTAGAGCTCTTCGAGGGGAACGGTAGCCTCGTCGGTCTCGATAAAAAGGTGCTCTAAAGGGATGGCGCGGAGTGCTTCAATGGTCTTTGGCGAGCGCTCCGTGCGTGCTCCGAAGGATAGGAAATATCCTTTTTTGACAGCACGTAGCGCCTGCTCGCGTGACCCGATGAAGCCGTGAAAAACGACCCCCTTTAAGGTGTGTCGATCGAGCGTCGAGAGGCTCTCTTCGAAGGCTCGAACCGTATGTAGAATGACCACCTTGTGGTGCTTCTCGGCCAAGGCTAACTGCGCCTCAAAGGCCTTGAGTTGGAGCGCAAAATCGACCGTGCAGGCCTTATCCAGGCCAATCTCGCCAACGGCATCTGCGGCTGCAATCTTCTCCTCGGAGGGAAGCTCTTCAGTGGCCGCCTTCCACGGATGTAATCCCACGCTTTTGGGCGTGAATGCCGTAGTCGGAAGATGGGTGTGTAGGTCGATAAGCATAGGACAAAGATAGAGAGAAAATTCAGATTTTGTGCCTTATGAGGCCATAAAGTGGTGAGCGAAATAGGTTGCTTTAAATTTCTTGGACACCTGTAGCGTTGTCTTTGTTGTTCGTGAGGCTTTTGATTGTTTCCCCGAAGGTGACTTCGGGCGTTAAATTCTAAACTTTTTCTGCGGTTTTTCGTGAAATTTTTTGTATTTTCGCCCGCGGATTATCTAAAGATCCAAACGTGAACAAACTAAACACACAAATATTCACAAATTTTTAAACACATTAACCATGTCGAAAGTGATCAAATTAAGAAAGGGTCTCGACATCAACCTCGCAGGTAAAGCTGCGAAGCAGTGCACGGCTCTGCCGATGGCTTCGGAGTATGGCCTCTCGCCCCTCGATTTCGAGGGCGTGACGCCGAAGTTGCTGGTTAAGGTGGGTGATGAGGTGAAGGTCGGTACGCCGCTGTTTTTCAACAAGGCAGACGAGCGTATTCTCTTCACGTCGCCCGTTAGCGGTGTGGTTTCGGCCATCAACCGCGGCGAGAAGCGCAAGGTGCTCTCGGTGACGGTAACCCCCGCACAGCAGCAAACCTATGAGGAGTTCCCCAAACTCGATGTGAAGCAGGCTTCGCGCGAGGAGGTGGTCGAGCTGTTGCTCAAGTCCGGTCTGTGGCCGATGATCAAGCAGCGTCCCTATGGCATCATTGCCAACCCTTCGGATCAGCCGAAGGCAATCTTCGTCTCGGGTTTTGATACCGCTCCACTGGCTCCGGACTATGAGTTCGTGCTGGCTGCCGAGCAAAAGAACCTCGAGGCTGGTATCGCCCTGCTGAGTCGTCTGACCGCAGGTAAGGTACACCTCTCGCTGCCTACCGCCAGCCCCGTATTGGGTAAGGTCGAGGGTGCTGAGCAGCACCACTTCGAGGGTAAGCACCCCGCCGGTAACGTGGGTGTACAGATCCACCACATCGACCCCGTAAACAAGGGTGAGATTGTATGGACGGTGAACGTACAGGATCTGGCCATCATCGGTCGCCTGGTCAACGAGGGTAAGGTCAACATGACCAAGATCGTTGCGCTCGTAGGCTCGGAGGTTGCTGCTCCGCAGTATTACAGCCTCGTTGCCGGTGCTCGCATTGACTCGATCGTCGAGGGTAAGATCAAGGCTCAGCAGGAGGGTGACTCGGTGCGCCTGATCTCGGGCGATGTGCTCACGGGCGCCAAGCGTAACGAGCAGGAGTTCCTGGGCTTCTACGCCAACCAGTTGACCGTAATCCCCGAGGGTGACAAGTTCGAGCTCTTCGGTTGGATGGCTCCCCGCTTTAAGAAGTTCTCGGTATCGCGTGCCTACTTCTCGTGGCTCTTCCCCAAGAAGCAGTATAAGCTCGATACGAACCTCAATGGTGGCGAGCGTCCGTTTGTGGTTTCGGGTCTGTATGAGCAGTACCTGCCGATGGACATCTATCCGGTCTATCTGTTGAAGGCTTGCATGGCCGGCGACATCGATAAGATGGAGAATCTGGGTATCTATGAGGTGATCGAGGAGGATATCGCCCTGTGCGAGTTCGTCGATCCGTCGAAGATTGAGATGCAGCAGGTGCTCCGCGATGGTATTAACTTAATGATTAAGGAGGCATAACGATGAAGGCATTGAGAAACATTGTTGATAAGCTGAAGCCGACCTTCTCTGAGGGGGGTAAGTTGGGCTTCCTGCACTCGACCTTCGAGGGTTTCGAGACGTTCCTGTTTGTGCCCGATACGACCACCACGAAGGGTGCTCATATTCGTGACTGCAACGATATGAAGCGCACGATGATCATGGTGATCGTGGCATTGATTCCCGCCTTCCTGTTCGGTTGCTACTGGACGGGTGCTCAGGTGGGTCTGGAGGGTCTGACGGCCTTCGTATATGGTTTGATCCGCATCCTGCCGATGGTCGCTGTGTCGTACATCGTAGGTTTGGCAATCGAGTTCTATTTTGCTCAGATCCGCAAGCACGAGATCAACGAGGGCTTCCTCGTCTCGGGTCTGCTGATCCCGATGATCATGCCCGTTTCGACCCCGCTGTGGATGGTCGGTCTGGCTACGGCTTTTGCCGTGATCTTCGGTAAGGAGGTATTTGGTGGTACGGGTATGAACGTCTTCAACCCCGCACTCTTGGCTCGTGCATTCGTATTCTTCGCCTACACGCCCCAGATCTCGGGTGAGCAGGTGTGGTACTCGAACTGGACGATGATGGGTGCTCAGGTGGATGGCGTGACGGGTGCTACGGCCCTCGAGAAGCTCGCTACGACGGGCACGATGGGTGAGTGGTCGGCTATGGATGCCTTCCTGGGCTTTATCCCCGGTTCGTTTGGTGAGACCTCGACGCTGGCTATCCTGATTGGTGCTGTTGTACTGCTCGGTGCCGGTATCGCTTCGTGGCGTACGATGGTATCGGTATTTGTCGGCGGTCTAGCTATGGGTTACCTCTTCCAGGCTGTGGGCCTGACCGAGTATCCCGTTTGGTGGCATCTGATCGTGGGTGGTTTCGCTTTCGGTGCCGTCTTCATGGCTACCGACCCCGTAACGTCGGCTCAGACCAACACGGGTAAGTACATCGTCGGCTTTATGACGGGTGCTATTGCCGTGCTGATTCGCGTGGTGAACCCCGCCTATCCGGAGGGTATGATGCTCTCGATCCTCTTCATGAACGCCCTGGCTCCGCTGGTGGACTACTTCGTGGTAGAGGCCAACATCAACCGTCGCAAGAATCGTGTTAAAACCGTTAAATAGTGTCGCGATATGAATAAGAACAGCAATCTTTATATTGTCATCTATTCGACGGTGATGGTCGTTGTGGTGGCTACGCTGCTGGCTGTTGCTGCGCTGGCACTCAAGTCGCGTCAGGATGCCAACATCCTCAACGAGAAGAAGCAGGCTATTCTGGCTTCGCTCTCGCTCGAGGGTCAGAACTATGACGAGGTGATTGAGGCCTATGTGGTCAACGAGAATGGCGAGAAGATCGAGGGTCAGGATCCCATCCAGCTCCTGTTCGATCTGCCGGCCGCCTTCGCTCAGAATACGCTTCCCGTATTCCAGGCTGAGGATGGTCGTATCGTAGTGCCCGTTTCGGGCGTGGGTCTGTGGGGCCCGATGTGGGGCTATGTGGCTCTGGAGAAGGACATGAACACCATCTCGGGTATTGTCCTCGATCATGCCGGCGAGACCCCGGGTCTGGGTGCCGAGGTGGCTACGCCGAAGCATCAGGCCATGTACAAGGGTAAGACCCTCTTCGAGGGCGAAGAGTTTGTTTCGGTGACCCTGCGCAAGGGTGGTGCGAAGGACGAGAAGCACGAGGTGGATGCCATCTCGGGTGGTACGAAGACTTCGGACGGTGTGACCGACATGCTCAAGAAGAGCCTGGGTGCCTACCAGCCCCTGCTGAAGGCTGCTGCAGCTCCCTGCTGCGAGGCTTGCACCGAAGCTACGGAGTGTGAAACGAAAAATGTAGAGAACAATGAGTAACAAGAATCTGAAATATCTGACCGGCCCGTTCTCGGCGAACAACCCGGTCATCGTGCAGATCTTGGGTATCTGCTCGGCGTTGGCAGTTACGGTGCAGCTCAAGCCTGCTATCGTGATGGCTCTTTCGGTGACGGCTGTAACGGCCTTTTCGAACTTGGTGATGTCGCTGCTGCGCAATGGTGTGCCGTCGCGTATCCGCATCATCGTGCAGCTGGTTGTGATCGCTGCGCTGGTAATCTTGGTGGACCAGGTGCTCAAGGCCTTCGTTTATGATGTGTCGAAGCAGCTGTCGGTCTATGTTGGTCTGATCATTACGAACTGTATCGTGATGGGTCGCGTGGAGGCCTTCGCATTGGGTAACGGCCCCTGGGCTTCGTTCCTCGATGGTATCGGCAACGGTCTGGGCTATGGCCTGATCCTGGTTGTTGTGGCCTTCTTCCGTGAGTTGTTCGGTTCGGGTACGCTTTACGGTTTCCGCGTGATTCCCGAGAGCTGGTACATCACCGAGGGTGGCTTCTATGCCAATAACGGTCTGATGCTCTTCCCGCCGATGGCACTGATTATTGTCGGTTGCATCATCTGGGTACACCGTTCGAAAAACAAGGATTTACAGGAAAAATAGGAGGGTAGTATATGGAATCGTTAAATATCTTTATTGAGTCGATCTTTATCGACAACATGGTCTTCGCCTTCTTCTTCGGTATGTGTTCGTACATCGCCGTGTCGAAGAGCGTTAAGACGGCCCTCGGCCTGGGTGCTGCGGTTACCTTCGTACAGGTAATGACCGTGCCCCTGAACTATTTGCTCTATAATTATGTGCTGAAAGCCGACGCACTGGTTCCGGGTGTTGATTTGAGCTTCCTGACGTTCATTATCTTCATCGCTACGATTGCTGCCTTCGTGCAGCTCGTGGAGATGATAGTTGAGAAGTTCTCGCCCACGCTCTACAGTCAGCTGGGTATCTTCCTGCCGCTGATCGCCGTGAACTGCGCCATCATGGGTGGTTCGCTCTTCATGCAGCAGAAGGTCGATGGCGGTGAGCTGACGAGCCTCTGGCAGTCGATCGTCTATGGTCTGGGTTCGGGTCTTGGTTGGTGGTTGGCAATCGTGATGATGGCCGCTATCCGCGAGAAGACGACCTATTCGCATATTCCGGCTGCACTGAAGGGTCCCGGTATCGCCTTCATCATTACGGGTCTGATGGGTATTGCCTTCATGATCTTCTCGGGTATTCAGTTCTAACCTTTAATAAGAGAATAGGAATATGACACAGACAATTATTGTTGCAATCGTAGCCTTTGTCCTTATCGGCATGTTTGCCGGTCGGCGTGTGAAGGACACGGACGACTATTATGTAGCAGGCAGAAGAGCGCCCACGATTTTAATCGTTGGAT
>JAFZFJ010000051.1 GCA_017555975.1 Alistipes sp. | reverse complement strand
GGCGGAAAAGGAGATTAAAGGAGACTAAAGGCAACTAAAGGCAACTAAAGGCAACTAAAGGCAACTAAAGGCAACTAAAGGCAACTAAAGGCAACTAAAGGCAACTAAAGGCTACTAAAGGCTACTAAAGGAAATAACCCTTTCACCTTAGCAACCTTTAGCAACCCTTAGAATCCCTTAGCATCCCTTTAGTACCCTTTCTCCTCTCCTTCGCACACCCACAAAAAAAAGACCTCACTCCGTAGAGCAAGGTCTTATTTATAGAATAGGTGCGGATTATTCCCACTCATCCGGGGTCGGATCCTCGCCACCCGAGCCGGGCGTGTCGTCACCGCTACCCTGGTTCATATCCTGGAACGGCGAACCATTCGGCCACTCCGGATCGTCATGGTTGCGATTGAGGTAGAACTTCTTGTTCATCTCGAGGATAGCCTGCATGGCAGCCTTACCGTTGGTGCCTGTAATGTGGTTCATCAGCACAATACCCAGCGGGCTCGGGGTCATGGTTACCTTCGTGCCCGTTACCGTCGTGAACTCGGTCTGGTTGAGCTTGGCATCTACAATACCCTTGATGTAGGCGTTCAGCGAGTTGGAAACAGCTTCGTGGTCCTCGTCGCTATTTTTAACGTATCCACCTGCACCAATCTGATACCAAGCATACGTATCCGAGTAGTAGATATCATCGGCGTGCGACACGATGTCGTCGATGGCCTTCTTGCGGTCGTAGAGCGAAGGCGTCGAGCTACCCGATGTACCCTCTTCGTTCGAGTCGGTCAACTGTGCCTGGTGGTAGTAGAAGTTCATGGCAGGCGAAACAGCCGTCTTACCCCAATACATCGGCTCAACCTGCATAGCCGTAAAGAGGTCCGTGATGGCGTTCGTTCCGGTCGAACCAAAGATGTCACCGCTGATGAAATTACCATCCGATGCCATCGATGCGGCCGAAATCAACGTGCTCGGAACATCGGTATAGTTCGTAAATTTGGACTCTTGAGCATTGGCGTTTACCTTTACTACCATATGGCCAAGTAACTCGTTCAGCGTCGTGGTGGGGGTAATGGTGTTGGTGTAAAGTTTCAGTGCAGTTGCATTCTCATTCAGAATCTTCTTGATTTCAGCTAATACAGTGGCAGGGGCTACAGTTGCTCCTCCATAAACATTTCCTGATGACGATAACGGTTTTTCAGCAATGGTCAATACGACAACCGCAAACTCATCCTCCGTAATCTGATTGGCAATCTCTTTAAGCTTATTTATGGCAGGCGTTCCTGCGGTATACGGATTATACAAAATAGTTGCTACCTCCGGGCCACCTGTGCCCCATTTATCAGTTCCCGTGCAAACGAGTTGTAAAGGACCATAGGTTTTATTCAATCTAATATCCACCTTAAACGATGACGGCGACATACGGCAGTCGATGTGGAATGCGCGTGCACCATTGCTCCACTGGCTGGCAATCGAGGTATCATCCTGGTAGTTGCCGTCCGTGCAATACCAACCGCCCGGGTACGAAAGCTCCGAAATGTAGACGTTGCGCGGTACATATTTCATCCACTCCTCCGGGCCAATCTCGACCTGGTAGGTGAATTCTTTCAGCGGAATAGAGAGCTTGTGCAACGAACCGGCTTTAAGTGGAGCATCCGTTGTAGTCTCCGTGCCGGCAATCGTCGGAATCAACTTGTAGGTAAAATTACCCAACGTAGTCTCCACCAGAACCGTCCAAGGCTCGTTTTTGGGCAACACAACACCCTCCTGCGGGATGGTGAACACGTCGAACTGAATCCACTCCTGGTTCTTCAAGGGGAGGTACTCGGGGTAGAGCGTAATCTGGTTGGTTGTGCCCTCAGAAGCCGTAGCGGTACCGTCGTTCTTAATCGTGAGGTCAAAGTCGCCGGCAATCTTGGTATTGGGGGCGGTAAGCACGATACGCGTTACAGCCAACTCGGAGTCCTTATCGGCAACCAACGTACCGTCGGCATAGTGGGCCTGATAGCCCTGCATCGTAAAGCGCAGCACGGTCGAGAAGGGGTTGAACTTCAGATCCACGGCCTTCGGCGTGCCATCGGCATTGGTCGCGGCCGCATCCTTCTTTGCGGCATACATCACGGCGTCGGTCATCGTCGGGTTACTCGACGTGGTCTGGAAGTGCTTAGCTACCCAACCAGTCTTACCCTGTGCATTCGTGGTCTTCTCGAAAGCAACACGCTGTGCGGCACGCACGGTGGTCTTGACCGTCACGCTACCGTTGCCGTTGTTACGGAACGAGTTGGGCGTCGAGGGGTAAACAGCGTAGAAGTCCGAGGTGGGAGCATCGCCCCACTGCACACCGGACTCAGCCGTCTTGTCAAGCGATGCGGCGTAGTAGTAGGGAGTGCCATTCTCGGTACCCGAAGCGCCGGTCACCTCATAATCGGCCTGCTTAAGACCACAATCCACACCATAGACCGAAATCAGGTCACCATCGACCCACTTTACGGCAATCGAATTGGCGTACTCCTCGGCATAGAGCGTACGCGAAGCCTCGCCCATAGTCGAGGTGAAGAGGACATCCTGGCCGCTGATCGGATTCTCGATCGGCGTCAGCGTCTCGTCCTGCGAACATGCCATCAAGCAAACGAGGCTGATGGCAGCAAAAAATAACTTTTTCATCTGCTTTACTTTTTTTCGTTTGTTTGATTAGTCCCAGTTGCTGTCACCAAAAGTGAAATCGGTTCCGAAATCGGTGTTGATCGACTGATGGTCGATACGACCCGTCTCCGTCACTGCCGAGTTGGTCACCTCGGCCGAGCTGGCAAACGTGCCCTCCAGCTCAACGCGGAAGAGCTCGGTAGTGGGTGCTTTGTAGAGTTTGCGTCCCATGATTGTTTTACGTTTTTCTATTTTTTTTGTTTCTTCTTATCGTTGCTTGGCGGTTGCCCTAATTGCTTGGTTTTCATTTGGTTGGGTGTTTTGTCTAATCACATGACCAATCCAAAAGGGCCTATTTCGGCCTTATTAGAGCAAACTTTGGAGCAAAAATAAGCGAAAAAAAAGAAAATCACAAGGAGTTTTCGTCTTTTTTTCTACTTTTTCACGCTTATTTTTGAGAATTTTCGAAGAAGGGCCTTTTGGGGTGTTTTTGCTCGCTAAATTCGCCCGAATGGAGGGAGTGCGACGATTTGGGATTTGCTAAAAGGGTGTAAGTGCGCAAAATGCAGATAATCAACGTACTGTGTTGTGATTCGTTGCAATAGATTATGATTCGTCATATTGTGCGGCTGTCAGGGTGTTTTCTGCCCATTTTTGCGGGCAAAAAGCGGCCGATAAGCGAGGTTAGGGCTACACTTATAAATATATAAAGCGGGTGACCTGATGTTCAGGCCACCCGCCTTGCTTTTCGTAGGCGCTACTGCTGATCGATAAAGTCGCGGATGAGCTTAAAGGTTGGCTCGAAGTTGCTGAAGATGGCATTCTGCCAGGTGTCGTAGACCGTGTGGTAGTACTTGAAGGCCTCGCCATCCTCGTTCATGAAGAAGATGCACGGCACCTTGCGGAGCGCGAAGGGGTAGTGGTCGCTGTTGCCGGCCAGCTCGCCGCGGTCCAAGGCCTTGAAATAGCCCTTCTCGCTGTTGATCTGCTCGAAGCGGACAAAGCCGGCCATGCCCTCGTCGCTCACCTCGCAATATTGTGCCGGATTGTTGTCGGCTACCATGTCGATGTTGATCAGGTATTTGACCTGCTCGAGCGGGACAATCGGGTGTTCGGCATACCACTCCGAACCGCGCAGGTTGGCATCCTCGCCCGAGAAGGCGATGAAGTACATGTCGTATTTGGGGGTGTTTTGCGCGTAATGGGCGGCCAGGGTGATGATCGTAGCTGTGCCCGAGGCGTTGTCGTGCGCACCCGGATAGTAGGTCTTTTTGCCCAGCTTGCCGAGGTGGTCGTAGTGGGCCGTGAAGAGGTAGCAACTGTCGTGCTTCTGACCCTCGACCTTGGCGATCACGTTGAAGCACTCGTAATCCTCCAGAAACTCGTTCTCCATGTCGACCCGAATCGTCGTGGCATCGGTCGGGAAGTCGGGACGTACCCAAAGAATCGGCTTCTCCTTCACCGTCTCGCCATAGGCCTTGTAGAATTTTAGCGGTGCCTCCCAGGTGTAAATCAGACCCGCGTTTGAGCAATCCTGCTTGCTCTGCAGTCGCTTGAAGTCGGCACGGTGCTTGAACGAGAACATGAAGTCGCACACCACGAATGCCCCTTCGTACTCGGGCGTTGCGAGGTCCGCAAAGAGCTTTTCTGAGTTGTAGTGCTCCATGTCGATGTAGTAGAGCTTGAACTCGCCCTTGAGCGAGGGGTTAAATTCGCGCACGGTGAAATCGATACCCGGAGTCAGCTTTTGGCCATCTACCGAAACCTCCATCTTGCCGGGGAAGGTGTTGATATTGAGCTTGAAGGGCTGGCAGATTACCTCGTCAGCTCCAGACTTCTTAAACTCCTTGGCAATCCATCTTCCGGCTTTGTTTGCGCCATCTTCGGCATAACCGCGTCCCTGATATTTCGCCGAGCTTAGCTCCTTGACCACCTTCTTGTAGTGCGCCAAATCTTGGGCTTGGAGCTGCATCGAAACAAGCGCCAATACCACGAATAAGAATCTCTTCATAGCTTGATTTTTAATTATTTGCCGATGCAGAAGTGGCCGAAAATGTGGGCCAAGACTTCAGAGGGAAGGATGACGCCGCGGGCCGTGATCGAGCCGATGGAGGCAATGACGGCGCGGATATCTTCGCTCAGCAGGTCGGTCGGTAGCTCCGAGTTTAGCCCCTCAAGGGCGCGTTGTAGTGCCTCAAGGCCACTCTGCAGTGCCTCGTGGTGGCGTGCCGAAGTGACGATCGTCTGCTCTTCGTCGATCGGAGGAACAGCTTTGCGCATGGCCTCCTTGAGCGCCTCCAAACCTTTGCCTGTGCGGGCCGAGAGGGGGAGGTAGTGTGACGGCAGGGTCTCGATCGAGGCGGTGTCGATCTTGTTGGCTATACGGATTAACTGCTGGTTTTCGCCGAGTGTGAAGGGGGGCTCGGGTGTTTGATCGAGTGTGGTAGCGTCGACCATCCAAAGGATGATGCGGGCGCGCTCGATGGTTTGGTGTGTGCGCTCGATACCCATCTGCTCCAGGCGGTCGGTTGTGGTGCGCAGGCCCGCCGTGTCGAGGATGCGGAAGCGGATGCCGTCGATCGTGAGTTGCTCCTCGATGACGTCGCGTGTCGTGCCGGCAATATCCGAAACCATGGCGCGATCCTCCTGCAGGAGTTGATTCAGCAGGGTTGATTTTCCCACGTTGGGGGCGCCAACAATGGCTACCGGGATGCCCTCTTTGAGGGCGTTTCCGAGTTGGAACGAGTCGCTGAGGCGCACGAGCTCGCTGCCGATGCGCTGCATCGTATCACGCAACTGGTTGCGGTCGGCAAACTCTACATCCTCCTCACCGAAGTCGAGCTCCAACTCCAGGAGCGCCGTGAGCGAGAGCAACTCCTCGCGCAGACGATCCAAGGCCGATGAGTAGCCACCGCGCAATTGGTGGGTGGCGATGCGGTGGGCCGTTTTGGAGGAGGAGGCGATCAGGTCGGCGACAGCTTCGGCTTGTGCCAGGTCGAGACGTCCCGAGAGGTAGGCGCGCTGGGTGAACTCACCCGGCTCTGCCATGCGTGCACCGGCAGCTACAGCCAGGCGTAGCACCTCGCCTACGATGAACAACGAACCGTGACACGAGAACTCAACCGTGTCTTCGCCTGTGTAACTTTTAGGGGCTAGAAAGAGGGTGGCAACCACCTCGTCGATGATGCGTCCTTCGGCCTCAATCGTGCCAAAATGGGCGGTATGGCTGGCGCATGCAGCGAGAGGCCGGCGACCCTTGAAGAGGCGGTCAGCAATCGCTACGGCGTCACCTCCTGCAAGGCGAATCACCGCAAGAGCACCTCCCGACGCAGTGGCCGGGGCAACAATAGTATCGTGGTCGAACTGCATTATTTCTCGATGCGCAGACGCTGACCCTCGCGGATGCGTGCTGCATTTTTGATGCCGTTCCAGCGCATGAGCTGGTTGACCGTCACACCATAACGGCGCGCGATAGCACCCAGCGTCTCACCCTTCTTGATCTTGTGGTAGATCGTGCGGGTCTCCAAGCGCTTCTTGTCCAGATTTTCGGGGTTGAGATACTCCTTCAGGTAGGTCGTATCCTTGGCCATGATCTCGGCCTCGCGCTCGATGTATTGGTTGATGGTGCGCTGCGGCAGCACCAGTGTGTAGGGCTTCGTCGATGCGGGAATGATATCCATGCGGTACTGCGGATTCAGCAGGCGCAGGGTCTCGATATCGATGTCGATGGTCGTGGCGATCTGCTCGAGATGGGTGATGCGATTCACGTGAATCGTGTCGAGCGCCAGCGGAATGGGGGGCTCTGTCTTCTCGATGTTGTGCTCACGGTGGTAGTTGTAGGCGTAGGTTGCGGCGATGAAGGCCGGTACATAACCACGCGTCTCACGCGGCAGGTAGTCGTAGATCTGCCAGAAATTTTTGCCACCCGAGCGGGCGATAGCCTTATTGACGTTGCCCGGACCGCAGTTGTAGGCGGCAATGGCTAGTGTCCAGTCGCCAAAGATGCGATAGAGGTCCTTCATGAAGCGGATGGCAGCCTTCGTCGAGCGGATCGGATCGCGGCGTTCGTCAACCAGCGTGTTGACCTCCAGGCCGTAGCTCTTACCCGTTGAGGGCATGAACTGCCACAGACCCACCGCACCGGCGCGCGATACGGCATTGACCTGCAGGGCCGACTCGATGATCGGCAGTGCACGCAACTCAATCGGCATCTCGGCAGCCATCAGCGCATCCTCAATCAGCGGGAAATAGACGTCCGAAAGCCCCAGGATGCGGCTCATCGTACCGGGGTAGGTGTCGACGTAGCGGTCGATGTGGCCACGCACGATGTAGTTGTAGGCCAGCGGAATGGTCGAAACCAGGTTCTTCAGACGTTGGGCGTAGAGTGTGTCGCGTTGGCGGTTGGCAATCGAGTCTTTGCCGATGATCTGCACCGAATCTGAGAGGATGTGGTGGCGGAAATACTCCTCGTAGGCCACCTCCTTGCGGAACTCCTTCCAGCAGGCGATCAGCGAATCGACCTCGGCGGGGGTGAGATTCAGCGTCAGGTCGTTGATGACGGGCTTCTCGACAACGGGCTCTTCGGCGATCGGCTCCTCGATGATGGGCGTTGCGGCATCGGCGGGAACCTTGACTACTTCAACCTGCTCGATCTTACGCTTGTTGCGTTTGTTGCGTTTTAGGCGGTCAAAAAGGCCGTCAGCGGCCATAACGGTCTGGGTCGTGAGTGCCGCAAACAGCAGCAGCGTAAGGAATTTTTTCATCTATTAGTGGGCGAAAAGTGCTTGTGTTCGAAATTAAAAATTGATGCCGACATTAAATCCGATAACGGGGCTGTGGTTGCCTTCAGCGGGCAGGTAGGTATAGTCGATCATCGGCTCGATGTTCATCGTGAGATCGTCCGAAATGTCGTAATCGCGCAGGTGAGCATCGACGTGTGCATCCACAATCTGCAGCACATAGAGGCCGGCTGTGAGGATGATACACAGGTCGCGGTTGCGTCGGTAGTTGTTGCGCAGGTTCTTCATGAAGTTCGACGAGTAGCGTCCGCGGAACTCATCGGTCGGACCGTTGGGGTAGTTCTCGGGGTGCTTCTCGTAGTCGGCCAGGATGCTGTAGGCCTTCTTGAAGCGCTGAAAACCGCGGTTGTTCCAGTCGATACAGTAGCCGAGCGTCGCAAAACCACCGATGACGAAGGGAACCTTCCAGTAGCTCTGGTTGTAGATCTGACCCGCACCCGGACAGACACAGGCCAGCGTGGTTGCCTTTTTGACGGACGAAACTTCGTTGGTCGAGTAGTTGATAACGGCATCACTAATGGCGTAGACATACGAGGCAATCGTCATGCCGAGGTATACCTGGCGTCGGGTGTTGCTGCGGATCATCTGCGTCTGGAGGGCATCCAGCTCGGGGGTGCGCGTCATCGAGATATCGGTGATGGCCTCGTATTGGCGCTTGAGGGGTTTGTAGGTGTTGTTTTCGTTGATGAAAAGCGCAAGGCTACCGGCCAGCGTACCGTAGACGATGGGCAGCTTCCAATACTCTTTGTTGTAAATTTGTCCGTAGCCCGGCACAATAGCCGACATCCAGCTCACGCGCGAAAGTCCCATCGAGTCGCTCATGAACCAACCCTTGTGGAAGAACTTCTGTGTTGTGTCGCGCTGTACGCCTTCGAGCAATACCTCGGCCATGGCGATCGAGTCGAGCGTCTTCAAATCGTCCGTACGCACCTCGCGCAAGGCCATCGAGTCGGCTGCAAATTCGGCCAGGAAGATCGAGTCGGCGTCGGCAAAGAAACGCACCATGGCGGCCGAGTCGGCCTTCACGCGCAGCGAATCGGCACGCTGCAACATACCACCGCGGACGATCGTACGTTTTCCGCGCGGCATGGTGATGGTCGATTGCAGACCGTTTGCCTGGCCGTATTGTTGCAACAAGGCCTGTGGCGTCTGCGCCTCGACCCGCAGGCCGAGTGCCGAGACCACCAAGGCGATCGCGCACAATACCCATCTATGGATTATACCCCTCATTGTTTGTCGTTTGGTGTCGATTTAGTGGCTGAGACGGTGGATGAATTGCTCGATGTCGGCATCGCTCGTGAAACCGATGGTGATCTTGCCACCACCATTCTTTGAACGCTTGATGGCGATCTCCGACGTGAAGAGCTGCTCCAGGCGCTCCACAAGGCGCAGGTAGCTCTCGGGGTACTCCTCCTCCTCGTTCTCGCGTGCGGGCTTAACGGCATCTTCGTTCAGGGCGCGTACCAGCTCCTCGATCTGACGAACCGAAAGGGCCTTCTTGATGCACTTCTTCAGCAGTCGCACCTGCTCCGACTCGGGAGCACCGGCAATGGCCTTGGCATGACCCATCGAGATGAGACCCTCCTTCAGGGCCAGCTGCACCTCGTTCGGGAGCTTGAGCAGTCGCAGGTAGTTGGCCACCGACGAACGCTTCTTACCCACCTTCTCCGAGAGGGCATCCTGCGTGAGGTTGCACTCCTCCAGCAGACGCTGCATGCCAAGGGCAATTTCGATGGCGTTCAGGTCCTGACGTTGGATGTTCTCGACGAGTGCCATAGCGTGCAGGTTCTCGTCATCCACCTCGCGTACGTAGGCCGGCAAGCTCTCCAGGTTGGCACGCTGTGCAGCACGCCAGCGACGCTCACCGCTGATGATGATGTATTTCTCGTTGTCGGTCTTGCGAACCGTGATCGGCTGAATGATGCCCAGCTGACGAATCGAGTCGGCCAACTCGTCGAGTGCCTCCTCGTTAAACTCCGTACGGGGCTGTGTGGGGTTGGGGATGATCTTGGAGACTTCGATCTCGAGCATCTTCGACATCGGCGTTGCCTTCAAATCCATCATATCGGTGCCGAAAATGGCATCCAAACCGCGACCTAATCCCTTTTGCTTTTTCATGTGTTATGCTTCTTGTTCGTTTTTCTTCTGTTTGGCGGCACGGCGGTTGCGCTTGAGGAACTCGCGTGCCAACTGCAGGTAGCTTACCGAGCCTACGGCCGAGGCGTCGTAGAGCATCACCGGCTTGCCGTGCGAGGGGGCCTCGCCGAGGCGGATGTTGCGCTGGATGATGGTCTCGTAGGCCAACTCGCCAAAGTGGCTGCGCACCTCGTTGACCACCTGGTTGTTCAGGCGGTTACGCATGTACATCGTCAGCAGGAAACCCTCGATCTCGAGTGCGGGATTGAGCGACGACTTGACCTTGCGGATGGTTGAGAGGAGCTTCGAGAGACCCTCCAGAGCGAGGTACTCGCACTGCACGGGGATCAGTACCGAATCCGAGGCGGTCAGGATGTTGAGGGTGGTGTAACCCAACGAGGGCGAGCAGTCGATAAAGATGTAGTCGAACTTCTCGCGAACGCTCTCTACGATCCCCTTGATGACGTGGTGGGCATTCTCCTGAGCGGCGAGCTCGGTCTCGGCTGCCACCAGGTCGATCGACGAGGGGAGTACCCACAGGTTCTTGACATCCTCGCTCTTTAAGATTACCTCCTCTGCTTTACGCTGACCGGTGATGCACTCGTAGATGCCCTCCAGGTCGATATCAAAGCCCAAACCCGACGTGGCGTTGGCCTGCGGATCGGCATCGAGCAGCAGCACTTTCTTGCCCAGGAGGGCCAGTGATGCCGCCAAATTGATGGCCGTGGTGGTCTTGCCTACGCCTCCCTTTTGGTTGGCCAATGCGATAACTTTTGCCATATTGCTTTTATGCTCTTTTTCTTAGGTGTTTTATGCGGCCTTCGTGGCTGTGACTATAAGGCCATAATTCGGGACAAAAATAGTGATTTTTCGGCAATATCCCACCATTTAAACGGAAAACTAAACGAAAAATAGTTACCTTTGAGGTGCAAATCAAAGACAAGGATTCGAATATGGAGCAAGCAAATAAAATCGAGGAGCAAACGACCGGGACGCAAAAGTCCGTTTTTCCAACCATGGGCGACCTGTTGTCGATGCTCGGTATCTTTTTTGGCGTGCAGCTCGTTGTCTCACTCATAAGCTCGTTGGTGTTGCTCGTGATGGGGCGTTCGGTGGCCGTCTTGGAGCCGCTCGAATTGGGTCGTTTTATGGCCTTTACGAGCCTTGTTTCGCTCTCGGCTACAGCGCTGCTTATCGAGCTCTATCGCTGCTATCGACAAGCTCCGAAAGTGCGTGTGCTGCTGGGCTTTAAGGGGATGAACCCGTTGCTTGTGGTGTGGTGTTTTGCGCTGATGTTGGCTGCATCGGTGGCCCTTGAACCGCTCTACGAATTACTGCCCGTTCCGCACCAGGATCCGGGACGTGGTTGGTGGGCCTTTTTTGCCGTTGTGGTGGTGGCACCTCTCTTCGAGGAGTGGATCTGTCGAGGCGTGATTTTTGGCGCCTTGCGTCTGCGTTACGGGGTGGTGGTTTCGATGGTGCTTTCGGCACTCGTTTTTGGCCTGATGCATGTGCAACCCGTGCCGGTTTTGAATGCCTTCGTGCTGGGTCTTGTGCTCGCGTTTATCTATCATAAGACCAAGACGTTGTGGTCGTCAATCCTGCTGCATGCACTCTATAACGGAATGGCTTTCGCACTTACCCTGGCCGGCTTTGGCGAGCGCTCGTTTCGTTCGCTTTTCGGGGAGCATGAAGCGCTCTATTGGATGGCTTATGGCGTGGCGTTGTTGCTGCTCTTGATCTCCTTTTTTGCCATTCGAAAAATCTTGAAAAGATCGCCCGAGGTGTGCTGAGCGGGGAGCTGAAATGGCCCTGCGGAGCATAAATTTGACTGCTCGGAGTAATAAAACGCCTTCGGCGTGCGTTATTTCACCGAAAAAATGTATCTTTGCCCTTTGGTATGAAACGCACGAATCGATATCTTATTTTGTTGGCCGCTTTGCTCCTGGTTGCCTGTCAGGAGTTGCCACGCTATTTCTCGGACGAGAAGGTGCTGGCCAAGGTGGGTGACAAGGAGTTGGTGGTTGATGAATTGGAGCGCTCGATCCCGAACGGATTGTCCGAGGCTGATTCTTCGGCCTATGCCCATGTCTTTGTAGATCGTTGGGTGCGTCGTCAGCTCAAAATTCAGGAGGCCGAGCAGCTCTTCTCCTCGTCGGTGGCCGATATCGATCGCCAGGTGGAGGAGTATCGTCAATCGCTGCTGGTGCGCAAGCTCGATCAGTTCTACGTCGATCGCATGGTCGATACCACCTTTACGGCCGATGAGCTGGAGTCCTACTACAACAGCCACAAAAACGATTTTAAACTCGACCGCACGATGGTGAAGGGTTGTGTGGTTCGTGTGCCGAAGAGCTATCGTCAGCGTGCCCGCCTGAAGGAGTTGATGGCCTCGAAGCAGTCAGCCCGTCAGCAGGATTTTCGCGACATCTGCCTCAAGCAGGAGTTCTTGCTGGGCGACTATAGCACGGCGTGGGTGAATTGGAGCGACTTTTTGAGCCAGTTGCCGGTGGTGCGTTCGGCCAATTATGATCCCTTGTTGCAGAAGAGTGGCGTGCAGGAGATGAGCGACCGCGATGCCTATTACTATTTCCGCATTGACGAGGTGCGTCGTGCGGGTGAGCCCGCTCCGCTCGAGCAACTCCAAGCAACGATTCGTCGCATCCTCTTCAACGGACGCCAACAGCAGGTGATTCGTGACCATGAGGAGCAGCTCTACCAAGCTTCGCTCGAGGCGGGTATGGTGCGCCTTTATGGCGATGATGACGAGGAGTAAGTGACACACACAGTGAAATAAAAACAGAAAAACAGATATGTTGAAAAAGTCTTTGATTATGATGTTGACGGCCGTACTCTGTCTGACGGCCGTATGGGCTCAGACCCGCCAGGTGATGCTCGATAAAGTGGTGGCCGTTGTCGGTGCTTCGTCGATTTTGCACTCCGATGTAGCCAACTATGCCACGCAGCTTGTCGAGCAGCGTCGTGCGGAGGGCTATACCTCGGATCGTGATCCGATGAACGAGGCCTTGGAGGCACTGATGACCCAGAAACTGCTCTACCACCAGGGACAGATCGACTCGGTGTCGGTCAACGAGGGCGATATCCTTTCGCGTGTTGAGGATCAGGTGCAGGCGATGATTGCCGAGGCGGGTTCGATCTCGGAGCTGGAGGCTGTACACCACATGCCGATCTTTAACATCCGCGAGATGTTGCAGCAGCGTATGCGCGAGCAGTCGTTTGCCCAGTCGATGCGCTACGAGGTGGAGAATAAGGTGACCATTATCCCGGGCGAGGTGGAGCATTTCTACAACTCGATCTCGAAGGATAGCCTGCCGACCATTGCCGAGCAGTATGTCTATGCCCACATCACGAAGTATCCCAAGTCGATCAAGGAGGCCAAGCAGCGCACGAAGGAGCGTCTGCTCGAGATGCGTGAGCGTATCATCAACGGTCAGGCCAAGTTTGCCAACCTGGCCCGCATGTACTCGCAGGATGGTACGGCCATGCGTGGTGGTGAGATGGATCCCACGCCGCTGTCGGGTCTCGATCCGGCCTTTGCCGATGCTTTGGAGCAGTTGCGTGTCGGTCAGATCTCGGAGGTTGTCGAGTCGCAGTTTGGTTTCCACATCATCGAGCTGCTTGGTAAGCAGGGTCAGCTCTACCACTTCCGCCACATCATCCTTAAGCCCTCCTATACGGCCGAGGAGTTGAGCGAGTCGCTCATGATGCTCGATAGTCTGGTGCATCTGATTCGCGTCGATTCGCTGACCTTCGAGCAGGCAGCGTTGGACCACTCGGACGACAAGACCTCGAAGATGAACGGCGGTATTGTCTCGAACCAGGCCATCCTGGAGCGCTACCAGGCCTTCGATGCCAACCTGATGGTGACGAAGTTCCTGCGCGAGGACTTTGCACAGTTCAACGCACTGGATGACTACAACCGCCTCGTCATGATGAAGGTGGGTGATGTGTCGGATTCGTTCCTGACGACCGACGTGATGCAGGATCAGTTGGCTAAGGTTGTGAAGTTGGTGAAGGTGATTCCGACCCACACGGCGTCGCTGACCGAGGACTACCTGCGCCTCGAGGAGTTGGCGCTCTACGAAAAGAAGGAGCGCGTCTTCAACGAGTGGCTGAGCGAGAAGATTCAGGGTATGTATGTCTATATCGACCCGGAATATCGTAACGGCGAGTTTGAAAACAAAAATTGGGTGAAGTAGTTGTGCGTAAGATTTTAGCCATACTGCTCGTGCTGACCGTCGCAGGTTCGGTGCTCTTTGCTCGCGGAGGGCAACAGGCTGCACCTGCGGATCGCAGTGGCGAGAAAAAGATTATCCACCTCAAATCGGATCTCTCGGGCCCCGTCGCTCCGGGAGATTCGGTCCTGTTTTTGGTGGGTAATGTGGCCGCGCAGCACAACGGTGCCGTGATCACCTGCGATAGTGCTGTGCGCTATTCGGATACTCGTGTTGAGTGTTTCGGTAATGTGCTCATCAACAAGAATACGACCTACATGTACGGCGAGCGTGCCGACTACAACGGAACGACGAACGAGGTGCGTGTCTATTCGAAGTTGGTGAAGGTGATCGATGGCGAGGCGACGCTCTATGCGCCCCACTTCAGCTTCAACACGAAGGATAACGTAGGCGAGTTTTGGGGTGGTGGCGTGCTGATCAACCGTGAGCACGTGATGGAGGCCCAGCGTGGCTACTTCTTCTCCGATACGAAGGAGTTGGTGGCGGTCGATGAGGTCGAGATGCGCAACGACGAGTATGCGATGAAGGGCGACTCGGTGATCTACAATACCGAGAGCGAGAATGCCTTCTTCCACCACAATACCCACATCTGGGATGCCGACGGCAACTACCTTTCGGGCCATCGTGGCGAGTTCAGCAAGGCCGAGCAGCGTTACATGGTGACCGAGCAGGGCTATCTGCTGACCGAGACGCAGGAGCTGTGGAGCGATACGCTCGACTACTTCCGTGCCGATCAATATGTGATTCTGCGCAACAATCTCCAGATCGACGAGACGGAGCAGAAGAACCTCATCTTTGGCGATTACGGCGAGTATTGGGAGGTCTCGGGTAACGGCTTCCTGACCAAGAACCCCGTGGTGGTCAACTACGACACGGAGCGCAATGCCGATACGATCTTTATGCGTAGCGATTCGCTCTACCTCTATATGCTCAAGATTGGCGATCCGATCCCGAACGAGTATGCACCGAAAACGACAGATGTCGAGCCTGAGGCGGAAGTAGAGCCGCAGAGCGAGCTGTCGCAGCCGAAGAGCCCCGGCATGCGACCTTCGCAGATGGAGGGACTATCGATCAGTCGCAACCGCGATTTGACCGATACGCCCGTTCAGGAGGATATCGTGCGCGAGGAGGCTAGTGAGGAGGCTGCAGCTGATGCGGACGAGGTGGCAGATCCCGTTGCTGATGGCGAGCCGGCCCTGATGCCGAGCGATTCGACGCAACTCCTGCCGACGGATTCGATTCCAGCCGATACGCTGAGCGTGAAGGAGCGCCGTCTGTTGGAGAAGCAGCGCCTGAAGGAGGCGGCTCGAGCTGCTGCCGAGCTGCGTCGTGCGGAGCGTGCCGCCGCCAAGAAGATCCTGCTCGACTCGATTGCCATCGAGCGTCAGAAGAAGACCAATGCTAAGTTGCGCCAGATGGAGGTGCGTGATTCGATTCGTCAGGCGGCACGTCGCGCCAAGGCGCGAGCACAGATGCAGAAGCGTCTGGAGCGCGATCATCGTCGTGGTATTCTCCACCTGATCGATTCCGTAACCTTCCGCCAGGTGGATTCGGCAATAGTCTTTGATATGCAGTTTGTCGATTCGGTGATGGAGCGTATTGCTGATTCGCTCGATTCGCTGCACCGCATTTCGCTCATTATCCATCCGAGTGATACGACTCGCGTGGTGGACAGAATCTACCGCTTTGTGAAGGGCTTCCGCAATGTGAAGATCTACCGCAAGGATTTCCAGGCAGTCTGTGACTCGCTGACGGCCCGTTCGCTCGAC
The DNA here is from genome assembly GCA_017555975.1 of Alistipes sp. Taxonomy (GTDB): domain Bacteria; phylum Bacteroidota; class Bacteroidia; order Bacteroidales; family Rikenellaceae; genus Alistipes. The sequence continues at coordinate 6,793 of JAFZFJ010000051.1, read as the reverse complement.
TCGACGGCACACCTTTATATTAAGCCCGTGTTGTGGAATGAGACGAACCAGATCACCTCGGAGGTGATGGATCTCTACATGGCGAATGGACAGATGGATCATGCCGAGTTTGTGGGTACGCCGATGATGGCTTCGCAGTTCGATACGGTCTACTACGACCAAATTACGGGCAAGGAGATGGAGGCCTACTTCGCCGATAACGAACTCTACCGCGTCGATGTGAATGGCAACGTGCAGACCATCTTCTTCCAGAAGGATGGCGTGCCGCAGCAGGTGGTGATGATGGCCGTGATCGAGAGTGGTGATGCCACCTTCTATATCGAGGATCGTCAGCTCGACCGCATCGTCTATCGTACGAACCCCGTATGGCCGATCTATCCGATTGATGGTGTTCCGGCTGATGTGCCGATGTACCTGAAGGGTTTCCGTTGGGAGGGTGATCGCCGTCCTACGCGTGCCGAGATTTTCGATCGCACGATTCGTCCTTCGGAGCGCCACGGTGTCGATGCGCAGGCTAAACCGCAGTTCCCGATTCGCGCTCAGATCGATCGTCAGCGCGAGAAGCTGGTGAAGGAGGGACGCTGGGCCGACCGCAACGAGGAGGTCGATATTCAGACCGTGGAATGGATGCGTTCGCTGGGATTTGAAGTAGGGCAGCCGCATCCGGGCAGAGAGTAGAATAGAAGCTAAACAAAAAAGACAGACCGAAAGGCCTGTCTTTTTTATTTATTTTAAAGGGTTATTAAGGGTTACTAAGGGGTGCTAAACAACTTTAGTCGCCTTTAGTTTTCCTTGCTCTACAAGAGCAGCATCAGCACCACCTGAATGAGCACCACACGCAGGAACATGCAGACGGGATAGACCGTAGCGTAGGCCACTGAGGGGTTGTCGCCCTCGATCGTGTCGTTGGCGTAATTCAGGGCCATCGGATTGGCCATCGAGCCACACAGCAGACCGCAGATCGAGCCAAAGTCGAGACGCCACCAGCGCAGTGCTACAAGACCTACGAGTAGAATCGGTACGACGGTCAGCAGCAGACCCAAGCCCAGCCACAACATACCCTCCGGGCGCACAATGGTCTCGAAAAAGCGAGCACCTGAGGCCAAACCTAAGCAGGCGAGGTAGAGATCCAGACCCAACGCGCGCAACATCATGTTGGCACTGCGCGTCGTGTAGGTGATCATGTGCAGGCGAGGACCGAACGTGCCGATGAGGATGCCGACCAGAATCGGACCTCCGGCCAAACCGAGGCGTACGGGGATCGAGATACCCGGAATCGAGAAGGGAATATAACCCAACATCAGACCGAGAATCATGCCGATGAAGACCGATACGAGGTTCGGTTCGTTGAGGCTCTTGACGGCATTTCCGAGGATCTTCTCCACATGTTTGATATCCTCGGCTTCACCCACGACCGTCAGGCGGTCACCGAGTTGCAGAATCAAGTCGGGCGTAGCCAACAGCTGCACACCGGAGCGATAGACACGCGAAATGTTGATGCCGTAGTTGTTTCTCAGTCGCAGCGACGAGAGGCGCTTGCCGTTGATCTCGGGGCGGGTCACGAGGATGCGTTGCGAGATAAGCTGGCTGTCGATCTTGTTCCAATCAATATTTTCGGCATTCCAGTCTTTCTCCTCTTGCTCGCCAAAGATCATGCGCAGGGCATCAGCCTCGTGCGGTGTGGTGATCACCATCAGCACGTCACCCTCCAGGAGCTCCTTGTCCGAGGTCGGAATCGAAACGTGACCCTCACGCCACAGGCGCGAAATGACGAAGTGGTGGTGGCTGGCGGCGGCTACCTCCGAGACCGTCTTGCCAAAGACGGCGGGGTTCGTAAGGCGGTAGCTGGCGATGAAGATGTTCTTGCGGTGCTCGGCGTCAGGGCCGGTGAGGTCGCCGGTGCGTACAAAGAACTTGCGCAGCAGGGCGATGGCCAGGATGACGCCCACAACACCCAGCGGGTAGCATAGGGCGCAACTCAGTGCAGCGCCGCTGGCCTCGATGCCGAGCTGTTCGAGGGTCTGCTGAGCAGCACCCAGTGCGGGTGTGTTGGTCGTAGCACCACACAAGATACCGGCCATGTCCGACATCGGGATGTTGCAAGCGTAGCTCAGGCCAATGGCGAGCAGGGTGCCGATGACCAGTACGGCCAACGAGGGGCCCAAGAGGCGTACACCTTCGGTGCGCATCGACGAGAAGAAACCGGGACCCACCTGCAGACCGAGTGCATAGACAAAGAGCACCAAGCCGAACGATTCAGCATATTTGAGCATCTGGGGATCGATCGAAAGGCCCAGGTGGCCGGCCAGGATGCCTACAAAGAAGATAAAGGCCGTGCCGAGCGAGATGCCAAAGAGTTTGATGCGTCCAAGCAGCACACCTGCAGCCGCGATGAACGATAATACAATAATTGCCTGGAGGGCAGAGTGTTCAATAAAGAGTAATCGGATGTAATCCATAGTCTAACCGTATACTAACCTAATTGGCTGCGAAGATAGTGCAACGTGCCCGCACTGCCAAATAAAAGGTTGTTAAAGATGCGTAAATGAGGCTAAAGGAGACAAAGGGCGTGTTGGCGTAGCCGATGCCTCCCTATTACGATAACAAAAACCCCCGACTTGTGGTCGAGGGTTTTCTCTATTTACTTCTTAGCCATCTTGGCCTCGATACATTCTGTAGCGTGGGGTACCTTCATCAGGCGCTCCTTGGGGATCAGCTTACCGGTGGTTTTGCAGATGCCATAGGTCTTGTTCTCGATGCGTACCAGGGCCATTTCGAGGTTGCGGATGAACTTCATCTGGTGCATGGCCAGACGGCCGTTCTCCTCCTTCGAAAGGGTTGCTGCACCCTCTTCGAGCACTTTATAGGTGGGCGATGTGTCCTCCGTATCGTTGCCCGACTGATGGGTGACTGCCGCGCGCAGCAGCTCGTAATCGGCGCGTGCGCTCTCCAATTTTTGCAAGATCAGCTCACGGAACTCAGCGAGTTCGGCGTCGCTATAACGGGTTTTCTCTTCAGCCATAGTCGTCTATCTCTTCTGGTTATAATGTAAAATTAAACATTTTTTGCGAGCTATCCAAATTTTGGCTTCAAAAATCATACTCCGATCTTCTAAATTGTAAGCAGATCGGCCCTGCAGCCGGCTACAGGCGCGTTACGGCAATCTTCAGCGGCTCCTCGTCCAGGTCGCTATCCACCACGACACCACCTGCGGGCGACTCCGTGGCCTTCACCTCCAGAGCAAGGGTCTGCTGACCGATGTACTCGGCCCAAACGGCGAGCGAATCAACCACAGCCTCCTTGGCCTCGATCTCGACGCGAATCTTGTCCGTCACGGCAAAGTCGGCATCCTTGCGGATGTTCTGGATGCGGTTCACCAGCTCGCGGGCTACACCCTCGCGCTTGAGCTCCTCCGAAACCGTGATGTCGAGTGCCACGGTGAGTTTACCCTCCGTAGCTACCAACCAACCCGGCATATCCTCCGACGTGATGATGAAGTCTGCAGGCGTTACTACGAGCTCCTCGCCCTCGATCGTAAGGCGGCTCTCCTCGGCCGTCTCGATTGCGGTGATCTGCTCCTGCGTGAACGAGGCCAAGAGTGCAGCCATCTGCTTCGAGTAGCGTGCGTAGCGCGTACAGAAGTTCTTGAAGTTGAGCTTGATGTGCTTGGTGATGATGCCCGTCGTGTCGTGCAACAGCTCGATCGACTTCACGTTCACCTCCGTCTCGACCAACGTCTTGATGGCCTCGATGTGGGCGGCCATCTTCTTCTCGAGTACCGGGATCATGATCTTCTGCAGCGGCTGGCGTACCTTGATCGAGACCTTGCGGCGCAGAGCCAGGGTCATCGAGGTGAGCTGCTGGGCAATGGCCATCATCTCCTCCAGGTCGCTGTTGATCAGCTCCTCGTTGGCCTTCGGGAAGTCGGCAATGTGTACCGAGCACTCCGTGTGGCGGCCGCTCACGGCGTTCAGGTCCGTGAAGATGCGGTCCGAGATGAAGGGTGCAAAGGGTGCTGCGAGCTTCACAACCGTCTCCAGACAGGTGTAGAGCGTCTGGTAGGCGGCCAACTTATCCTGCGTCATCTCACCGCCCCAGAAACGCTTGCGGTTCAGACGTACATACCAGTTCGAGAGGTTCTTGTCGACAAACTCCTGGATGGCGCGTGCGGCCGGCGTGGGATCGTAATCCTCCAGGTAGCGCGTCACGGTCTTCGTCAGGGTGTTGAGCTCCGAGAAGATCCAGCGGTCGATCTCCGGTCGCTCGGCTACGGGAACCTCCTCCTCACGACCCGTGAAGCCGTCCAGGTTGGCATACAGGGCGAAGAACGAGTAGGTGTTGTAGAGCGTGCCGAAGAACTTGTTGCGTACCTCCTTCACACCCTCCGTGTCGAACTTCAGGTTGTCCCAGGGCTGCGAGTTCGAGATCATGTACCAACGGGTAGCGTCCGCACCATACTGGGCGAGTACCTCAAACGGATCGACGGCATTACCCAGACGCTTCGACATCTTGTTGCCGTTCTTGTCGAGCACCAGACCATTCGAGATGATGTGCTTGAAGGCTACCGAATCGAAGAGCATCGTGGCCAGCGCATGGAGCGTGAAGAACCAACCGCGCGTCTGGTCAACACCCTCGGCTACGAAGTCGGCGGGGTAGACCTGCATGAAGTCGGCCTTGTTCTCAAACGGATAGTGCTGCTGGGCGTAGGGCATGGCGCCCGAATCGAACCATACGTCGATCAGGTCCGTCTCGCGGCGCATCGGCTCGCCCTTCGACGAGGTGAGTACGATGTTATCGACATAGGGACGGTGCAGGTCGATGTGCTCCACCGAGTAGTTCTCCTTCGACATGTCGCCCACCTTGAACTTCGGGAAGGGGTTCTCGGTCATGTGGCCTGCCTCGATCGACTTCTCGATCTCGGTCATGAGCTCCTCGATCGAACCGATGCAGCGTACCTCCGAGCGGTCCTCCGTAGCCCAAATCGGCAGGGGCGTACCCCAGAAGCGCGAGCGCGAGAGGTTCCAGTCGTTGAGGTTCTCCAGCCACTTGCCAAAGCGACCCGTACCGGTCGACTCGGGCTTCCACTGGATGGTCTTGTTCAGCTCCATCATGCGCTCCTTGAGGGCCGTCGAGCGGATGAACCACGAATCAAGCGGGTAGTAGAGTACCGGCTTGTCCGTACGCCAGCAGTGGGGGTAGTTGTGGACATGCTTCTCGATCTTGAAGGCCTTGTTTGCCTCCTTGAGTCGAATAGCGATATAGACATCGAGCGTCTCGGCAGCGGCGGCTGCCTTCTCGTCGTACTTGCCATCGGGGTTGAACTGCGGGTCGTAGGCGTTCTTGACATAGCGACCGGCATACTCGCCGTAGGTAGCCTGGTCAACACACTGGGCTACGAACTGCTCGTCGAGCTCCTCCATGAGGTAGAACTTACCCGTCAGGTCGACCATCGGGCGCGTCTCGCCACGCTTGTTAATCAGGTAGAGCGACGGGATGCCTGCGGCACGAGCCACGAAGGCGTCATCGGCACCAAACGTGGGTGCGATGTGGACAATACCCGTACCATCCTCGGTCGTTACGTAGTCGCCCGGAATGACGCGGAAGGCCTTATCCGAGGCCACCTGCCACTGCTTGTCGCCCACCATCTCCACGGGCTTCACCCAGGGGATGAGCTGCTCGTAGTGCATGCCTACGAGGTCCGTGCCCTTATACTCGCCTACTACGCGGTAGGGGATGAGCTTGTCACCCACCTTGTAATCCTCCAGCTGCAGCTCGGCAGCCTTGGGGTTGAAGTGGTGGCTGAGGAGCTCCTTGGCCAGAACAACCGTGATCTTCTCACCCGTGTAGCCGTTGTAGCTCTGCACGGCCACGTAGTCGATCTTCGGACCTACGCAGAGTGCCGTGTTCGAGGGCAACGTCCAGGGGGTCGTCGTCCAGGCAATGAAGTAGGGCGTACCCCACTCGGCCATCTCGGGCTTCGGGTCGACCATCTTGAACTGAGCCACCATCGTCGTATCCTTCACGTCGCGGTAGCAACCCGGCTGGTTCAACTCGTGCGACGAGAGACCCGTACCGGCTGCGGGCGAGTAGGGCTGAATGGTGTAACCCTTATACAGGAGGCCCTTCTCGTAGAGCTGCTTGAGCATCCACCACAGGGTCTCGATATACTTGTTGTCGTAGGTGATGTAGGGGTCCTGCATGTTGACCCAGTAGCCCATCTTGCGCGTGAGCTCCTCCCATACACCCGTGAACTCCATCACCGCCTCGCGGCAGGTGCGGTTGTACTCCTCGATCGTGATCGTCTTGCCGATGTCCTCCTTCGTGATGCCGAGCTTCTTCTCAACACCGAGCTCTACCGGAAGGCCGTGCGTATCCCAACCTGCCTTGCGGTGCACCTGGAAGCCCTGCTGCGTCTTGTAGCGGCAGAAGACATCCTTGATCGTGCGGGCCATGACGTGGTGAATACCCGGCATGCCGTTGGCCGAGGGGGGACCCTCGAAGAAGACAAACGAGGGGTGACCCTCACGGGTCGAAAGACTCTTCTCAAAGGTGTTCTCCTCGTCCCAGCGAGCAAGCACCTCATCAGCGATCTTGGCTAAATCCAAGCCTTTGTACTCCTTGAATTTCATGGTTGTAAGTATCTTGTTTTGCGTATTTTCGTTCTAATCGGACAAAGATACAAAAAAATAATTAAGAATTAAGAATTAATAATTAAGAATTATTTTAGGGCGTGAAGGGCGAGAAGGGCGAGAAGGGCGAGAAGGGAAACCCCTTTGCGCCTTTTACGCCTTTG
>JAFZFJ010000050.1 GCA_017555975.1 Alistipes sp. | reverse complement strand
TGAACGGTCAAACTGCTTACCGGCTTCAAAGCCAAACTCATAGAATGAACCCCAAATATTCGGAACGCGATATTCGACCAGATTGCCGCCGTAGTCGAAGTTGCTGTAATTGAGATTGGTCTCCAGGCGCAACTCGTGACCGCGTCCCCAAAGGTTCGACTCCGAAAGGCCAAACGAAAACTCCTTATCCGAATGAATTGCCGCATCGACATTGATTGTCCAGCTATCACGCGTGCGGATCACCATCTCCACACGATTCGTATCGAGAGGATCGGGGTCGATGCGCACATCTACCTCTGCAATATAGCTACGCGACTGGAGCAGCTGTTTGTTACGCGCCACCAATGCAGGATCCAACCGATCGCCTACATCAAAGAGCAGATCGCGATAGATGATGCGGTTGCGGGTCTTTGTATGGAGGTTATTGGCGGCACGTTCCCACCAGTTTCCATTGCTATTAAAGGGGCGCAGGCGCTCCAGATGAATCGCCGCAATCTCTTTGCCGGCATAGGGCTGTAAGAGGGCAGCCTCGTCGCGAATCTTACCACGCTGGGTGGTATCACGCACCGTGCGACGAAAGAGCGTCTCATAGAGCGCTTTGAAGGCCTTATTGCGCGAGGCCTTGGCTTGAATGCTGTCGTAGATACGTTCCGTACGATGTAGTTGCAACGTATCGAAGCTATCCAGGCTATGCGGATCGGCAGGAGCAAATCGTTCGGGTGAAAGGCGTGTTTTGGGAGGGTCATCGGCACGGACCGGCAGGCAGATCCACACCGCCACCAACAATCCGATTATGTGCAACAACCAACCTCGCTTCATTCCCTACAAACACTCACTCGCCTATGAAAAGCATGCCAAAACTAACGGCGTACGACCGAACGCAGTGCCTCCACCACGCGACGAATCGTCGGGTAGCTCTCCTCAAGGTAGCGATCCACCTCGATCGGGTTGCACCACTCCACACCCACGATACCCTCCTCGGTTTGAGGCTTCAGGTCACCCGACTCGGTCGAGCGCAACAGATACCAGTGGGTGCACTTAAGTTCCCAACGCTCGGTGCGCGGGAAGTAATAGGCATGGGTCGTTTCGCACAAGGGACGCAGGACGCGTGCTTTCACACCCGTCTCCTCCTCGATCTCGCGCTCGGCACAACAATCAAAACTCTCACCCACCTCTACGTGGCCCTTGGGCAGGTCCCAACGGTTGTTGCGGCGAATCATCAGCCACTCGCCACGCCCATTCACGACCACGCCACCGGCCGCCTCGACCTCGGTAAACTCCTCGGCAAAACGCTTAAAAGAGGCTTCGGGGTCAGCGGTGAGCTGTGTAACAGAGTTGTGAGTTTCGAAAATTTTCAGTACCTTCGCTCTGGTGAGCGAAGAGGCCTCCGAGGCGGGGATCACAAAACTCTCCGCCTTAGGCTTCACCGCACTGAATGTGAGCGACTTATCTTGAAAATAGATAACTTGTTCCATGCGATAACTATTAGACTACAAAATTAAGCATAAACACGAAAAAACCGCAATGAAAATGAAAAAAATCCTGCTCATGATGGCAATTGCTGCTTTGGGGCTGCAGTCGTGTGACGAAAACCGACCCGCTCCGCTTACGATCGACAATGCCCTCACGGCTCAGGAGATCGCTGAGGCGCGCCTGACGCCCGAAGTGATCTGGAAGATGAGCCGCGCATCGCAATCGTCGCTCTCGCCCGATGGGGCTTGGCTGCTCTACGCACAGACCGACTACTCGATGGCCGAGAACCGTGGTGTAACGACCCTCTGGAAGGAGTCGGTAGCCACCAAAGAGGTCATCAAACTGACCGACACCTCGTCGACCGCCACAGCTCCGACCTGGAGTGCCGACGGCCAGTCAATCTACTTCCTCTCGAACCGCTCGGGCTCGATGCAGCTCTGGAAGATGAGCGCCGATGGCAAGAACCCGACCCAGATGTCGGACTTTGCGTTCGATGTCGAGGGTTACGGCATCGCCCCCACGGGTAACCATGCCTGGTACATCCGCACGGTACACGTTGCTGACCACCGCTCGGCCGACGTACACAAGGATATGGACAAATCGAAGGCACGCATCTACGACGATTTGATGGTTCGCCACTGGGATTACTGGGAGGCGGGCGACTATCGCCACATCTTCGTTGCCACGATCGAGGGTGGCAAGCTCAACGAGGGTACGGACATCATCGGCGCCGAGTCGGCCTGGGATGCTCCGCTGGCCCCCTATTTCGACACGGCCGAGATTGCTTGGAACAACGCCGGTACGGTCGTAGCCTACACGGGTAAGCCCCTGCGTGGCACAGCCTATGCCGTATCGACCGATTCGGACATCTACCTCTATGACATCGCCACGGGCACCACGAAGAACATCTGCAAACCCTCGGAGGAGGCACGTGACGTCATGCCGGGCTACGACCGCTATCCCGTCTTCTCGCCCTCGGGCGAATGGGTTGCCTTCAGCTCGATGCGTCGTGCCGGTAACGAGTCGGATAAGGAGCGTCTGTTTGTCTACAACATCGCCAGCGAGGAGATGCGCGACCTTACGGCCGACTTCGACTACAACGCCGCCAACATGGTGTGGAACGGCAACGAGGAGATCTACTTCATCGCCCCGATTGAGGCTACGCACCAGATCTGCCGCGTAACGCTCAACGACAGCGAGGTCGAGGTGGTAACCAAGGGCGACCACGACATCAACGCCTTCACGAAGGTGAATGAGCTGATTGCCGCCGAGGTAACGCGCCTGACGATGGCTACCGAGTTCTTCACGATTAACGCCACGAATGGCGAGATGGAGCAACTCTCGGCCATCAACAAGCCGATCTACGACCAGGTGACGCTGGGCGAGGTACAGAAGCGCTGGGTGAAGACCACCGACGGCAAGCAGATGCTCGTTTGGGTGACCCTTCCCCCCAACTTCGACCCCACGAAGAAGTACCCTACCCTGCTCTACTGCCAGGGCGGTCCGCAGAATGTGGTATCGCAGTCGTGGAGCTATCGCTGGAACTACCAGCTGATGGCTGCCCAGGGCTATATCGTTGTTGCCCCGAACCGCCGCGGTCTGCCGTCGTTCGGCCAGGAGTGGCTCGACCAGATTTCGGGTGACTACTCGGGTCAGAACATCCGCGACTACCTCGCCGCCATCGACGACGTAGCCAAAGAGCCGTGGGCCGACGAGGAGCGCATGGGTTGCGTAGGTGCTTCGTATGGTGGTTATTCGGTCTACTTCCTGGCCGGTCACCACGAGAAGCGCTTCAAGGCCTTCATTTCGCACTGTGGTATCTTCAACTTCGAGTCGATGTATGGCCACACCGAGGAGCTCTGGTTTGTAAACAACGACTACGGAGGTGCTTACTGGGACAAAAAGAATGCTACGGCACAGCGCTCGTATGCCAACTCACCCCACAAGTTTGTCGATAAGTGGGATACGCCGATCCTGATCATCACGGGTGAGTACGACTACCGCATCCCCTACACGCAGTCGCTCGAGGCCTTCACGGCTGCCCGTCTGAACGGCATCCCCTCGCGTCTCGTATCGTTCGAGAATGAGGCTCACCAGGTATTCAAACCGCAGAATTCGCTCGTTTGGAATCGCGAGTTCTTCGGCTGGCTGGATAAGTATCTGAAGTAAAAGCCGAAAAAATTGTAAAAAACCGTTGTTTCCGCTTGGGAACAACGGTTTTTTTCGTACCTTTGAGTAAACTCGAAGCCGAACCACTTACAGCCTATGCGAAAACTTTGCCTAATCCTCCTATCCGCCCTCCTGTTGGCGAACTGTTCTTCCGAATATGACGATGCAGCTCTGCGTGGCGATCTCAAAACGTTAGCACAGCGTATCGAAGCAGCCCAAGCCTCACTGACGGCCATCAACACCGACCTCAACAGCTACAAAACGCTGCTCGAGGGACTTAGCGGCGCACGATACATTACGCAGGTCAGCGAGTCACAAGGGGTGGTAACGATCACCTACAACGACGGTACGCAGGTCAGCTTAAAGCCCGGAACAACGGGTGCCACGGGTGATGAGGGCGCCATGGGTCCCGAGGGCGAAGCGGGCAAGATTGCCATGCCGATGCTCAAGATTGACCCCGCAGACGGCTATTGGTATATCTCGTACGACGGCACGAGCTGGGAACTCCTGCGCGACGAAAACGGCAATCCCGTACAAGGTCTTGGTGACGCAGGCGAAGCGGGTGCAGCCGGCGCTGCAGGTACTTCGGGTAGCGCTCCGACGCTCGGCATCAACAAGGAGGGTTATTGGACGATCGACCTGGGTGATGGCCGCGGTCCGCAGCCCTTGACCGATGTGCAGGGTCGCCCCGTTGTGGCCGACCCTGAGAAGGTGCCTACGGGCTTCTTCTTGGCTGCCCAGGTAAGCGAAGATGGCGCTTGGCTGCAGGTGACACTGCTGACGGGCGAGGAGCTCTCGATTCCGATCGTTGGCGGTTTGGTCTTCGCACTGACTGTTGAGCAAAACGAGCTCTTCACGGCCGGTCAAACGCGCTCTTTTGCCCTCACCCAGCAAGGGGTAGCCGAGTTGGCCATCGAACGCCCTGAAGGCTGGCGCGTGCAGGTAAAGGAGAGTTCGGTCGAGGTGACCGCTCCGCGCTATGCCAGCGAGGGCACCATCACCATCTATGCAGCATCGAACAATGCCCTTATAAAGGTCGCCACCTTTACGGTAAGTTGCCAAACTCCCGCCGGGGCCGTCGACCCGACTGCCCTCTACGGTTACGGTGCACAGACAACGGGTGGTGAGGGCGCTACGGCCGCCAACACCCACCACTTCAATTCGGGTACGGCCTTCCGCGACTGGCTGAAGTTGCGCGAGAAGAACAAGTCGACCACGCCCGCCATCGTTTGGCTCAGCGGCACCTTCACCGCCTCGGATGGTCGTGATACGGGCAGCCCCTGGTTCGACATCAAGCGCACGAGTAACATCACCATCTACGGCACCGACTCGTTCAAGATGCAAAACGTAGGTTTCTTCCTCAACGAGGCACAGAACATCATCATCCGCAACATCTATATCGTTATGCCCAAGGCCGACAACGGCGCGGACGGCATCTCGATGCAGGAGAGCAACAACATCTGGGTCGACCATTGCACCTTCGAGTCGGTCAACCAGGAGAAGGATTACGAGGATGGTTCGTGCGACATCACCCACGCCACCAAGAATGTAACCGTTTCGTGGTGCCACTACATCAAGACGCAGAAGTCGAGCCTTGTAGGCCACTCGAATTCAGCTACGGAGGATACGGCTATCACCGCCACCTTCCACCACAACTTCTTCGACGGCTCTTCGTCACGCCACCCGCGCGTACGCTTCGGTCGCGTACATGTCTACAACAACTTCTACAACGGCTGTACGACCTACGGTGTCGGTAGCGCCTACGGAGCGATGGTACTCGTCGAGCACAACGCCTTCGACAATGTCCATCTGCCGACCGACATCTGCACCTTCCCCGCCAAGCAGAGCGGGTCGTCGTGGGTGTCGAACCTCACGGGTAGCGTAGCCGGCTACCTCTATGCCGAGAACAACGCCTTCACAAACAAGCCCGCAAACGCCTCTGACCCCTATCCCTTTACCAACGTGGAGTGGAAGGCCTACAACGGCGAGAAACTCGCCACACCGCTTGTTTATGCCGATTTTAAGCCCACGTACACCTATCCGTACGATGCGGCCGACCAGGTTGCCGCTATCGTGCGCGCCGGTGCTGGAGTGGGCAAGATGCAGGGCTTCGCCTCGGCACCCTATGCCGCAGATAACGGTACGGGACAACAGTAGAGTTGAAAGTTAACTCAGAAAAAAAGGGAGATAGTCATCGATAAAGGCTATCTCCCTAATTCTTTCATGGAGCGACTGAAAGCACGCTAAAAAACTTTCAACGCTCAACTTTCAATCAATTCAATCTGTTCGGGCTTCACGGTAGCCAGCGCCACCGCCATCACACCCTCGATTGCCACCACCACACGGCGGTTGCGGAATCCCGGAACCTTGACCAGCACACCCTCCTGCTCGTCGCACGGACCGCCGTGAATCTTCACGCGCTGGCCCTTTTCGAGGTGTAGCTCCTCGGGGTTGTAGTAGGTCAAGCCCTCGTCCAACGTACTGCTCACAGCCATAAAACGAATCATCTGCTCATCAGGCACCAGAATCTTCTCGCCCCCCTTGCGAATCATGTATTGCAGGTAGGGAAGGCGCGCCTTGACCGTCTGCAGCTGCGTGGGTTCGGCATGCACGAAGATCAGGTTGTGGATCGCCGGAACAAGCTGACGCTTGCGGCGCCCACCCTGAATCTTCAACTCATAACGCATCGGAACAAAGCTCTCGATACCACGATCTTCGAGTGCCCGCTTCGCAATCATCTCGCGGCGGTAGGTAGCTCGCATAGCGAACCAAATCTTCTCCTCTTTCTGTTCCGATTCCATGGCTGTGTCTCCTTTTCTTAACGAGCTACGCGGTTGCAATAACGACTGTAGCGACTGCGCACATTCTCCACATAGGCAATCGTCTGTCGCGAACCCGAGAAGCGGCCATACTTAACCACCTCATGCTCGTAATAGGCCGGATCGGCCTTCAGTTCCAAATAGCGAGCTACCGACTCCCACGAGTTGGGATTCTCGCCATACGCTCTGGCCAAACGTCGCGCATCGGCCACATGACCAATACCGCTGTTATAGGCCGCCAAAATCAAACTCAAACGATCCTCGGCCGAGGTTTCGGCAGGAATACGCATCATCTTATGGAGCATATTCATCACCTTGTTGGCTACACGAATATTGGTAGCCGGATCGTTGAGCGCCTCCACCGTGACATCGAACTGGCGAGCCACATGGGGCATAATCTGCATCATGCCGCGTGCGCCACGAGGCGAACACAAATCGGGCATGAAACGCGACTCGTGATAGGCAATGGCCGACATCAGACGCCAATCGGTACCCTCACTCTCGCAAATGTTTCTGAAGATGTTGTCGTAGGCCGAGATTACATACTCACCCTCAGCGAGCAACATCAGATTGTCATTCGGTTCGATTCGCTCGGCAAACAAGGCGTTCTCACGTGTTGTTGCGTCGATGCGGTCGTAGGAACCGCTCAGGGTCGTAAGACCCAGAACGAACAGAATGACCAAAATGGTCTTTTTAAGCATAAATTGTTCTTTTGCGGGCAGCTCATCCCGTACAGAACAGCACGTTAGTCATAGAAGCCCCACGAAATACCAATCTTGAACATGCCCGGATTGAGCGGATAGCCCGCTGCCGAGAAGTAGGCACCCTCGCCAAACAAGCCCTTGTTCACGTGTTGGTATTTGAGGAAGATTCGCATACGCTTCCACTTGGCCATCGCGAAGGCATCCAGGTAGGGATACTCTCCCACCTCGATCTCGCGTTGGTTGTAGTAGGCCGACAAAGCCGGGTTATACGACGGCGCGTAATACTTCGTATTGTAGCGTCCATCCACACCCAACTGCAGGCGTAATACATCCTTTACCACCCAGAACTCGTAATACCACGAGAGGTAGGCGGCGGCCAGCGGAACCGGCACGATTGCCTCTTCCGTGCTCCACTGCAACAATACCCTGTTGTCCAAATGAAATCCGCCAAGGCGGAAATCTTTGCGCAGATACACCCCCGTCAGAGATACCTCGCCGTCGAACTGGGCAACATGGGCATCGGCTCCGTAGTAGATCGGATCCAACACCACACTCTGCCACACACCGGCCTCAAAGGCACGGCTCGGAATCGAGAACTTGGCCTCTAAACGGGTTTCAGTCTCCTTACCCAAAGGAGTGGACCACATAAAGTGGTTCGAGAAAAGATTCTCCTGCCAATAGGATGGCGAACGGCGATCCATCGAAAAACCGCCTTCGAGAATCAAAGGTCTTCCACCAAGGTAGCCCGTCAAGGCCAGGTTTGCACCGACCGTGAGGTCACCACCTCGATAGCCACTGGGGTGGAATTCGACATTACCATCCCAGTTCACATATTTTTTAATCTTACCGCTTACCTTGCCATAGACATAGTAATCGGTCTTCTTCACCTTCTCGTAGCTGCCCGAGAGATAGTCATCCATGGCAAACTGCGAATAGGCATGCAGGTCGATACCCACACCCGCATCAATCGTACCCACCACACCGTTGCGGTCCCAAGGCTGGGCCTGCACGAAGAAGCGGTTCGTGATGCGACGCTCGTAGAGCGAATCACGCGTCTGGAGCGGGTTGATGTACCAATCCTTGTAATACTCGCCCTTAGAGGCAACAAACTCACCATTTTCGTCACGATGGTCGCGTTCGTTGGTGTATTCGGCGCGAATATCCTCATAGGTCTTGCTCCAAGCCGTATACTCGAAGGCATGACCCACATAGACGGCTGAAAGGTTGGCCATCGAGAAGTCGCTGTCGGTCATGCGCTGCAGCGGAATACCGATCGACTGCACCAGGTAGAAACCATTGTTGCGATAGGTATTCTCGGCCTTCGACGAAGTGAGCTTCATCGGCACACCCGACGGCATCTGGAAGGTCGTATCAGCGATAGCCCACTCACCAACCACACCACCATTCTCCTGCTGCTCGATGTGATTGTTGTAGAAACCGCCATGCACCGAGTAGCGACGCCCCGTGTGGTTGACGGCCAGCGACAAGGCATGGTTCTTCGTGCGCTGCCACTCGTACAGACCTCGCGTGCCTCGCGACTTATACTCCACGTTGAAGCCCGTTGAGGGGGTGATGTTCTGCGCATGCATGATACCAAAATTCTCCTCGCGGTAACGCTTCTGACCCGACTCGGCGTAGTCCAAACGCGTCATCGGCTTCTTCACGTTGTAGAAGGGAACATTCTCCAACGTGTAGGTGTAAGCATAGTAGGGCTGGGCGAACGTAAAGTCAAAATCCTGACGGCGACGGAAATAGTTGATCGGCATCGAGCTTTGACCCAATACACCCTGGGCAATATCGCCCACATCCTCACGGTAGAAAGGATAATCGATGCGGAAATCGGTCAGCGTCGTATCCATCTCGATCATGCGGACACGGTTGTAGCGGCCATCCAGATTCCATCTGAAATTCGGAAGAGCACGCACCGAATCGTCGAAAAAATAGCTCTCGAGCGGTTTTTTGATACGCTCCTTCTTGGTCGAATCAGCCTTCTGAGCCTCCGCCCCGTCCCCCTCACCATCGAGTTGCTCGTAGGGATTCGAGCCGTAGAGGTTTGTCCCCTGGCCACTTTGCTGAGCACGTTGCAGATCTCGGGCGCTGAAGCCCTGCGCAAAAACAGAGCCACAGCCCACCACCAAAAGGCAGACCGTCAACATCCAGCGTATATCCAATTTTCGCAACATCACTCTAAATCAGCGCAAAAAGCGGGGGCAAAGTTAATAAAAAATTTTCAAAACTCCAAAAACTTATGACTTCGAGCGATTTACCGCCGCCATCGTGGTCGAAATCACGATATAGAGACCGATAATCAGCTGGAAGGCTTCCACGCCAAAAATCACGAGCAACGCCAACGAGAAGAGCATAAAGAGGTAACGCAACTCGTTACCCTTCCAACCGAAGCCCTTAAACTTGAGCGAGAACATCGGGATATTCGACACCATCGCTACGGCCAATACCGCAGTGATAATCAGCACACAACAAGTATTCATATTCGCCATCAGGCCACCCTGCTCGACCGACCAACCCATTGCCACAACAAAGAGCGTGGCGGCCGGCGTAGGCAGACCGCGGAACTCGGTGTGTTGCTCCTCGTCGATGTTGAACTTCGCCAGACGCAGTGCGGCAAAGGCGGCAAAGAGGAAGCAGAGGTAACCG
>JAFZFJ010000049.1 GCA_017555975.1 Alistipes sp. | reverse complement strand
CAATTGCTCGATGGTCGCCGTGTGGAGCGTGCTACGTTGCTCTCGGTGAAGAAGAATTACGATTGTGCCTTCGAGCAGCGTGCGGATGCGTTACGCCTTACGATTCCTCAAAACGGACGTTATCCATCGGACGCAGCGCAGGTGATTCGTTTGGATTTGGTACGATAGATGCTTTTGGGTTGTGTCGTTTTTCGCAACCTCAAAGTGACCGAATTGGCTAAAAATATTCCCCTCTGATCCGAAATTTGTGGGTCGGAGGGGTTGTTTTTTTCATCCTGTTTTATTAACTTTGTAACGCTTATAATGTGTTTTCGCGAGTAAAAGACTTAAAACACACATAAATCTCTTAAATTTTTCAAAAAAATGGCAGAAAAGAAATTTATCACTTGTGATGGTAATTACGCTGCAGCTCACGTGGCTTACATGTTCTCGGAGGTTGCTGCTATCTATCCCATCACCCCGTCGTCGACCATGGCTGAGTACGTGGACGAGTGGGCTGCGCAGGGTCGCAAGAACATCTTCGGTGAGACCGTTAAGGTGGTTGAGATGCAGTCGGAGGCCGGTGCTGCCGGTGCCGTACACGGATCGTTGCAGTCGGGTGCTTTGACCTCGACCTTCACCGCTTCGCAGGGTCTGTTGCTGATGATCCCGAACATGTACAAGATCGCCGGTGAGTTGCTCCCGGGCGTATTCCATGTGTCGGCTCGTGCATTGGCTTCGCACGCTCTTTCGATCTTTGGTGACCACCAGGATGTGATGGCCGCTCGTCAGACCGGTTTTGCAATGCTGGCCACCTCGTCGGTACAGGAGGTTATGGACCTCGCAGGTGTTGCTCACGTAGTAGCCCTCAAGGCTCGTATTCCGTTCCTGCACTTCTTCGATGGCTTCCGCACCTCGCACGAGATTCAGAAGGTAGAGCTCATCGACGAGGCTAAGCTGACGGCTATGCTCGATCGCGAAGCACTCAAGAAGTTCCGCGCTGCTGCGCTGAACCCCGAGCACCCCGTAACGCGTGGTACGGCTCAGAACCCCGATATCTACTTCCAGGCACGTGAGGCTTGCAACAAGTTCTACGATGCAGTGCCCGATATGGTTGCTGAGACGATGAAGGAGATTTCGGCCATCACGGGTCGTGAGTATGCTCCGTTCGTTTACTACGGTGATCCCGAGGCTGAGAACGTGGTTGTTGCCATGGGTTCGGTTACCGAGACCATCAAGGAGACGGTTGATTACCTGCGTGCTCAGGGCAAGAAGGTGGGTCTTATCACCGTACACCTCTATCGTCCCTTCTCGGAGAAGTATTTCTTCAACGTAGTTCCCGCTTCGGTTAAGAAGGTTTGCGTGCTGGATCGCACGAAGGAGCCCGGTGCCGAGGGTGAGCCGCTCTACATGGACGTGAAGTCGATGTTCTATGGCAAGAAGAACCAGCCGCAGATCATCGGTGGTCGCTACGGTCTCTCGTCGAAGGATACGACGCCCGCCCAGATGCTGGCCGTATTCGAGAACCTGGAGAAGGCCGAGCCGAAGGATCACTTCACGGTAGGTATCGTAGACGATGTAACGAACCTCTCGCTGCCCGTAGGTGAGGAGATCTCGATGGCTAAGCCCGGTACGTTCGAGGGTCTGTTCTTCGGTCTGGGTGCCGACGGTACGGTAGGTGCCAATAAGAACTCGATCAAGATTATCGGTGGTTCGACCAATAAGTATTGCCAGGCTTACTTCTCGTATGACTCGAAGAAGTCGGGTGGTTACACCTCGTCGCACCTGCGCTTTGGTGACAACCCGATCACGTCGCCTTACCTGGTTACGACGCCCGACTTTGTGGCTTGCCACGTTCCGTCGTATGTAGATAAGTATGATGTACTGAAGGGTCTGAAGAAGGGAGGTTCGTTCCTGCTGAACTCGACGCATGACGCCGAGACGACCTGCCGCACGCTGCCCGACCACATGAAGGTTTATCTGGCTAAGAATAACATCAACTTCTACATCATCAATGCTACGAAGATCGCTGCCGAGCTGGGTCTGGGTTCGCGTACGAATACGATCATGCAGTCGGCCTTCTTCAAGATTGCTGATGTGATTCCGTTCGAGAAGGCAGTTGAGGAGATGAAGCACGCCATCCTGAAGTCCTACGGTAAGAAGGGTGAGGATATCGTGAACATGAACTACGCTGCTGTTGACGCCGGTGGTTCGGCTGTTGAGAAGGTAGAGGTTCCCGCAGAGTGGGCAAACATCGAGGTGAAGGCTGCTGCCGCTAAGGTGGATAGCGCTCGTCCGGAGTTTGTTCAGAAGATCGTTGATCCGATCAACGCTCTGAAGGGTGATGATCTGCCCGTTTCGACCTTCGCCGGTCGTGAGGACGGTACGTGGGAGAACGGTACGGCAGCTTGGGAGAAGCGTGGTATCGCCGTAAATGTTCCCGAGTGGGTAATGGATAACTGTATCCAGTGTAACCAGTGTGCTTATGTCTGCCCGCACGCTGCTATCCGTCCCTTCCTGGCTACGGATGAGGAGGCTGCTGCTACGGGTCTGGAGTTCAAGCAGGGCTTGGGCGAGACGAAGGCCTACAAGTTCCGCATCCAGGTGTCGCCGCTCGATTGTACGGGTTGCAACAACTGTGTGGACGCTTGCCCCTCGAAGACGAAGGCTCTGGTTATGAAGCCGCTTGACAGCCAGATGGCTCAGGCTGAGAACTGGGAGAAGGTGATCAAGACGGTCGGCTATAAGGAGGTTGTTGATAAGACCAAGTCGGTGAAGAACCTGCAGTTCGCTCAGCCGCTGTTCGAGTTCTCGGGCGCTTGCGCCGGTTGCGGTGAGACCCCCTACATCAAGGCTATCACGCAGCTCTTCGGTGACAAGATGATGGTTGCTAACGCTACGGGTTGTACCTCGAT
>JAFZFJ010000048.1 GCA_017555975.1 Alistipes sp. | reverse complement strand
GCGTATGGTTACGAGGAGATGATGTAAAAATAAAGGGATCTGGATTGAAGATCCCTTTGTTGTGTTTCATCTGTTACAGTTCAACGACCTCAAATTCGCCCCGCAGTCGAATATCTTTGGACGAAGCGCCCACCTGCACCTCGAAACATCCCGGCTCAACCACAAAGCGATTCTCACGATTCCAAAGCCCCATGTCGTGCGCATCGAGTTCGAAAAGCACCTCACGACTCTCTTTGGGGGCGAGCGTGATGCGCTCAAAGCCACGCAGCACCTGCGTATAGGTCGTTACACTGCTGTAGCAATCGTTCAGATAGAGTTGCACCACCTCATCGCCCGTACGATCGCCCGTATTGGTAATCGTGCAGCGCACCTCAATCTTTTCGCCTACGTGAATCTGCTTTTGGCTGATCTGCAGATCGCTATAAGCAAAGGTAGTGTAGCTCAATCCATAACCAAAGGGGTAGAGCGCACCCGATATCGAGCTTTCGCTTGCGACATCCGCGCCGGGCTTAAAGGGGAAGGCGTAGGGGAGTTGGCCGACACTTTTAGGGAAGGTGACAGCCAATTTTCCACCCGGATTATAGTCGCCAAAGAGCACCTCGGCAATTGCCAATCCCATCTTTTCGCCACCAAACCAGGCGTGCAGAATGGCCGGTACCGTAGCCTGCGCGTAGTTGATGGCAGCAGCACGACCATCCACCAACACCAGCACCACAGGTTTTCCGGTTGCAACGACCGCTTTGAGCAATCGCTCCTGATGGCCCGACAGCCGCAGGTCGGTACGCGAACGACTCTCTTTGACGGTTCGCTCTGAGCCTCCCAATACCAGAATGGCCACCTCCGACAGCTCGGCCGTATGCACCGCCTCGTCAATCAGACGTTGCTCGTCGGCCGTGAGCGGAAACTCCAAAATCTCGCTCTCGGGGTAATGCTCATCGACAATGTTGCATCCCTTTGCGTAGTGAATTTCGGTATTCGGAAGTCTGCGGCGTAGCCCCTCCAGCGGGGTAACGATGGGCGGATTGGCAGGACCATAACGGCAGATCAGATCCTTAACCTCATCGGCATTCGGCCCGATAACAGCCAACGATTTCAGTGTATCTTGTAAGGGTAAGAGTGCACCCTCGTTTTTGAGCAAGACAAGCGCTTGGCGAGCCGCTTCGAGCGCTAAAACTTGATGCGCCTCGGAATGCACCACCTGCTCGGCAGTAGCACCGTCGCCCACATAAGGGTTATCGAAAAGCCCCAAGCCGAATTTTACGCGTAGGATATCGCGCACGCGGCTGTCAATCGTTGCTTCCGAAGCGAGCCCCTCGGCAACAGCACGACGCAACGGAAAGATAAAATCGGCCGGTGGGGTGAAATTTGTGCGCACGTTCAAACCTGCATTGACCGCCTCGGCCACCATCTCCTCGTCGCGCTCCACAATGCGGTGCTTGGTCTTGATGTACTCCACCGCCTCGCTATCTGAGACCACATAACCTCGAAAGCCCCACTCTTCACGCAACAAATGGGTCAGAAAATAGGGGTTTCCTGTGACGGGAATGCCGTCGTAGTCGTTGTAGGAGCTCATGACGCCCAGTGCTCCCGCCTCCTGGAAGGCGACACGGAAGGGTTCGAGATAGAGCGTATGCATCTCGCGGGGTGCGACCTTCGGATCGGTACGCGTGTCACCATCGCGACCACCCACGGGGATGCTGTAGACGCCAAAGTGTTTGGGCGTAGCCACCAGGCCCGCCTCCTGTAGCCCCTGAATCATCTCGCGTCCCAGCTCCGAAACCAGATAGGGCTCCTCACCGTAGCACTCTACCACGCGTCCCCAACGAGGATCTTGCGCCAAATCCAAAATCGGGGCATAGATATTCGTATAACCCAACGCGCGAGCTTCTGCAGCCTCAGCACGGGCAATTTGGCCGATCAGTTGGCGATTCCAGGTAGCCCCTTGGGCGCTTTGAGACGGAAAAGCCGTGGCGCGATCGTGACAGAGTCCGCGAATGCCTTCGTTTGTAAAATCAACCGGAATACCCAGGCGAGTCTCCTCGACAAACCAGCGCTGCACAGCATGGCGCGCTTCGACCGAATGGGCATAGGGGAAGGAGTAGGCCGAGTGGAATTTACCCAGGCCATTGTGTTGCTCGTCGATATTGCCAATGCCGTCTTTCCACACCTCATGATGCCAAGCCGCTGTGGGCATCGGCTCTTTCAGCACGCGTCCGCTACCGTAGAGAGTGGCCATTTGTGCAGTCTTCTCCTCGAGGGTCATCTGCTGCAAGAGATCCTCCACGCGACGCTCGATCGGCTGCGAGGGGTCTTC
>JAFZFJ010000047.1 GCA_017555975.1 Alistipes sp. | reverse complement strand
GCTCTACCTGAATGCCCCTTAGTCTCCTTTAGTTGCCCTTAGAACAACCGAAAGGCCGCTCAAATTACTCTAACGAGCGATACTTAAAGTTCTTAAAGGTCGCATAACCCTTACCGGCGCAGAAGACACCCGGCAGGACACTCTGGAACTCATAAAGGGTGTTGTGATCATAGCCGTTAATCATCATACCCCACGTCTCGCGCTCCCAGTTCACACCATCGAAGCTGTACTCACCCGTGACGATGTGGTGGTCGTTTCTCAGGCGCAGCCACATCTTCTCGGCCGACTTACCACGACCCGACTCGCCACCCTTGCGGTAGCGCATACGGCGCTCCTTATTGAAGCCCGTACCCTGGAAGAAATCGCTATTATAGACCAATAGCAGACCCGCCGTCACATCGCCGTGAAGTTCGATCTCGGCCTCGATTTCGTAGGCATGCTCACCGGCCACAAACATCATGGGGGAGGAATCGGCCGCACGCGTACCCTTGCCTTGCAGGGTCAAAACGCCCTCCTCGACCGACACACGCTCGGGATCAAACGCCTTATAGAACTTCCACTCATAGCCCAGGCGGAACTCACCAAGGTAGGCCTTGCGATCTACCTGCTCATTCAGTGGCAGCGGAGCTACGATCGGCTCGGCCACATCCTTCACCACGGGGTGGAACCAACCATCCTCACCCAACACGACGGGCTCCATCAGGGTCTGACGACCCAGGTTCGTAAAGCCGTTCTCATAGGCATGATAGACCACCCACCAATCTCCCTCGGGGGTATCGATCAGCGAGCCGTGGCCCTTCGACCACCAACGCTCGGCAGCATCGTAGGTGTGCACCAGGGGGTTGAAGGGCGAATCCTCCCACGGACCATGGATCGACTTCGAGCGGGCCACAACCACCATGTGGCTCGTCGGAGGACCTGCCGTGCCACCCTCGGCATTGAGGTAGTAGTAATACTCTCCGATCTTGCGCAGCTTCGGTCCTTCGAGGCACATGCCCTCGGTGAGCCACTCCTCAGGATACTGCCAACCCGCATAGACCGTCTCCATCGTTTCGGGCAGAATGGCCAAACCGTCGTCCGTCAAACGGACACGTTTGCCGGCCGACATAAAGAGCCAACGCGAGCCATCCTCACCCACCACGTGGCAGGGGTCGATGTTGCCCACCTTCAGATCAATCGGATCGCTCCACGGACCATAGGGCGACTCGGCCCAGGTGACAAAGTTCATGCGACCCTTGGGATGGGCTACCGTGAAGTAGATGTAATACTTATCCTCATATTTACAGATGTCGGGGGCCCAGACCGAGCCCAGGTAGGTCTTCAGGGCATAGCTGATCGGCTCCCAGTTCACCAGGTCGGTCGAGTGGAAGACCGTCAAACCCGGCTGATAGTCGAAGGCCGAGTGGGTCATGTAGTAGTCGTTACCCTCGCGCATGATGGTTGGGTCGGGATAGTCACCCCCTAAGATGGGATTCGTGTAGGTGGCCGTCGGACCCGATTCGGGGAGAGCACAGCCCACCAACAGCGCCACAAGCGCGCATGCAAAAAAAGTGTAAAGGTTCTTCATAGCGGTTGTTATTGTTCAGGTTTACCCCAAAGGTACGAAAAAAATCTAAAGAAAAAAGCGCCTCTCGACGAGAAGCGCTTTTAGACTGCAGATCCTATAAGCCGGGTTCTGTTGCCGCTACGCGGAAGGCACGACCAAACATCGCCCCATCCTTCGCGGCCCCCTGTCATGTATCTACGACGATGCTCTCACACCGCCTCTAGCAACCTACCCCCCGACATCGGGCGAGCAACCCTTAATTGTCGGTATACATGGTCTTGCAACCCACGGGATGTACTGACCGAGTGACATTGCTGCCCTCGCGGTGGGCTCTTACCCCGCCTTTTCACCCTTACCTCGTCGCAGATGATCCGACGGATCTCCCAACGGGGCGGTTATTTTCTGTTACACTTGCCATAAGCTCACGCCCATCAGGCCGTTAACCTGCGTGGTGCTCTATGTTGCCCGGACTTTCCTCCCCCGACCCGAAGGTCGGCAGCGACAAGGCGGACCTGCGGGGACAAAGATAAAGAAAAAAGTAGAGATGGGCAAAAAAGCACGCCTTTTCGCCCATCTCTACGTTTTTTCGCGTTCTTCGAACGCAATAAGTCCGCCTTGTCAAAATATAGAGTTGGGAAGGAACATTTGTTATATCACAAAAACTTTATACCTTTGTGAATAACTAAACTACTCACCGCTCATGAAGAAAAACATCGGATACATCCTCGTAGCCATCCTTATCGGTATTTTCTTTTATATCGTCATTATTTTCATGAACGATATTCTTTTTTATGAAGATTCACTATCGGAGGTGTACAATGTCCCCTCATTGATTACCGAAAGAAGTTACAGCGGTGACTACGTCGCCTCCATCATTGATGCCAAGAGTGTAAAAATCTCGTTGCTGGCCATCATTATTTCGGCATTGGGCAGTATTCTAACCTTTGCAGCCTTTATCATCCAAAAACAAGCGAACGAGATTCATCGCGAAGATATTAAAACCGAACGCACCATTGCCAACTACACCAAGTTGATGGATACGCATAGAGATACTATCAACGCAGTCAAAATCGGAGCGAACTTACAGGGCCATTCCGCATTTCACTTTATGTTCTACGAATTAAAGAGCATCTATGTGCAATTGGTGACCAAATACCCCTACTTACGCGATTCGGCCCATACATCCATTGCCGCCTATATTACGATTAAAATTTTCATGAGCGGTTGCACCGGCAAAGACGATAGTAAACTCATTGACGGTATCCGCGCCAAGATTGGGCCGGAACACACCCAACTCGACTTGGCCTCTTTTACCCGTGAGTTGATGCAACTCAATAAAAATTTCGTCGAAAAGCGCATACCGCCCGCCTGCTTTGTCTTCGCAAAATATGAAAACGAAAAAGAGTTCCCCACGCTTCCGGACCTCTATAAAGGTAATTTGCAACGACTTTCCAACTACTTTAACCTTGTCGATGTGTTCCTCTCTTTAGAGGGCGATACACCCAACCCGCAAACCAAACTCTATCGACAAATGTTTGCCATGCAGTTCTCTATCCACGAGGCCGCCATATTGGATATTTATTTCCGATACAAGCAAATAGAGAGTAATGCGATTTATCCGCAAGAGTACATTGCGCTACTCTGTGACCAACGCAAACAATATCCTGCCACTTTCGACATCGAAAACGCACACTTTTGCAAGAATGTCAATTAGTCGGCCAAACGATAGCGCCCTTTACGCCTTCCTGATTCAATACTTTCGGCAATCAGAATACGCCAAAGCAATTTGGCTACCGCTTGACACGTTGGCTCGATGGGTATTGAACGCTATTAGAAAGGCCACAGTGCATGGAGGGGATTGCATAGCAACTTCTGCTATGGACTCCTCGCTTAACTCTGTGGGCGTTATACAAAAGGACGAAGAACTTTCAAAACTTTCCCCCTCAAAAGATTTTTATTATTGCCACTGGTATTTCTTGGGTTCGTCTGATCTCTTCACAGCGGAATTGATTGACCGACATATGAATGGAACGAAAGGTGTTCTTCGACTGAAATGCAACACTACCCCTTATGTCCGGCGTGCTTTTGAGATGTCCGGCTATCATCATTATTATACCGCTTCTAGATTCATACATAACTCACGTGCTCAAGACGAACCTCTTGCATTACCCGACTACAACTATACAATAACAAAAGTCAATGAGGCAACTAGGGAGGTGCTATCGATATTACAAGCTCATCAATCAAGCGAAAGATACCACCACCCACACATAGATGCGCACACATTAAATCAATACTACGCAGCCTGGTGGAAGAATCGGTTAAAAAAATCGGAAAGCATCATTTTTCAGGCGACAACAGCCCAGCACACAATCATTGCCCTGGCGATTTTAACTTATCCACGCCATATGCACGGATTAACGGGAATGCCGCTATATACACTCGATTATTTTTTCATCGACGCTTCGGTTCGACGACAAGGTGTTGGCACTTGGTTTCTTGCAGCCATTATAAGTTTATACCCACATGCAACGATTGAAACTTGTTGTTCGGCACAAAATCAGGCCATCATCTCCCTACTCACTCGCAACAATTTTCAGTTGGTGGAGCAAAGTGATTACTTTGCAAAAGATTACAGCAAGCCTATTCCGGCAAGGCCATAACCAACAACTCCTCGCTGCGCCCTTGCCGAGAAAAAGGAATCCGAATGACAAATTGAACAGACCTCAGAAACTTCTATATTGGATGGGAGTACCCCGCTACGCATCAACTGTTCCCGAATGATATTTTTCAAATCCAAATGAACAATGGCTCCGTTGCCATATACATAATCAGACGGAAAGAGATTCGCCACTTCTGCTCCTACTTCATAACAGCACACACCGCATCCTACACCGAGAACAGCCAAAATTTCCGACCCGTCAACACCATAACCTGCTATCATCTGTCGAACGGCTTTTTCAACAACACACATTGAAACGCCTCGCCATCCAGCATGAACGATGCCGACAACAAGCGTTTCGGGAGCATACAAAAATACGGGGATACAATCGGCCGTTTTTACACACAAAACCAATCCCGACTCATTTGTAATCATTGCATCGGCATCTTGTATGATATCATGACGCAAAAAATCGACACCGCGCCCCTTATCAGCCTTTGTCACACAAACTACATTATTGCCATGAATTTGCCTACAAAAGACAAAAGAAGACAGGTCTTTACCCACTGCCGATGCGATTAGTTGTCTATTTCGCATGACATTCTCATACGAATCGCCAACGGAGAAACCAGCGTTGAGGCTGTTGTATACCCCAGTAGAGACTCCGCCATGACGCTTTGTTTGAAAATGGATCAACCGAGAATCCTTCAACAACGAAAAAACGGCAAATTCAACGCCCTGCGCACTCATATCGACACCAAAAACCGACACGAGCATATACAAATATGCCCTATAAAATCGAAAACGCTATTCGCGGAAGATATTCAAGTGTTTCAACACCGGATTTCGGCGGTCGAGGAGCAGAAATTCGATCAGCAGAAGAGCTAACGCAATGGCTACCAGAAGGGGGTATTGTTCGTTGTACTCTTCGAAACGGACGGTAGAGAGTTCGGTCTTCTCCATAGCCTCAATGCTGTCTACAATCTCCTCAAGACCAATCGATTGAAGCGACGAACGCACATAGAGGCCATCGGTGATATCGGCAATTTGGCGGAGCATCTCCTCGTTGAGTTTAGACACCACCATCTCGCCCTGCTCGTCGCGTATGAAGTCACCCCCGATGCTGATGGGAGCACCCTCGGGGGTACCGATACCGATGGTGTAGATGCGGATACCCAACTCGGCGGCACGCTCGGCCACGGCGATAGCATCATCTTCGTGGTTCTCGCCATCAGTAATGAGGACAATGACGCGGCTGTGGCGATTACCCTCCTCGAGGGTCTCACCCGAGAAGGAGAGGAGCGCCTGCTCAAGCGCCTTACCGACAGCCGTACCCTGCACGCTAACCAGCGAGGGGTCGATCTTCTGAGCAAAGGCCTTGGCCATGCGGTAGTCGGAGGTGATCGGGAGCTGAACCTTTGGTTCGCCGGCAAAGACCACCAAGCCGACACGATCCTGCTTCATCCCCTCGAAGAGCTTGCTGATGGCATACTTCGTGCGCTCGAGACGGTTGGGAGCGAAGTCCTCAGCCAACATCGAATTCGAGACATCGACCACGAGCATCATCTCGATACCCTCGGACTTCTCCTCCGAAAGTTTCGAGCCAAACTGCGGGCGCGCTGCCGCCAAGACCAAGAAGAAGAGGGCACTCTCGAAAAGCAGGAATTTCAACACAACACGGCCGTTCGATACGTCGGGCATCAGCTCCTCGAGTGTCGTCAGCGTACCAAAGCGAGCCAGACGGCGACGACGCAGTTGCAGGGCCACCACAAAGAGCAGGGCCAAGAACGGAATAAGCACCAGGAGCCACAAGAGCTGCGGATGGGCAAATCGAAACATAGCTTACGGAATTCGTTTTAAGAGCAGCGTAGCGAGGAGGAACTCGGCCACCAAAAGCGCCAAAGCACCCAACACCCACTGCAGGAATAATTCGTGATAGATAACGCGCTCCGAGACCTCGACCTTCGTCTTTTCGAGTTCGTTGATCTCGTCGTAGATGGCCTTCAGCTTCTCCTTATCCGTAGCGCGGAAGTAGCGACCACCGGTCTGAGAGGCGATGGCCGAGAGGGTCTTTTCGTCGATCTCGACCTTTTGCTGCACGAAGGTCATCTGGCCAAACATGTCGATCGCCGGATAGGGAGCCATACCCTCCGTGCCGACACCAATCGTATAGACGCGGATACCCTGCGCCTGGGCGATCTCGGCCGCCGTCATGGGGGCAATCTCACCGCGGTTGTTCACACCATCGGTCAAGAGGATAATGACCTTCGACTTGGCTTCGCTCTCACGCAGGCGGTTGATGGCCGTGGCCAAACCATTGCCGATGGCCGTACCATCCTCGATCAGGCCACTGCGAATGCGACTCAGCAGGGTCTGCAACGTGCCTTGGTCGGTGGTCAGGGGCGACTGCGTGAAGGCCTCACCGGCAAAGGCCACCAAACCGATGCGGTCTCCATAGCGATCGGCCACAAAGGCACCGGCCACCTCCTTGGCGGCGGTCAGGCGGTCGGGCTTGAAGTCGCGAGCCAACATCGAGCCACTGACGTCGATTGAGAGCATGATATCGATACCCTCCGTATCGCTGTGCGAGAGACGCTCCACGTCCTGCGGACGTGCCAGAGCCACAATCAGCATCGCAAAGGCGGCCGTGCGCAACACAAACGGCAGGTGACGCAGGTAGTATCGCCAAGTGCGGGGAGCCTTCAAGAGCCCCTTCACACTCGAGAACTGGATGGCTGCTCCACCCTGCATCGTGCGCCACACGTAGTATCCTACGATCGGCACAAGCAAGAGCAAGAGCCACAAATAATATGGCGAATGAAAATGCATTTACAAATTAAGAATTAAAAATTAAGAATTAAGAATTATTGGTCAGGCTAAAGATCCTGCACATCAACTTTGGATGTTTTCACAATTGCAGCCAATATATTAGTCAATTCTCGGAACTGTGACACAACACTCAGATACTGATGCTCTCCAACATATCCGTCCCATACAATAATTCCAACCAATACTCCGTCTCATACGACTCCTTTAATGCAATGTTCATCTTTGACACAAAATCCTTACGGCTTTGTGCAAAGATTGCCTCACAGACATTTGCACCAATGCTTGTTCCGCTTTTAAGCAACTGTCTGGACAAAACATACTCTTGATGCTGTCCGACAATCGATTTGTACAAGCCCACTACCTGAACAGCAAAATCAAAGCTTTTCTGCTTTATGATATTCTCCTCCCTCAAACCAATTCTTAATTTTTAATTTTTAATTTTTAATTACAAAAAGAATTACCAGTTTTTGGTGCCGCGGATAATAACCCCCTGCTTCTCTTTCAGCTTCTCCTGGGTGCGATCTTCCTGTGCCTGGATGGCATCAAGGATCTGCTGTTGCTCCTGCTCGGAGATGCCTTGCTGAGGCTGGGGTTGCTGACCCTGGGGCTTCTCGTTCTGCGGTTTTTGATCACCATTATCGGGATTTTGCTGTTGATCCTGATTTTGGTCTTTGTTCTGCTGCTGGTCGTTTTGGCCCTGTTGTTGCTGATCCTGGTTTTGGTTCTGATCCTGATTTTGATCCTGGTTATTATCACCACCGCCACCATCCTGCTGCTGATCCTCCAAGAGCTTCTTCGTATAGGCGTAGTTGTACTTGGCCTCCATATCTGAAGGGTTCAACAGGAGCGAATTCTTGTAGCTCTGCAAGGCCTCCTTGAGTTTCTGCTGCTTGAACTGCGCATTGCCTAAGTTGTAGAAGGCCATGGCGCGCTCCTCGTTGCTGCGCAGCGAGTCGGCCGCAGCCCGCAACAGGGTCTGCTCCGAAGCCTCGTAGCGCTCCATCTTATACTCGGCATTGCCGAGGTTGTAGCGTGCCTCGAAGTTAAGCGAATCGGCCATCAAGGCGTTGCGATAGCGCTCCGAGCTATGCTCGTAGTTGCCCTTGTTGAATTGGCGATTACCACGACGCACCTCGCTGCGCTCGGGCAGCTGTTGCGCCACAAGCGGCAGTGCGCCGAGCAACAAAAGGGTTGTTATAAGGATTTTTTTCATCTTCGTTACTCGTTTTCCTCCGTTTCAGCATCCACCTCAACCGGTTTGGTCTCCTCTACAAAGTAATAGACCTTCGTGTAATCCGACTCGTTCTGCTCGGCTTCAGGGGTAAATTTGGCAAACTTCACCAAATCGGCATCCATCAGGACGGCCGTCAGCTCCATGCGGCTCTTCTCGGGAATCTCCACCGTACGCATGGCAGCGATGATCTCGTCCGAGGTCATCTCCATGGCGCCGATACCCCAACGACCAGCGATGTAGGTGCGCAGGATATCCGTGAGGGTCGAATAGTAGAGCTTATGCTTGTCGTTCTGCCAGAGTTTCTGGAAGTGCAGGGCCTCAAGCGCCTTGATGGCCACCACATGGGGCGGTTCAGGGGGCACCGGCTTGAAGAGATCTTTCAGGTGACGACCTCGCGCCTCCAGGTAGCGGTGCAGACCATAGATGGCCGCTGCAAGCAGAACGGCAAAGAGCAATCCCCACAACAGGTATCCGCGAATCTCGGCCAGCTTAAACTTCAGTGTCAGCTGTGGCTTCAGGTCGTAGATCGACTGCGACGTGGAGTCAATTTGGAAAGTTCCGACCTGCAACACCAGCGAATCGGCTGCATAGAGGGTATCGACAATATTCTTATCGGCATAGAGCACGCCGGGCTTCCCCATATGGATAAAACCCTCGTGGAATGCGGCCAGGCGATAGCGCTGTGCCACCTTCAGACGACGACCATCACGCTCCAGCGTATCGACGGGCATCACCTCAACCAACTCGATGAGGTTCTCGCCCTTGGGCGTGAACTCCGGGAAGAGCACCGTCTGCACCAGGTCCTTCTCCACCTCGATCACAAAATCGAATTGATCGCCAATAAAGACGCTGTCGGGCTCGATGCGGGCTCGAACCGTCGGAGTGTCGTTTTGTGCTGCGGAGACGAAGCCCAGCAAGACAAACAGAACTATGAACAATGCGCGTTTCATCGTTGCTTGAAGAGTTTAATCAGTTCGGCCACATAGTCACCGTCGGTGGTCACCTCGGCCGTGTCGATGCGGTTGTGTTTCAGGGTAGAGAGGATCTGTTCGCTGCGCTGTGCCCACGCCTCGGCGTAGTGCTCACGCACGCGACGCGACGAAGTGTCGACCCACACCTTGCGGTCGGTCTCGGCATCGCGCAACTCGACAATGCCCACATCGGGCAGCTCCCGCTCGCGGGGGTCAATGATGCGAATACCCACCAGGTCGTGCTTGCCACGTGCAATCTTCAGCGCATCGTCGAGCGCCTCAGCATCCTTCGACGAATCCAAAAAGTCCGAGAGGATAAAGGTCGTACAACGCTTCTTATTGACGTTGGTCAGGAAGCGAATCGGCTCCGAGAGGCAGGTTCGACGCGACTCAGGCTCGAACCCGATCAGTTCGCGGATGATCGTCAAGATGTGGCTGCGACCCTTCTTCGGGGGGATGAACTTCTCCACGCGATCCGAGAAGAAGATGCAACCCACCTTATCGTTGTTCTGCGCAGCCGAGAAGGCCAACACGGCAGCGATCTCGGTCATCATGCTGCGCTTGAGGCGGGCCGTAGAGCCGAACTCGCCCGAAGCCGAAACATCGACCAAGAGCATCATCGTCAACTCGCGCTCCTCCTCATAGACCTTGATATGGGGCTTCGACGAGCGGGCCGTCACATTCCAGTCGATATCGCGCACATCATCACCGGCACGATACTCTCTCACCTCGGAAAACGACATACCGCGTCCTCGGAAAGCCGTGTGGTACTTTCCGGCAAAGATCTCGTTCGACAGACCGCGGGTCTTGATCTCGATCTTACGAACGCGTTTTAAGATATCGTTCTCGTTCTCGCGCATTAGGGCACAATTACGTTGTTCAGAATATCGGTGATAATCTCCTCGGTGGTGATGTTCTCGGCCTCGGCCTCATAGGTCAAACCGATGCGGTGGCGCAGTACGTCGTGGCACACAGCACGCACATCCTCGGGGATCACATAACCGCGACGACGGATGAAGGCGTAGGCACGAGCCGCCTTGGCAAGCGAAATCGAGGCACGGGGCGAACCGCCATAGGCGATGAGCGACTGCAGACGATCCAGGTTGTACTCCTTCGGTTCGCGCGTAGCAAAGATGATATCAACGATATACTTCTCAATCTTCTCGTCCATATAGACATCCTCCACCACCTTGCGGGCCTTGACGATATCCTCGGGCGTAATCACCTTCGTCACCTCAGGCATACCGGCACCCGAGAGGTTCATGCGCACGATGTCGCGCTCCTCCTGCTTCTTGGGGTAAGAGATTTTGGCCTTCAGCATAAAACGGTCCACCTGGGCCTCAGGAAGCGGATAGGTACCCTCCTGCTCCAGGGGGTTCTGTGTAGCCAGCACCAGGAAGGGCTGGGGCAGCGGATAGGTCTCATCGCCGATGGTCACCTGACGCTCCTGCATCGCCTCCAGCAGAGCCGACTGCACCTTAGCCGGCGAACGGTTGATCTCATCCGCGAGGACGAAGTTGGCAAATACGGGACCCTTCTTGACGATAAAGTCCTCCGACTTCTGCGAGTAAATCAGCGTACCCAACAGATCGGCCGGCAAGAGGTCGGGGGTAAACTGAATACGCGAGAAGTTGGCATCGACAGCCTTCGCCAGGGTCGTGATGGCCAGCGTCTTGGCCAGACCCGGCACACCCTCGAGCAGGATGTGGCCGTTCGAAAGCAGACCAATGAGCAGCGTATCAACCAGATGCTGCTGACCCACGATCACCTTGCCCATCTCGCGGCGCAGCGTGTCGACAAAGACCGATTCGCGCTCAATACGCTCGTTAAGTTCTTTGATGTTAATGACTTCAGCCATAGTAGTTCTAATTTTTGTTGTTATTTTGTTTATCGTTTTTTCTCTACGTTTTGTTTCTTCGCCGCCGTTGGCGTCGCCTTTTCAGGCCGTTTTACAAGGTAAAACGTACGAAAATGCAAATTTATTGTAAAAATAGGAGAAAATCAAAATAAAGTTGAGCGGTTGAAGGTTAAGCCGGGACGACTGAGGCGACTGGGGCCGTTGGGGAGAACCGTCAAGAAGGTTAAACTGAGTTTGACAGAATCTTCGGTGGCCCCACCGGCCTCGCCCTTTTTCCAATTTTTAATTTTCAATTCTTAATTTTTAATCCGGAAAAGCGTATCTTTGTTTTCCAAAAATTGATCAAAAACATGCAATCCGAGATATTATCAGGCCTTAACCCAGCGCAACGTGCTGCTGTAGAGAACTTTCAGTCGCCGTCGCTAATCATTGCCGGTGCCGGTTCGGGCAAGACGCGCGTGCTCACCTCGCGCATCGCCTACATGATCGAGCAGGGGGTAAAACCCTGGCAGATTCTGGCCCTCACCTTTACGAACAAGGCGGCCGCCGAAATGCGCGAGCGTATCGAAAAGATGGTCGGCGAGGGAAGTCGCTACATCCGCATGGGTACGTTCCACTCTGTCTTTTCGCGCATCCTGCGTGAAAATGCCGAGCGCATCGGCTATCCCACCTCGTTCACCATCTACGAACCGAACGACGTAAAGAGCCTCCTGAAGACCATCATCAAGGAGATGCAGCTCTCGGACGACAAGTACAAGCCCAACGTCATCGCTTCGCGCATCTCGATGGCCAAGAACTCGCTTATCACACCGGGGGCCTACCTCGCCAAGACGATCTACGCCACCGAGGACCGCCAGGCACAGATTCCCGAGTTCGGCAACATCTATGCCGAGTACTGCCGTCGTTGCAAGCGCAACGGCGCCATGGACTTTGACGACCTGTTGCTGCAGACCAACATCCTGCTGAAGGATTGCCCCGAAGTGCTGGCCAAGTACCAGGAGCAGTTCCAATACATCCTCGTGGACGAGTACCAGGATACGAACTACGCCCAGTACATCATCATTCGCCGCCTCTCGCAGTTGCACGGCAGGGTCTGTGTGGTGGGCGACGATGCGCAGTCGATCTACTCGTTCCGCGGCGCGAAGATCGAGAACATCCTCTCGTTCCGCAACGACTACCCCGCAGCCCAGGTCTTCAAGCTCGAGCAGAATTACCGCTCGACCCGCACCATTGTCAACGCTGCCAATTCGATCATCAAGAAGAATTCGCGCCAGATGGAGAAGACCTGCTTCTCGCAGGGTGAGGAGGGCGAGAAGATCCGCATCCTGAAGGCCTACACCGACCGCGAGGAGGCCGAAATGGTGGTAGGCGAGCTGCGCGACAAGATTCGCGAGACGGGCGACCGATGGTCGGAGGCGGTGATTCTCTACCGCACAAACAACCAATCGGCCGTGCTGGAGGACAACCTCCGTCGCCGAGGTATCCCCTACCGCATCTACAAGGGCTCGTCTTTCTACGACCACAAGGAGATCAAGGACCTGATGGGCTACATCCGTCTGGTGATCAACCCGCGCGATGACGAGGCCTTCAAGCGCATCGTCAACTACCCCGCACGCGGTATCGGCGACACAACCGTCGAGCGCATTGCCCAAATTGCCACTGCGCGCCAATGTTCGATGTGGGAGGCTGTAGACAAGCTCATCGAAGAGCCTGTAACGGATGCCGTACAGCGCGCTATTGTGCGTAAAGTCAGTGAGTTTGTTCAGCTGATTCGATCGCTTTCACTCGCTCGCACCACCCTCGGACTCTACGAGTTCGGTATGGAGATCGCCTCAAAATCGGGCATCCTGGCACTCTATCGCCAAGACAACTCGCCCGAGAACGCCTCAGCACTCTCGAACATCGAGGAATTGCTGAACTCGATGCAGGAGTTCAAGGAGCGTGTTGATGCCGAGATCCGCAACAACGAGCGTCCCGCCGAGGAGGAGGCCACCATCGAGGAGTGGCTGCAGGGGGTGATGTTGATGACCGACATGGACTCGGACGATCCCGACGATCAGAACAAAGTGACCCTGATGACGGTCCATTCGGCCAAGGGTCTGGAGTATAAATATGTCTATATTGTCGGTCTGGAGGAGAACCTCTTCCCCTCGATGCGTGCCGCCGAGTCAGCCGAAGGAATCGAGGAGGAGCGCCGACTCTTCTATGTCGCTATCACGCGCGCCAAGTGCGCCGCCACGATCTCCTATGCCGAGATGCGTTTCAAGTGGGGCAACATGGAGTTCTCGCGTCCGAGCTGTTTCTTGCGCGAGATCGACCCCCAATACATCGAATCGGAGGTAGATTTCCGAGCCGAACGTCAGCGTCCCGCTCCGAGCGAGGAGGGAGCAACAGCCATCGACGAGTTGCGTCGCCGCTTCGACTACCGCTTCCAACAGAAGCGTCAGGAGAGCCCCACATCGGGAGGCTATGGCAATCGCAGCGGCTACGGCAATTACAACGCCCGCCCTGCAGATGGTGAGTCGAGCCGCGTGCAACGCTTCACCCGCCAAAACGACCCCTACCGCAAGACGCAATCGACCAGCTACCCCAATATGCAGACCCGCTTCGAACCGCGTGTCGAGCAGGCGATCAACACCCTCAAGGAGGAGCCTCGCCGTCTGGTGCGCACCGCCGCAACCACGCCGCAGATAGGCAGCGCAGCACCCACCGCCGATTGTGCCTTCCATGCCGGCGATCGCGTCGAGCATGCCACCTTCGGACGGGGTGAGATTCTACGCATCGAGCAGGCCTCGGGCGACTGGAAACTCATTGTCGATTTCCCCTCTGCAGGCCAGAAAACGTTACTTGCTAAATTCGCAAAACTCAGAAAGTTATAGCCATGACCCTCCAAGAACGATACGACAGCATCCTGGACTATTTTCAGCGCGAAATGCCCGTCGCCGAGAGCGAGCTGAACTTCGAAAATCCCTGGCAGCTGTTGGTGGCTGTGGTCCTCTCGGCGCAATGCACCGATAAGCGGGTCAACCTCACCACGCCGGCCCTCTTTGAGGCCTTTCCGACACCCCAAAAGATGGCCGAGGTGAGTGCTGAGGAGATCTTCCCCTACATCCGCTCGATCTCCTACCCGAACAACAAGGCCAAGCACCTTGCCGCTGCTGCGCGCATGTTGGTTGAGGAGTTCGGAGGCGAAGTTCCCGACGATCTGGAGCAGTTGCAACGACTTCCGGGCGTAGGGCGCAAGACGGCCAACGTGTTGGGTGCCGTACTCTGGCAACGTGAGGTGATGCCGGTCGACACGCACGTCTTCCGCGTCGCCGAGCGCATCGGTCTGACCTACCACTCGAAGACGCCGCTCCAGACCGAGAAGACCCTCTCGAAACATATCCCAGGCAAGCTGTTGCCCATTGCCCACCATTGGCTCATCCTGCACGGACGCTACGTCTGCATCGCACGCGCACCGCGTTGCGAAAAGTGTGGCATCAAGTCTTGGTGTCGCGCCTACGAAAAGCAGAAAACCACACAGTCCGAGTAACCACAGGGGTGCTTAACCGAACAGGCTTTTTTAGCGAAAAATTTGGTATTGCGCTCCGCTTATGCTATATTTGCGAAACTTATGGAGTTACAACGCGCACATATTGAGCAACTGCTGGGTTGGTTGAAAGAGCGTCCGATGAAGATCGTGACCGTTTCGCACACCAATCCGGATGGCGACGCCATTGGCTCGTCGCTCGCCTGGGCCGAGATGTTGCGCAGCATGGGCCATACGGTCACCTCGCTGGTACCGAACCGCCACCCCTACTTCCTGAATTGGATGCCCCACATCAAGGATTTGGTCATCTTCAAGCTGGATGAGGCGCGTGCCGTGGAGGCCATTCGCGAGGCCGACATGATCTTCTGTCTCGATTTCAACGCACTCTCGCGTCTCGAGATTCTGAGCGACGCGCTCGGCGAGAATAGCCACGCCCGTCGCGTGCTGATCGACCACCACCTCTCCCCCGAGGAGGGCTTCGACCTGATCTTCTCCTACCCCGACGCCTCGAGCACCTGCTTTTTGGTCTACGAGCTTATTGAGGCAATGTTGGGTGTGGAGGCCATCACCAAGGAGATGGCCGAACTGCTCTATGTCGGCATGATGACCGACACGGGCAATTTCGCCTTCTCGCACCTTACGCCCGAACTCTTCCGCGCCGTAGCGGTGCTATTGGAGCGAGGCATCGTCATTCCCGACATCCACAACAACGTCTATAACGCCTACACGACCGGTCGCGCCCGTCTGTTCGGCTATGTCATCAACCGCAAAATGACCCTCATCCACGGGGGTCGCGTGGCCTACATGTCGCTCAACGAGCAAGAGATGCGCCGCTTCGGATTCCAGCAGGGAGACTCCGAAGGGTTCGTAAATTACCCGCTGACAATCAAGAAGATGAAGATGACCGCCATGTTTATCGAGCAGAACGGATTTATCCGTATCTCGATGCGCTCGCGTGGCAATGTCGACGTCAACCTTTTCGCCCGCAAATACTTCAACGGTGGCGGTCATAAAAATGCCGCCGGTGGTAAATCGTTCGACTCGATGGAGGTAACGCTCCGCCGCTATGAAGAGGCTGTCGAGGAGTTTGCAGCCGAGGGCGGCCTGGGTTAAACCGAAAAGAGAAAAAAAATAAAAGGGACTGTCCGAACGGATAGTCCCTTTTTGTTTTATGACGGTGCAACCTTATTGAAAGTTGCACCCCTCAAACTTCACATGCTCCAACATGTCGCCCGAGAGTTCCACCTCGAGCTCCTCGCCGTAGCAGTCAATCTGCATATGCTCCATGCGCAGGTTGCGTACATCAACAATGCGCATCTGCTTTTTGCCCGTCTCGACCTGGAAGTTGCGCAAGATCACGCCATCGGCATCGACCATATCGATCACATAGGGCTTCGGCTGGGGCTTGTAGTGGCCGTAGGCCGACACTGCCTCATCGCGACGCGTATCACCCCATACATTCTCGATCAGGATATGTTTGGCGGGGCTTTCGGGAATACCCTGCACATAGACCAGCATGCGACAACCCTCCACCTCCACATCGCGGATGGTCACCCCGCGGAACGAGGGGGTGAGGTGCGTCAGAGGCGGAGCGGGCAGGCGCGACGCCAGGCCACCCACAAAATTGGCCGTGCCAAGCATCTCCCAAGCCATTGCCTCGGCTTCGGTCTTGAGGCGAATGCGCTCAAAGTAGAGGTTTTCACCGCCTCCACCACGCGGACGGCGCGTCTTGAGGCGAATACCTACGCGCGTACCATCGCACACGCAATCATGAGCATAGAGGTTGCGACACCAACCACCCGTCTCCGAACCAACGGTCAGACCACCCATACCGCGCAGGGCGAGGCAGTGGCGTACGACAATCGATTCCGAAGGGCGGTTCACGCGATAGCCAAACTCATTGCGACCACCCTTGACGGCAATGTTATCATCGCCACAATCGGTCGTCACATACTCCACAAGCACATAGCGGCAGCAGGTGATATCGACACCGTCGCCACACGGCTGACCAAATGACGAGATGCGGATACCGCGAATAATCACATTCTCGCAATAGACAGGAGCCACGTTCCAGAAGGCGGTCTGCTCGAACGAGACACCCTCCAGGTAGACATTCTTGCAGTTAATAGGGCCAAAGAAGGTCGGAAGCTGAATCATGCGACCCTTCTTACCATCGAAGATACGCTCCTCGACCGGGGTATCGGGATCAATCTCGCCATCGTTCTGCGGACGCCCCTCACGAATCGAGCCACCCTGCGCAGGACCAATCAGGCGCCCCTTACCCGTCAGGGCAATATTCTCCGCACCATTGGCATAGATGCAGGCACCCAGCGAGTAGAGTTCCACGCCGGCATTGGTCGTAAAGACCACCGGAAGGAAGTCCTCCACCTCGCCGCTAAAGCGCACCGTACACCCCTCTTCGGTGTGGAGTTCGACGTTGCTTTTCAGGGTGATGCGGCCCGTCCACCAGTCGCCCTGCGTGAGCGTTACACGACCACCTCCCTGCTTCGAGATACGATCGATAGCCTGTTGAATCTGACGCGTTTGCATCTTTCCGTCCGCGTCGGGATAGAGCTTTACCTCACGGTCGGGGAAGGTCGGTTTTTGGAGCTGAGGCATGTAGAACGGAGCCTCGATCGGCGCAATCTCGGCGGGAAGGCAGGCGGCACCCACCTCACCACGGGTCGGGATATGCGGGCGCTGGGCCGTAGCGGTCAATGCCACCAGGCCCAGCACCAAACAAAGCAGTCGCTTCATGGCTCTGCTATTTCTCGATGATGCGAATCGAAAGAATCTTATCACCCGGACGGATGTCGTCAATCACATCCACACCCTCGATCACCTTACCGAAACAGGTGTGACGGCCATCCAGGTGCTGCGTATTCTGACGGTTATGGCAGATGA
Organism: Alistipes sp.; assembly: GCA_017555975.1. GTDB lineage: Bacteria > Bacteroidota > Bacteroidia > Bacteroidales > Rikenellaceae > Alistipes. Next base: position 178 of record JAFZFJ010000047.1, on the reverse strand, counting down.
AGAACTGCGAACCACCCGTATCCTTGCCGGCATGGGCCATCGAGAGTACACCGCGGTCGTGGTACTGACGCGGAGCCGAGGTCTCGCACTTGATGCGGTAGCCCGGACCACCCGTACCGTCACCTCTGGGGCAACCGCCCTGGATCACGAAGTCGGGAATCACGCGGTGGAACGTAAG
>JAFZFJ010000046.1 GCA_017555975.1 Alistipes sp. | reverse complement strand
CTTCGCACATCGGTGTGGCACGCGACCTGGCAGCCTACCTGAAGGTGAACAACTACGCTGTGGAGTATGAGCTCCCGTCGGTGGAGACCTTTGCGGTTGATAACCACGACCTGCCGATCCGTGTCTCGGTGGAGAACAGCGAGGCAGCGCCGCGCTATGCGGGTGTCTCGGTCAAGGGGTGCAAGATCGGCCCTTCGCCCGAGTGGATGCAGAACTGCCTGCGTGCTGCGGGCATCAACCCGAAAAACAACCTGGTCGATATCACGAACTTTGTACTCTTCGAGCTGGGTCAGCCCCTGCACGCTTTCGATGCCGATAAGATCGAGGGCGGCCAGATCGTAGTGCGTACCTGCGAGGAGGGAACTCCCTTCGTGACGCTCGACGGTGTGGAGCGCAAGCTGACGAAGAACGATCTGATGATCTGCTCGGCCGAGCGTCCGATGTGTATCGCCGGTGTCTTTGGTGGTCTGGACTCGGGTGTGAGCGATACGACGACCAATGTCTTCCTCGAGAGCGCCTACTTCAACCCCGTTTGGGTGCGCAAGACGGCCAAGCGTTTTGGCCTGAATACCGACTCGTCGTTCCGCTTCGAGCGCGGTATCGACCCCAATATGCAGCTCTATGCCGTGAAGCGTGCAGCTCTGCTGATGAAGGAGCTCGCCGGTGGTGAGATCGCCAGCGAGATCATCGACATCTGCCCCACTCCGGCCGAGGATTTCCGTTTCACGCTCTCGTTCAAGCGCGTGAACCAGCTTATCGGTAAGGAGATTCCCGAGGAGACCGTGCGTGCCATTTTGGCCGCTTTGGAGGTGAAGATCGAGGCCGAGGAGAACGGCGTGCTGAGCGTGGCTGTTCCCCCCTACCGCGTCGATGTACAGCGCGAGGCCGACCTGATTGAGGATATCCTCCGCATCTATGGTTACAACAATGTGGAAATCCCCTCGCGTGTGCGTTCGACGCTCTCCTATGCAGCGCGTCCCGACCGCACGAAGCTGATGAACCTGGCGGCTGACTTCCTGACTGCCGGCGGCTATACGGAGATCATGTCCAACTCGCTGACGAAGGCTGCCTACTACGAGGACTTGGAGAGCTACAAGGCCGAGCACTGCGTAAAGATCATGAATCCGCTGAGTGCCGACCTGAATGTGATGCGTCAGACGCTGCTCTTCAATATGTTGGAGGCGATGAATCTGAACATCAACCACAAGAACGGCGACCTGAAACTCTACGAGTTCGGTAACTGCTACTTCTACGACGCCGAGAAGCGCAACGAGGAGAACCACCTGGCTGCCTACAGCGAGGAGTATCGCCTGGCGATCGGTGTGACGGGTGTCGCTACGCCCCAGTCGTGGGACTCGAAGCCGCAGAAGGCCTCCTTCTTTACGCTGCGAGCCATGGTCGAGAAGCTCCTGCGCCGCTTTGGCCTGAATATCTACCAGCTGAAGACGGAGTCGGTGAAGAACGATCTCTTCGGCGAGGCACTGGAGCTGCAGCTCAACGGCAAGCCGCTGGCTACGATCGGCGTGGTGAGCGCCAAGATCCGCAAGCAGTTCGATGTGAAGCAGGATGTCTATTTCCTGGAGATGAACTTCGACCTGTTGGTGAAGTCGACCAAGAAGCACCGCATTCAGGTCGAGGAGCTCTCGAAGTTCCCCGAGGTGAAGCGCGACCTGGCACTCTTGGTGGATCAGTCGGTAAGCTTCTCGGCACTGCGTGAGGTGGCGCTGGCTACTGAGCGTAAGCTGCTGAAGCGTGTTTCGCTCTTCGATGTCTACGAGGGTGATAAGCTCCCCGCAGGTAAGAAGTCCTACGCCTTGAGCTTCATCCTGGAGGATAAGAGCCGCACGCTCGACGAGAAGACCATCGAGCGCGTGATGCAGAACCTGCAGCGTCAGTTTGAGCAGAAGTGCGGTGCTCAGGTAAGAGCATAAATTAGAAAAAGGCTATTAAGGGTGACTAAGGGCTATTCGTGAGGGCTCTTGGTT
>JAFZFJ010000045.1 GCA_017555975.1 Alistipes sp. | reverse complement strand
CCAACGAGGAGACCAAGGCGGTCGCCAAGCGCCACATCTACCCCTTCACCACCATCGAGGAGATCAAAGCCTACTGCATGCGCGAAGGCAAGACCTACTGGGAGTTTGTGGAAGATTGCGAGGGTAAGGGCATCTGGGAGTTCCTCGACAACGTCTGGACGGTCATGTGTGACACGATTCAGCGTGGTCTGAATAACGACGGTGTGCTGCCGGGCGGCCTGAAGGTGGCTCGCAAGGCAAGTACCTACTTCGTGAAGGCGCAGAGCTACACCGGTTCGCTCGCATCGCGTGCCTTGATCTACGCCTATGCACTGGCCGTTGCCGAGGAGAATGCCTCGGGCGGTGTGGTCGTAACGGCCCCGACGTGCGGTTCGTGCGGTGTTATTCCCGCAGCCATCTACCACCTGGCCACCTCGCGCAGCTTCACGCGCATCCGTATCCTCCGTGCTCTGGCTACGGCAGGTCTGTTTGGTAATGTGGTGAAGACCAACTCGTCGATTTCGGGTGCCGAGGTAGGTTGCCAAGGCGAGATTGGCGTAGCGTGTGCTATGGCAGCAGCTGCTGCCTGCCAGCTTTTTGGCGGCACCCCCTCGCAGATCGAGTACGCTGCCGAGATGGGTCTGGAGCACCACCTGGGTCTGACGTGCGACCCCGTATGCGGTCTTGTACAGGTACCCTGCATCGAGCGCAACGCCATCGCAGCCGCTCGCGCCCTCGACGCCAATACCTACGCCACCCTCTCGGATGGCCAGCACCTGGTGACCTTCGACAAGGTGGTACGCGTCATGAAGGAGACGGGTCGCGACCTGCCGAGCCTCTATCGAGAGACATCGGAAGGTGGTCTGGCAAAACGTTACCACGACCAATGCTAATCGAGTTGAAAATTGAAAATTGAAAGTTATTACTGAGGCCAAAGGGTCCAGCGCATGGTGAGTTAGCGCAACAAAAGAGGGAGATAGCACAGGTAAGCTATCTCCCTCTATTTTTGTTGCACGGCTGAAAGAACCACAAAAAACGTTCATCGTTGACCAACCTTCGGCAGCTCGACGTTGCTACGGCTCGGCAAAGTTCGCAAGCGACCTCTGCTCTCGCCTCAATCGCAAAGTTCAACTTTCAACTCTCAACTTTCAACTAAAAAAAAGCCGTTCCCATTCGGGAAACGGCTTTTTTTCATATAGAGCGATTGGCTTACTGTGCCTGCTGGATAGCCTCCAGATCGGCCTTTACACCAACCGAAAGGCTCTCGTACTCGCGCAGACCCGTACCACCGGGGATCAGGTGACCGCAAATTACGTTCTCCTTCAGGTTTACCAGCGGATCGACCTTGGCCTGGATCGCAGCCTCGTTGAGCACCTTGGTCGTCTCCTGGAACGAAGCGGCCGAGATGAAGCTCGAGGTCTGGAGTGCAGCGCGGGTAATACCCTGCAGCACCTGCGTCGAGGTTGCGGGAACGATATCGCGAACGGTTACCGTCTTCTGGTCGCGACGCTTCAGGCTCGAGTTCTCGTCACGCAGCTTACGCAGCGAAACAATCTGGCCCGGCTGCAACGTCGTCGAGTCGCCGGCATCGGTTACTACAGCCTTGTCGTAAAGCTCGTTGTTTACATCCATAAACTCCCACTTATCGACAATCTGATCCTCGAAGAAGCGGGTATCACCCGGATCCTCGATCTTCACCTTCGACATCATCTGACGAACAATCACCTCAAAGTGCTTGTCGTTGATCTTTACACCCTGCATACGGTATACCTCCTGTACCTCGTTCACGATGTACTCCTGGATACGCGTAGGACCAAGGATGTTCAGAATGTCGGTCGGGGTGATTGCACCATCCGACAGGGGCGAACCGGCCTTCACGAAGTCGTTCTCCTGTACGACAATCTGACGCGACAGGGGCACCAGGTAACGCTTCACATCACCCTGCTTCGACGTGATGACGATCTCGCGGTTACCACGCTTGATCTTGCCGAACGTTACCTCACCATCGATCTCCGATACGATTGCGGGGTTCGACGGGTTACGAGCCTCGAAGAGCTCCGT
>JAFZFJ010000044.1 GCA_017555975.1 Alistipes sp. | reverse complement strand
CAGCTGACCATGATCATCACCGGTATCGTCCTCTTCATCTTCGGTACGGGTCCGGTTCAGGGCTTCGCTACGACCCTCGTTATTGGTATCATCACCTCGGTATTTACCGCTGTATTTATTACGCGTCTGCTGATTGACTGGGCTGCTGCTAAGTTCGGTTCGGTTTCGTTCTCGCGTCCTTGGTCGGAGAACTTCCTCTGCAACACGAAGATCGACTTCCTTTCGAAGCGCAAGACGGCTTACATCGTTGTAGCTGTTGTGCTGGGTCTGTCGTGCATCTCGCTGGCTGTTCGCGGTCTGAACCTGGGTGCCGAGTTTACGGGTGGTCGTGCTTATGTAGTACGTTTCGACCAGGCTGTTGAGGCTGAGCAGGTACGTGCTAACCTGGCCGAGCAGTTTGCTCAGGTTGAGGATGCTGACGCTGCTTCGATTTCGTACGAGGTGAAGCAGTACGGTGGTGAGAACCAGATGCGCATCGTGACGCAGTACCGTTTCGACGATACGTCGGATGAGGCTACGGCTGAGGTAGAGCAGATCCTCTACGAGGCTATGAAGGGTCTCTACACCTACGATATCACCTTCGAGCAGTTCCGCGATACGCAGACCGACGAGAACGGTATTCTGAATGCCGACAAGATCGGTCCTTCGATTGCTAAGGATACGACCTGGAACGCCATCTACTCGGTGATCTTCTCGCTGATCGCTATCGGTCTCTACATCACGCTGCGATTCAAGCGTTGGCAGTGGGCTTCGGGTGCTACGCTGGCCCTGGCTGTTAATGCCTTCATGATCATCGGTATCTACTCGATCTTCTACGGTCTGCTGCCCTTTAACCTGGAGGTTAACCAGGCATTCATCGCAGCAATCCTGACGATCATCGGTTACGCCATCAACGATACGGTGGTTGTATTCGACCGTATCCGCGAGTTCCTGGGTCTCTATCCGAAGCGCACGCTGGCTGAGAACGTGAACAAGGCTATCAACTCGACCCTGTCGCGTACGATCAACACCTCGGCTACGACGCTCGTAACCCTGATCGCTATCTTCCTCTTCGGTGGTGAGACGATCCGTGGTTTCATCTTCGCACTGATCCTGGGTGTCTGCATCGGTACGGCTGCTACGATCTTCGTGGCTACGCCGATCGCTTATGGTCTGATGACCCGTGCCGATAAGAAGAAGGAGTTGCAGAAGTAATATCTTTCCAACTTCGATAAGAAAAGCCTCGCGAGTGATCGCGGGGCTTTTTTTTGTCAAACTAAATTTATACCTTTGTATATATATTTGGTTACACAATATGGAGAAGATGATCGCTTGGATCCGACGTACCGTTTCGCCTGTTTTTGTGATGTTGCTGGTCGCGTCGTTTATCCTTTGGTATATTGCCAAACTGAGCTACACCTATACGACCGATCAGACGATGCGTCTGAATATCGAGGGCAACGAGTTTAAGATTAGCTGCGTGGTGGAGGGTGTCGGTACCAATTTGTTTGGCTATCGGGTTTATCACGATAAGGTGTTGCGTATTCCGCTGTCGGAGTTGCGCACCAAGATCTCGTATGACGAGGATACCTATGGTATGCTGATCGTCGAGCCACAATCGTTGCAGAATGCCATTTCGGTACGCTGTACGGATATCAAGATTGTTTCGATTGGCGATGTTCCGCCTTTGAATAAGAGGAATGAGTAATGTTTAAGGTTGGAATCACCGGAGGAATCGGAAGTGGAAAAAGCACCGTGTGTCGTCTTTTTGCGGCACGCGGTGTAGCTGTTTATGATACGGATGCAGCTGCCAAACGCCTCATGGCCGAGGATGTGGAGCTGAAGGCACAGATTGTGGCGCGCTTTGGCGCTGCAAGCTATCAGGATGGGGTACTGAACCGGAGCTACCTCGCCGAGCAGATTTTTGGCAACGATGCGGCGCGTGAGGCACTCAACGGGTTGGTTCATCCAGCCGTTATTGCCGACTTTGAGCGGTGGGCCGAGGAGCAGGAGGGTGCTTATGTGGTGCTTGAAAGTGCCATTTTGTATGAGGCAGGACTGGATAAACACCTGGATCGTGTCGTGGCCGTCTTGGCGCCGAAGAGTTTGCGTTTGGAGCGTGCCATGCTGCGCGATGGCGCTGATAGCGAGCAGATTGAGCGTCGCATGGCTGCGCAGATGGATGATGATACGTTGCGCGACAGAGCCGATGTGGCGCTGGTCAATATCTTCGAAGAGGAACTGGAGCAAATGGTCCAGGAGCTCGATTTTCGCTTTAAAAATCGCTTGTAATGGCCGAACAAACTTTACGTCGTGTCATGGGTATCGTGAACTGCACGCCCGACTCGTTCTATACGGGTTCGGGGGTTGTGCCGTGTCGCGAGGCGTTGCGTGAGCTGATTGGCCGACAGATTGACGAGGGTGCCGACCTGCTCGATTTTGGGGGTTACTCGACCCGTCCGGGAGCAGCCGATGTGACGCTCGAGGAGGAGTGGGCACGCCTGAAGGAGGGGCTTTCGGTCTGCGAGGAGCTCTGTCGTGAGCGGGGTGTTGCACCGCAAATTTCGGTTGATACGTTTCGCTGCGAGGTGGCCCGACGTGCCATCGAAGAGTTTGGTGTCGGGATGATTAACGACGTAACCGGAGGTCAATACGACGAGTCGATCTATAGCTTGGTGGCCGAGCGTGGGGTGCAGTATGTGGCGATGCACATGCGTGGAACGCCGCAGACCATGCAGCAGCTGACCCACTATGACGATGTGGTCGAGGAGGTGCACGGCTGGCTCGCAGAGCGGCTGGAACGGATGGCCGAAGCGGGTGTGAAACGCGAACAGGTGTTGCTCGATCCGGGTTTTGGCTTTGCCAAAGCGTTGGAGCAGGAGTATCAGCTGGTGGCCGGCTTGAAGCGTCTGGGCGATTTGGGATGTCCCATTTTGGTCGGGATCTCGCGCAAATCGATGCTGACCCGTGTGTTGGGCATCGAAAAGGCGGATGCGTTGCCTGCAACGACGGCCCTGCATTGGGAACTGTTACGTCAGGGCGCCTCGGTGCTGCGTGTGCATGATGTAGCCGCAGCGCGCCAGACGGTCGATTTATACAATTATTACGAACAAACAGCCTTATAAGGATGATTAAGGTAACCAATATTCGCAAGTGCTTTGGTGAGTTGGAGGTGCTGAAGGGCATCTCGCTCGAGGTGAAAAAGGGAGAGTTGATCTCGATTGTCGGTGCCAGCGGTGCCGGTAAGACGACCTTGTTGCAGATCATGGGTACGCTCTCGCGTGCCGATGCGGGTGAGATTGAGATCGACGGCCACCAATTAAGTACCCTTTCGGAGAGTGCGCTGGCCCGTTTTCGCAACCAACGCATTGGTTTTGTCTTTCAGTTCCACCACCTCTTGCCCGAGTTTTCGGCCCTGGAGAATGTCGCCATTCCGGCGTTGATTGCCGGCCGTGATCGCAAGGAGGCGCAGGAGCGTGCTCGCGAACTGCTCACCATGATGGGCCTTTCGGACCGCTTGGAGCATAAGCCTTCGCAACTCTCGGGTGGCGAGCAGCAGCGTGTCTCGATTGCCCGTGCGCTGATCAATAATCCCGCTGTGCTGTTGGCCGATGAACCGTCTGGTAACCTCGATTCTCGCAACCGCGACGAGATTCATCGCCTCTTTTTTGACCTGCGCGAAAAGCTGGGGCAGACGATCGTGATTGTGACGCACGACGAGAAGTTGGCTTCGACGGCCGATCGCTGCATTCGTATTGAAGATGGCCGTGTAGCCGAATAGGGTTCGTATGTCCTGCTTTCGCTTTAAACAATTTACGATCGAGCAGTCCCAAACGCCGATGAAGGTCGGAACGGATGGCGTTTTGCTTGGTGCTTGGACGCCTATCAAGTCGGGTACCGTACGCATCCTCGATGTCGGTACGGGTACGGGTGTGATTGCGCTGATGATGGCCCAACGTCACCCCGAAGCCGAGATCTGGGGCGTGGATATCGATCCGGTGGAGGAGGCGTGCAAAAATGGCGCGCAGAGCCCTTGGAACGACCGCTTGCACTTTGTCCAGCAACCCGTTCAGGAGTTTGAAGCCGAACCCTTTGATCTGATTTTGTCCAATCCGCCCTTCTTTGTCGAGTCGTTGCAGTGCCCCGACCGGGGACGTACGATGGCGCGCCATGCTGTGGCGTTGCCCTTTGAGGCGTTGCGCGATGCGGTGGCACGCCTACTGAAAAAGGAGGGGCGCTTTGCGTTGGTGTTGCCCATCGTGGAGGCCGAACGTTTCGAACGGATGGCCGAAGGGGTGTTGCGCGTGGTGCATAGAACCTATGTGCGCACTACGCCGCGTCATCCCGCCAAGCGTTGCCTGATGGAGTTCGTACACGCGGACTCGAAGGCCGAGCCGCAGCCCGATGATGAGCTGATGATCGGCACGGGCGAACACGAAACCTATACGGAGGAGTACCGAAGCCTGACGCGCGATTTTTACCTCAAATTTTGAAAGTTACACAAAATCTGCTATTTTTGCCCTATAAACCTTAATCTGTTAAGTGTATGAAACGAATGCTTATGTTGGTTGCGCTGCTCCTGGGCGTAGCAACCGTGATGGCTCAGAATAACCCCTACATCGCCCTGCACGGGGTGGTGACGACGGCTGAAGGTACCCACCTTGCAGCCCCCAATACCTTGCTTTCGGTCGATATCGAGGCTGAGTGCGAGCGCACCGTTTGTGGCCCCTATGCCCGCTATGCACAGAAGTTCCTGGGTGTGCGTGCTCCGCTGACCGATAAGTGCGAGTGGCGCGTGAAGCGTGCTGCCATCGGCCTTGTTGACGAGTCGTGCTACGTGCGTGAGCCCTTTACGGCTGAGGCTGCAACGACGATGAACTATGCCGTTTCGGAGCAGGGTTTTGCGACGATTCAGCCCGATAAGAACTCGACTGTAGCGCTGACGCTGGAGGATGCTGCCCAGCAGGCTGCCAATACCATCTTCTCGTTGCGTCGTCACCGCATGGAGCTCATTACCGGTGAGGCGGGCGAAAATGTCTTTGGCGAGGGTCTGAAGAGCGCTTTGGCCGAGATTGCTCGTCAGGAACAGGCCTATCTCGAGCTCTTCCTCGGCAAGCGTACCACCGAGCGTGTCGTACGCCGTTATACGGTCAATCCCGAGGCGGTGAAGCAGCAGTATGTGGTCTGCCGTTTCAGCGCACAGGATGGTCTGGTTCCCTCGAACGACCTGACGGGTGACATGGTTGTGCTGCAGATCAATCCGCAGGATAACCTCTCTTCGCCCATCGCCGAGGCCGGCGTAAAGGAGACCGCAACCGTAGCTGCTCGTGTAGCTAACCCCTCGACCTGCACGATTCAGGTGCGTGGTGAGGAGATCGTACGCGAGGTGTTGCCCATCTTCCAGTATGGTCGCACGGTTCAGCTTCCGATGCCTAAACAGCGTTAATTCCCTTGCAAACAACAGATACACATACTTCGCGCATGGTTCGTCTGCTCGGAGCCTTTCGGCGTGAGCGCAACGGACTGGTGGCCGATACGATGTACTACGAAGGTGCACGCTACGGGCTCAACTATGGAGTGAGCCTGCCCACGGTGCGCCGTCTGGTGCGTGAGTTGGAACCGCAACGCGACGAGGCCTTTGCTCGCTTTCTCTTGAGTCAGCAGGTGCGCTGTCTGCAGTTGGCTGCCTATTCGTTGGCCGAACCCGAATCTCTGGCGGATGCCTCCGTCGCAGAGATGTGGTTTACGTCGCTGAAGAATTCCGAGCTGGCCGAGGAGGCTGCCTATGCGCTGCTCAGTCGCTCGGAGTCGCTCAGTGAGTGGATGTGTGATCTGAAACCATTCCCGCGCTATGTGCGTTATGCCCTGGTGATGGCCGCAGCGCGTGTGTCGCAGCCCGATCCCGCCTGGTTAGAGGTAGCTTATGAGGTGGCTGCCGGCGATGAACATCGTCTGCTGCATCAGGCTACCGTCGCCCTTTGGGCGCAATGCGCCAATGCCGATGAGGCACAAAAAAAGGCCGTACGCGAACGTCTGCTGACGCTCGGTACGACCCCGCTCGACGAACTCTTGCGCGACGAGCTCTCCTGGCGCATTCTTTAGCGCTGCCCGGCCAATTCGTACTCCTCCAACTCCTCCAAAATGGTCACAAGGTGGTGGTAGCTCACGCTGCCGCTCTCGCGCCACATGACCTCTCCCCGTCGAAAAAATATCAACGTCGGTACCGATACGACATGGTAGCGGTGGATCACGGCCGCCATCGACGGATCGTCGATATCGATTCGATAGACATCCGTGCGGTGGCTCATGCGTTCTGCAAATTGGGTAATAATCGGCTCCATCTGTTGGCAGGGGCCGCACCAGGTGGCGTAGAACTCGACAAAGGTCAACTTCTCACGCCAGATTAATTGTTCGAATTTAGGCATACTGCTTATTTCCGTTAGTGGTTCACTTCGATCCAGGAGCAGAAGGCTCCGGCGCGCTCCGCAAGCTCCTTTTCTACGTAGTTGATTGTACGCTTCAGCCCCTCGTCGAGCTCCGTGGTGGGACTCCAGCCCAACTCGCGTCGCGTGGCCGAAAGATCGGCTATGCGCGAACGAACCCCCTCTCGACGTGCCGCTACATGAATGATTCGCGAGCGACTTCCTGCGAGTTCGATGATGCGTTGAGCCAGGTTGAGAATCGTGATGGGTTGATCGCTCCCCAGGTTGATGGTGCGCGTGTGGTTTGTGGGCGAGGCCTGCATGAGAGCTATTAAACCCTCTACGATATCCTCTACCCAGCAGAAGGAGCGCAACTGATCGCCATCGCCTTCAATCACCACATCGCGATTTTGGAGTGCGGCAACCACCATCTTCGTGACGACTCGCTGATCCATCAGGTCCCCTTCACTCCCGTAGCAATTGAAGATACGTGCAATGCGCGTATCGACACCGAATTCCTGCCGATAGGCACGGTGGAGCGCCTCGGCCGCGAGTTTGCTTTCGATGAGGGTGCGGTGGGTGGTGCAGGGAGCTGGACTGCGATCGATATGCTCGTAGACGCTTCCCGACGAGGCAAGTACCACGCGGGCATGCTCGGTGCGCGCCGTGTCGAGGGCATTGATGGAGCCCGACATGGCTACGCGCAGTGTCTCGACCGGTAGCGCTTTGTTATAGCGCACCATCGAGGGGGCGGCGAGGTTATAGAGCTCGTCGCAACGAATCCCAAACGGATGTACAATGTTGTGGTGGATGTAGTGCAAAGCCCCCTCATGCGGGAGTTTGCGAAGTCTTGGAGCGTGGGTAATGTCGCGTATGTCGATGGCAAAGACTTCGTGGCCTTTTTCGAGCAGAGCACGACAGAGGTGGGATCCGATGAATCCGATGCCACCCAATACGACTGATCTTGTTTTTTGCATCTTGTTCCCTTTTCGGGCAGACAAGCGCAAAAACTATTCCATAAACATCGCCTTGGGCAACTCCATGATGTTGTTGATCGAAATGATGCGAAGCCCCTTGGGCGCTTTGAGGCTCTTGGTGATGTAGCCCGAGACCACAATGGCCTTGAAACCAAGTCGGGCCGCCTCGCTGATACGTTGCTCGGTGCGGGGCGCAGGGCGTACCTCGCCCGAAAGACCGATTTCGCCGGCAAAGCAGACCCCCTCGCCAATCGGACGATCGAAGTAGGAGGAGATGACCGCAGCTACGATGGCCAGGTCGAGACCCGTGTCTGCCACCTTGAATCCGCCTGCAAAGTTTAAAAAGACATCCTTTTGGAACATCTTCATCCCGACACGCTTTTCGAGCACGGCCAGGAGCATGTTCATGCGGCGGGCATCGAAACCCGTTGTCGAGCGTTGTGGTGTGCCGTATGCTGCACCGCTCACGAGGGCCTGTACCTCGATCAGGTAGGGGCGCAGACCATCGGCCGAGGCTCCCACGGCAATACCGCTGAGCGGCTCTTCGTAGTGCGATAGGAGAATCTCCGAGGGGTTCTCGACACTTCTCAGACCGCTGTCCAACATCTCGAATACGCCAATCTCGAAGGTGGCGCCAAAGCGGTTCTTGATGCCACGCAGAATGCGGTAACAGTTGTTCGAGTCACCCTCGAATTGAAGCACTACATCGACAATGTGTTCCAGAATTTTCGGACCTGCAATTGTGCCGTCTTTGGTGATGTGGCCAATGATGAAGATAGCCGTACCGGTGGTTTTAGCATATTTGAGCAGCGTGGCGGCACATTCGCGGATCTGCGAAACGCTGCCTGCTGAGGAGTCCAGCACCTCGCTGTAGATGGTCTGAATCGAGTCGATGACCACCACGTCGGGTTTTAGCTCGACGATCTGTGTCGTGATGTTCTCGAGCAGGGTCTCGGCATAGATCATGCAGTTCTCGTTGCGGATGCCGATGCGGTCGGCGCGCATACGAATCTGCTCGGCAGACTCCTCGCCCGACACGTAGAGCGTCTTGAGAGCGTTCTCAGCCAAGGCCAACTGCAACGAGAGGGTCGATTTGCCGATACCCGGCTCACCACCCAGCAACACCAACGAACCCGGAACCAGGCCGCCACCCAATACACGATTGACCTCCGAGTAGCCGGTATCGATACGACGATGATTGCTCTTTACGATCTCATCCACACGTTGCGGACGGCTGCGCTCGACCGAGGCGGCAGCCTGCAACGACGGAGTGGAGCCCTCGCGTGCAATCACCTCCTCCATGAAGGAGTTCCACTCGCCGCACGAAGGACACTTGCCCAACCATTTGGGGGCTTCGAAACCGCAATTACGGCAGAAAAAAGCCTTCTTTACCTTTGCCATCGTCAATCGTTGTTTTGCTTGTTAGTAGGCCGGATAGGCGGTATATTCCTTACGTGTCACCTTGAGGATCGACTCATCTTGCAGAGCCGTGCGATAGTGCTCGGTCACGTCGATCGTTAGCAGGGTCAGCTCCGAGGCGTCTTCGGGGTCGATGTAACGACTCGTCTGCACGGTGTACTGCTCCTCCCCGTAGGCGAAGTGCATCTCTTTGGCAGCAGGTTGCTTCGTGAAGTCACCCACGATCGCTTGATCATTTGCCGTAGCACGTACGTAGAGAATGCCGCCGTCGAAGCGGTTGAAGTCGAGTTGATAGCCTCCTCCAACTTGTACGGGGGCATCCTGCAGGACGATTTGGCGAATCTCCTCCTCCGCTTCGGCATTCGCTGCCGAGAGGGTTACCTCGACCTCTAAGCGCGTAACGGGGTAGTGGGCCGTGTAAAAGACCGCACCCTCCTTCGAACAGGCCATCAGCGCAAAGCCCGCTACGAGCAGCACGAGCAAACGTCTCATAGTGATCAGCGCTTTATTTGATGAAGAAACGGTAGATGTCGTTACCGTTGGCATAGACCAACAGCACGATCAGGATACCCAAACCGATGTATTGTGCCACCTCGAGCACCTTGTCGCTCACCTTGCGACCCGTGATTATCTCCCAGAAGGTAAACATTGCATGACCACCATCGAGTGCCGGAATCGGCAGGATGTTCATGACGGCCAGGATGATCGACAGGAAGGCAGTCTTGAGCCAGAAGTCGAGCCAATTCCACTCGGGAGCAAAGATGCTGCCGATGGCGATGAAGCCACCCAGCTCCTCGTACATCTTCGTCTGGGGCTTTACGATCAGCTTGATCTGTTCCCAGTAGTCGGCAATGGTCGTGCCGGCACGCTTAAAACCGGCCGGAATCGCCTCCACGAGGGTATAGGTGCGCGTGCGGTAGGTGAGCGGCTCGAGCAACGTGATGCCGATCACACCCTCCTCATTCACCGGAACAACCACCTCGATGAGGTTGCCCTCACGCTCCACCGTCAGACGTACATCGCTGCCGGCAGCCTCGTGGATGTAGTTGCGCACCGACATCAGATCGTTCGACAGCAGACCATCGGCCGAAACAACGCGGTCACCATGATGCAGCGCAGCAGCCGACTCGAAGGTCACGTCGTCGACAATAAACGGCAGTCGGGGAGTCAGGAAACCCTTGTAGCCCTCCTCGCGACGCATCTGGATCAGCTCCTGCATCGGCAGCAGTAACTCAACCACCATGCCCTCGCGCTCCACCTCGACCGTGCAATCTTGGTCCGTAAGCAGCAGCGAATTGACAATCAGCGCTACGTTGTCGACCTGCTCGCCGTTGATCGTGAGGATCTTATCGCCATCCACGAAGCCCAGCCCCTCGGCTGCTTCGTTGAACTCGTAGCCCCACTTTACATCCTCGTTCGAGAGGTAGCTGTCACCCCATACATAGCAAACAGCGCAGTAGATGACAATCGCCGTCAGCAGGTTCATCACCACACCGGCAATCATCACCAAAAAACGCTGCCAGGCGGGCTTCGCGCGGAAATCGTCGGGACGTACCGGACCCTCGATCTGGCTCTTGTCCATCGACTCGTCGATCATACCGCCAATCTGTACATAGCCACCCAGCGGCAACCAGCCCAGACCGTAGACCGTATCCTTGTGCTTGAACTTAAAGAGCGAGAACCAGGGGTCGAAGAAGATGAAGAACTTCTCGACACGAATTTTGAAGATGCGGGCCATGATGTAGTGTCCGAACTCGTGCAGACCTACGATGACCGTAAAGCAGAGAAAGAATTGAAGTAGTTTAATCAGAATATCCATGGTTGTTTATTTCGGTATTATGCGATTACAAGTTGAGGAATTCGGCGGCCAGACGGCGCGACTCGAGGTTCGAGGCGGCGTAGTCCTCCAGCGTGGGGTTGAGTTTGAAGTCGGCCTTCGTGAGGGCGTACTCGATCGTGCGTACGATGTCGAGCCAGGCGCAACGACCGGCTAGGAAAGCACCCACGGCCACCTCGTTCGATCCGTTCATTACGCAAGCGGCTGTACCTTTGCGCTTCAGACAGTCGTAGGCGATGTCTAAGGCGGGATACTTCACGCGATCCACCTCCGAGAAGGTCAGCTCGGGATGGTTCAGGAAGTTGAAGCGCTCCGTCGGACGGTGTGCACGCTCGGGAAAAAGCAGGGCATAGCTGATCGGCATGCGCATATCGGGTGTGCCGAGCTGGGCTTTGATGGCTCCATCGTCAAACTCGACCATCGAGTGGATGATCGACTGCGGGTGTTGGATGACCGAGATCTGCTCGGCCGGCACATCGAAGAGCCAGTGCGCCTCGATCACCTCGAAGCCCTTGTTGACCAACGTCGAGGAGTCGATCGTGATCTTTGCACCCATATCCCATTGGGGATGACGGAGTGCCTGCTCCACGGTTACGTGGGCCAGCTCCTCGGCCTTCAGGTCGCGGAACGAGCCACCGCTGCAGGTGATGATCAGACGGCGCAGGGGCGAACGCTCGCCCACGAGGCACTGGAAGATGGCCGAGTGCTCCGAGTCGATCGGGATAATCGGCACCTGCTTTTCGCGTGCCAGCGCCATGACGCGCTCACCACCAACGACCAGCGACTCTTTGTTGGCCAGCGCCAACTTCTTGCGCTTTTCGATCGTGGCTACCGTCGGGGCCAGACCGGCATAGCCGACCAGGGCATTGACCACGACATCCGTGTCACCGCCACCGGCCACCTGACGTACAGCCTCCTCGCCGGCATAGACCTTCGTGTCGGTGTCGGCCAGGGCCTCCTTCAGAGGAGTATAGTATTGTTCGTCGGCAATGACCACCGTGTCCACATCGAAGGCGCGGGCCTGCTCGGCCAGACGCTCCCATTGACGATGGGCCGTCAGCACGCGTACCTCAAAGCGGTCGGGATTCTCGCGGGCGATGTCCAGCGTCTGGACACCGATCGAGCCGGTCGAACCGAGAATACACAATCTTTGTTTCATGGTTTATGACGTTTTTCTTTAAAATACGATGTAGGCTTCGGGATCGAGCGGCTTGCCCTCGCTCCACAACTCCAGCATGAAGGGCTTCTCCTCCTCCGTGTTGCTCTGCTCGGCAGCCAGGTGTCCCACCAACTCGCCAGCACGCACGGTCTGACCTACGGCCACCACCGGCTCAGCCAACCCCTTGTAGATCGCCACCAGACGGTTGCGATGCTGGATCATCAGCTGCTGACCCAGGTCGGGACTCCACACCGAGGCAATCACCGTACCTTCGTCAATGGCCGTTACGCGGTCGGTGTTGTTGGCTGCAATGGAGATACCGAAACGACCCTCCTCGATCGAGAAGTGGTCGGTGATGATGCCCTCGACCGGTGCAATCAGCTCGATCGACTCACGCACGGCACGGCGCGCAGCATCGTGCTGCAGGTTATAGGCCCCTTCGCCCTCCATCTGGGCACGCAACAACGAATCTTCGGCCGACGGAACGACCAGGATCTTGCTCTGTCGTGTGCTGTCGGAGTGCTGTACGGTGCGAGCCACGGGGCTCTTGCCCTCCATGATCATCGCGATGTTCTCGTTGTAGGTCATCATTTGTGCCATCACACGCTCCATCGAGTCCAGGCGAATGATGTTTTGCAGCAGATTCTCGCGCGAACGATCAGCCTCGCTACGGAATCCGGGCAACATCTCCAGCACGGGCGAGTAGGCCACCAGCGAGAGGATGAGGATAAAGAGCAGGATCAGAAACGACACGCTGCCGGCAATCATGCCGGCGGGCGAGAGGTGCATGTGCCACTCCTCGTTGGCATTGCTGACGTTCGTAATCGAGAGGCGGCGCTTTCTGAAGAGCGATCGCCACAGGTCGGCTATCTGTTTAAAAACCTTCATGGTGTTTTGCTTCGGTTGTGGGTAAAGACCGTAGGTCTTCTATCAAACGACAAAGATAACCAAATTTGCATGAATCTTTGGTGCTTTGATTTGAAATTTTTAACTTTACACCACGAAACGATAACTTTTAAAACAAACAATACAATGGTAAAACCTACTTTATTGGTGTTGGCTGCCGGTATGGGATCGCGCTACGGCTCCCTGAAGCAGATGGACGGTGTAGGCCCCAACAACGAGGCCATTATTGATTATTCGATCTACGATGCCATTCGCGCAGGCTTTGGCAAGGTTGTCTTTGTGATTCGTCACGCCTTTGAGAAGGAGTTCCGCGAGGTATTCTCGAAGGAACGTTTCGGTGGAAAGATCGAGGTGGAGTTTGTCTTCCAGGAGCTCGACTACCTGCCCGAGGGTTGCTCGGTGCCGGAGGGTCGCGTGAAGCCTTGGGGTACGAACCATGCTGTGCTGATGGCCAAGGAGGTTGTGAAGGAGCCCTTTGCGGTGATCAATGCCGACGACTTCTACGGTGCTGAGGCTTATGAGACGATCGGTAAGTACCTCTCGGAGCAGGAGGGTGTGACCGACCGCTACTGCATGGTGGCTTACAACCTGAACCTGACCCTCTCGGAGAATGGAACCGTGTCGCGTGGTGTCTGCAGCGTGGATGAGGAGCAGAACCTCAGCTCGATGGTCGAGCGCACGAAGATCGAGCGCATGCCTTCGGGCCAGATTGTCTTCCACGACCTGGGCGAGGATGAGCCCCTGGAGGAGGATACGCCCGTGTCGATGAACCTCTTCGGCTTCACCCCCGACTATTTTACTCACACCGAGAACTACTTTAAGCAGTGGTTCAAGGAGAATCCTGACCACATCAAGGGTGAGTTCTATATCCCCACCATGGTCAATAAACTCATCGCCGATGGCACTTCGAAGATGCGCGTTCTGCGTTCCGATGCCCAGTGGCATGGCGTAACCTACAAAGAGGATAAGCCCGAGCTGGTAGCTGCCATCAACAAGATGATCGAGGAGGGTAAGTATCCCGCGAAATTGTGGGAGTAAGTTGAAAGTTGAGAGTTGAAAGTTGAGAGTTTTTTCGTGCTTTGAGCCGCTCAACAAAAAAAAGGAGATAGCCTGAACCGTTGGCTATCTCCTTTTTTGTTGAGCTGACTAATTTTCAACTTTCAATTTTCAATTTTCAACTTTTGTGATTCTCAGCAGCACATAGGCCGTTTCGGGTAGCTGCACCAGGCGGTGATGCTTGTCGTAGTGGCGGTAGTTGATCTTCTCGGTGGCCTCGAAAATCGTGGGGCACTCCTGGATGGTCATATCCCATAGGTTGATGATCTCCACGCGGAAACGGTCGCCCTCCTGGATGCGCTTGAAATGCGAATTCGAGTCGGGGAGGTTGAAGACCCAGTCGCGCAGAATCTGTTGGCCGAAATAGACGAAGAAGTAACCTTCGCCCGCCGTGGAGGTCTGCTCATCGCGGCTGATGTCGGCCGGGCGAATCGGATTGGGCGCCTCCTCGACAATTTGGCGCAGGAAGGCGATGCGTTGCCAACTTCCGCCACGCAATACGCTGCCGTCGGACCAGTAGACCCAATCCTCGCATGTCGGGTCGCGGTAGCACTCGCCGTGGGTGACGTAGATGCCGCCCATGATGCCGTTCATCACCAGGTGGGTCATGAACTGCGGACTCCAACGTGCCCAACGCATGGCGGTATCACCTTCGTAACCAATCTCATCCGCGATGACCGGTTTGCGGAAGATCTGGCGCATCGTACCCGAGGCGGTCATGGAGTAGAGCGGACCTTCGTCCTGGAAGCTGACATGCGTATATTCGGGCAGGTGGTAGTCGTAGTAGACGGCCGAGCCGCCGTGAATGGAGCAGAGGTGACGATAGGGGTCGGCCTTAACCACAATCTCGGTGAGGGTCTTCCAATCCTCGTATTTTTTGGTGCGAACCAGATCCCACTCGTTGGCCAGCGACCACCATACGTTGCGGTAGCTACCCACGCGGGCTACGAGGTATTCGAGGTAGTTGCGGTCGAACTCCTCGCCCATGCGGTCAAAGCCCCAAACACCCTTGTCGTAGGGGTGGAAGAGGATCAGGTCGGCCTCGATACCCAGTTTTTGTAGGTCGAGGATGCGTCGGTCTACGTTTTGGAAAAAAGTGGGGTTGGGGCGCGTGAAATCCCACTTGTAGACCGTGTTGCCCACCGAGTCGACCGACTGCGAGAGCATCTCGAACGGGAAGAGGGTGGGAGCGTCGTGATTCGTGGGGTAGTCCTTCGGCAGGATGCAGAAGCGGGTCTTGTTAAAGCCCGTCTGGGCGAGCGACTGCAGGGTCTGCTCCTGAATCTCGGGGCGGAAGAGCGAGAGGGCATAGGTCGTCGTGCCAAAGGGGTGGTAGGTCGTTCCATCCGCATAGCGGAACCCCAACCCCTCGGTGGTCACGGGTCCATGGTTCGCCTCCGTAGGCTCGGTGGCGATGATGGTGCCCTTTTGGCGATTCAGTGTGCGAACGGAGCTGCGCGTGGTGTAGCTCCAGGTGCCCACTTCGGTCGGCATGAAGCGGATGCGGTAGGTGTCGTCGCCATCGTAGAAACCACGAACGGTCAAACTCTTTTCGCCACAAGTAAAGGTGGCCTCCAGCGTCACCTCAAATGGATTTCCTGCAGCAACGTGGGTAAACGAAAGTTCGGCACAGCCCCACTTTTCGACGGTGGTCTGAGCCTGGAGCGACACGGCTGTAAAGAGCAGCAATGCCGTGAGTAGGTGTCTCATAGTTTTAAGTATAAAGATTTATCCCAAAGATAACTACTGCATTCGTAACTACAAAAGCCTGCCTGACAAAATCTTGTCAAGCAGGCTATTTTTTGTAGGTTTTTGCTGTCGACTATTTCGCAAAGCCGAAACCGAGGTATACATCCTCGTAGTTCTCGAGCAGGGTCGTAATCGTATTCAGGTACGAAATCTTCGAACCGAGGGTGCGGATCATGTTCACGAACTTCGTCACGGGGAAGACCAACTTGAGCTCCATGCCCGAGATGTAGGCATAGCCCGTGATCGAACCGAAGTTCTGCAGCAAGCCCGTGTTGAAGGTGAGCTTGATCTGGTGGGTCTCGGTGTTGAACTCATAGGTGCCACCCAGATTCTTCACGAAGCCCAGCGTCGCGGTGAAGGTGTTGTCCTCGTTGAAGGTGAACGATGCAGCACCCGGCTTGATGCCAATGTAGGTGTAGGCCTTCTCCAGGCGCGAGGTTACGGTCGACTCGATGGCCGAACCGCCCAGCGACGAGAGGATGTTGTCGCTCTGGAACTTCACGGCCGGCTGGGCGTAGTTCCACGTGCCATTCAGGGCGGCATCCGAGAGGGCGCCGTTCGTAATCTTGTCAGCAATCTCGGTGACGGCCGAACCTGCCACCTGCTTCAGCAGATCGCCCCACGACTGAGCCGAGGCGGTCGATACGGTTGCTACGAGAGCAACCACTGCAATCAAAAGTTTCTTCATGGGATTTTTGTATTAATGTATTAAAGTTTATCCAACTCTTTGAGCCACATGCGTGCCGAAGCATCCGATGGCATGCGCCAATCGCCACGTGGCGAGAGCGAAACGAGACCGACCTTCGGACCATCGGGCATGGCCGAACGCTTGAACTGCTGCGAGAAGAAGCGGCGGAAGAAGACCTTGAGCCAATGCAGAATCGTTGCGCGATCATGCACACCGGCAAAGGCACACTCGGCCATATAGAGAATCTTCTCGGGGGCATATCCCGAATTGATGAAGTGGTAGAGGAAGAAGTCGTGCAACTCGTAGGGACCCACCAAATCCTCCGTCTTTTGGGCAATCGTGCCTTCGTTGTTTGCAGGCAAGAGCTCGGGGCTGACGGGAGTGGCAACTACGTCGTGCAGGATCTCCGTGACGCGCGGGGTCTCCGCCTTCGTAGATGCCCACAAGACGAGCTTGCGAACAAGGGTCTTGGGAATCGAGCCGTTGATGCTGTACATCGACATTTGGTCGCCGTTGTAGGTAGCCCAACCGAGTGCCAACTCGCTCAGGTCGCCCGTACCGATCACCAGACCGCCCAACTTATTGGCCAGGTCCATCAGGATCTGCGTACGCTCGCGAGCCTGGGCATTTTCGTAGGTGGCCGAGTGGTCCGAGGGATCGACGTCGATATCGCGGAAGTGCAGCAGACACGCCTCGCGAATCGGAATCTCAAGGCTCGAAATACCCAGCAACTGCATCAGCTCCACGGCGTTGTTGTAGGTGCGGTCGGTGGTGCCGAATCCCGGCATCGTGACGCCATAGATTCCCTTGCGATCGAGGCCGAGTTTGTCGAATGTGCGCACGAGACCCAGCAGAGCAAGGGTCGAATCCAGACCACCCGAGATACCGATGATGACACGCTTCATATTGGTGTGACGCAAGCGCTTAGCCAAACCGTGCGACTGAATTTCGAACATCTCCTCGAAGTAAACGGCCTCCTCCTCTGCTGTGGGCAGGAAGGGGAGCGGATTGATCGTGCGGTCGAGCGAGGTGCTCTGCATCGGGTCGGGAATCTCCATCTCGATCACCGTATTCTCCGAGCCCGACTCGTTGACGCGGAATGAGGTGTTGCGCTGACGCTGGAACTCCAGCAGTTCGATATCGACATCGGCAACAATCAACTTCTCGTCGAACGAGAAGCGGTCCGTCTCGGCCATCAGGTGACCACTCTCGGCGATGAAGGCCTTGCCGGCAAAGACAAGGTCGCTCGACGACTCACCAAAGCCGGCCGAGGTGTATACGTAGGCTGACAGCGTGCGCGCCGACTGCTGCACAACCAGCTGACGCAGGTAGGTATGCTTACCCACCGCCTCGGGCGAGGCCGAGAGGTTGAAGATTACCTTCGCTCCGTCCAATGCCAACTGTGACGAAGGCTGCTGCGCCACCCAAAGGTCCTCGCAGATCTCTACACCGAACTCCACGCCGTTTACCTCGAAGGTGAGGTCGACGCCGAAGTCGCAGTCGTAGTCACCTACGCGAATCTGCTCGTCCGTGAGGCCGGCACCCGAGGTGAAGACGCGGTTTTCGTAGAACTCCGAGTAGTCGGGAATGTAGCTCTTCGGTACAACACCCAACACCTTGCCTTGCGAGAAGACAACGGCACAGTTGTAGATGGCCGAACCGTGGCGCAGCGGAGCACCGACGATGCCGACCAGGGGGAGCTTACGGCTCTTTTGAATGAGTTTCGTGAGGGCCACCTCGGCTCCGTTGAGCAGGGTCGGTTGAAGCATCAAATCGCCGCAGGTGTAGGCCGTGAGCGAGAGTTCCGGAAAGGCGATGATCTCCACGCCACGACCGGCGGCCTCCTCCATCAGGGCGAGGATACGCGAAGCGTTAAAGTCGCAATCGGCCACCTCGACGTGCGGAACAGCGGCCGCTACCTTCAAAAATCCGTATTGATTCATGGTTGCGCTTATTTTAAAGGTTATTTAGCCCACAGCTGAGCCAGGTTGAGGATCACCTGCTGGGCCTTCTGCATGGTCGTCAAGGAGCAATACTCGAACTTACCGTGGAAGTTCATGCCACCCGTAAAGAGGTTGGGGCAGGGCAGTCCCATGAACGAGAGACGTGCACCGTCCGTACCACCACGAATCGGACGTACGAGGGGCTTCACGTCGGCCTGCTCCATGGCCTCGATGGCGCGATTGATCACCTGCGGGTGGGGGGCCACCATCTTCTGCATGTTGTAATATTGATCTTTGAGCGTGACGTTGATCACCTCGCCACCGTGCTTGGCACGGATGAAATCCATGGCCGACCAGATGAAACGCTTGCGCTGCTCGAAGCGATCGGCGTCGTGGTCGCGGATGATGTAAGAGAGCTGAGCCTTCTCGACCGTGCCGCTCATGCCTACGCAGTGGAAGAAACCCTCGTAACCCTCGGTGTGCTCGGGGCGCTCCCAGGTGGGCAGCAGCTGCATAAACTCGCCGGCAACCTCGATGGCGTTGATCATCTTATTTTTGGCATAACCCGGGTGAACGTTGCGGCCCTGAATCTCGACCTTGGCCGAGGCGGCGTTGAAGTTCTCGTACTCCAACTCGCCCTCCATACCACCATCGACCGTATAGGCGAAGTCGGCACCAAAAGCAGCCACGTCGAAGAAGTCGACACCGCGACCAATCTCCTCGTCGGGTGTGAAACCGATGCGGATCTTGCCGTGCTTGATCTCGGGATGGCTCATCAGGTACTCTGCGGCGGTCATGATCTCCGCTACGCCTGCCTTGTCATCTGCGCCAAGCAGCGTCGTGCCGTCGGTGTGGATGAGCGTGTGGCCCTTGAAGAAGGCCAACTCGGGGAACTCCTCCACGCGCATCGTGAGGGCGGCATTGAGCTTGATGTCGGCACCGTCGTAGCACTCGATGATGTGGGGCTTGACGTTTGCGCCGCTCATGTCGGGAGCGGTGTCTACGTGGGCGATGAAGCCGATGACGGGAGCCATCTCGCACCCCTTGGAGGCGGGAATCGTACCCATTACATAGCCATATTTATCCATCGTGACCTCGGTCATGCCCAGGGTCTCCATCTCCTCTTTGAGGGCCTGTAAAAGTACCTTCTGTTTGTCGGTCGAGGGGAAGCTCTCGCTCGACTCGTCCGACTGCGTATCGTACGATACATATTTTAAGAAACGCTCCAGTAAAGTCATAGCAATTTCTAATCTAATTCTTAATTTTTAATTCCCTAATCCTCCTTCTTAGCCTTCAGCGAGTGCCAAGCGAAGTAGACGATAATGGCAATGTACATCGCAAGGCCCGTCCACTCGGCGCCCTTCGAAGCGGCCCACGTCGAGAGGTGCCAATCCACGTTGGCGAATTTGAGGATGGCACTTACGACGCCCATCAGAGCACCACCGGCGATGAAGCCCGAGGCGATGAGCGTACCGCGGTCGAAGCGTGCCTTATTCGTGGCAGCGTCCTTCGTGCGGGTCGATACAAACCAAGCCACCAGACCTCCCACTACGAGCGGAGCGTTGAGGCTCATCGGGATGAACATACCGAGGGCGAAGGCCAGGGCGGGTACGCCGATAGCGGTCAGCAACAGCGCCAGGGCGGCACCGCAGAAGTAGAGCATCCAGGGGGTCTGGCCACCCGTCATCAGGGGCTGAATCACGGCAGCCATGGCATTGGCCTGGGGGGCTACGAGGGCGTTCTCACCCACAAAACCGTAGGCCTTGTTCAGTACGATCATCACAGCGGCAACCGTTGCGGCCGATACGAGCGTACCGAGGAACTTCCATGCCTCCTGCTTCTTGGGGGTCGTGCCGAGCCAGTAACCGATCTTAAGGTCGGTGATAAAGCCACCGGCCATCGAGAGGGCCGTGCAGACTACGCCTCCAATAACCAGAGCTGCGGTCATGCCGGCTGTGCCGTTCAGACCGACGCTCACCAGTACGAGCGACGAGAGGATCAGCGTCATGAGGGTCATACCCGATACGGGGTTCGAACCGACGATGGCAATGGCGTTGGCCGCTACGGTCGTAAAGAGGAAGGCGATGATGAAGACAATCAGCAGGGCAACGATCGTCTGCATCCAGTTGTCCAGCAGACCGAACTGGAAGAATACGAGTACGCAGATGAGCGTGGCGCAGAGGATCGTGAGAATGGTCTTCATCGTCAGGTCGTGTTGCGTGCGCTCGGGAGCTGCCGACGAATCCTTCTT
>JAFZFJ010000043.1 GCA_017555975.1 Alistipes sp. | reverse complement strand
GTCGTGGCGAGGAGAAGCACATCTTCCCCTACCAGGAGGAGGCCGACGTGATGCTCAACTCATCGCTCTTCTACGAACTTTCGGTGCTCAAACCCTTTGCCGAGAAGATCCTGCGCGAGGTGCCCGACACCGAGCCCGAATACGACGAGGCGCACCGCATGCTCAAATTCCTCGAGAATTTTGTCCCTTGTCCCTGCGAAGAGATCCCACCGACCTCCGTTCTGCGTGAATTTATCGGAGGCAGCACCTTCAAATATTAGCCAAAAAAAAGGGGGAAAATCGAAGGTTTCGCAACGCGAAATTCAAAATTAAAAATTATCTTTGTAGTTGAAACCTAAAAAGAACAACACATAAAAACACACAATCATAATGTTTGATCAATTTTCTTCGCGCCACATCGGTGTTACGAATCCCGATGAGTTGCAGCAAATGCTCGCCGTGATCGGCGTTAATTCGGTCGAGGAGCTCCTCCGGCAGGTGATTCCGCAGTCGATCCGTCTGAAGAAACCGCTTGCCCTGGAAAAGGGAATGAGCGAGTATGAGTTTGCGAACCACATCCGTTCGCTGGCCGAGCGCAACCGCCAAATGCGTTCGTTCATCGGTATGGGTTACTACCCCACCGCTGTGCCGGCTGCCGTAGTGCGCAACGTCTTTGAAAATCCCGCTTGGTACACCTCGTACACCCCCTATCAGGCTGAAATCTCGCAGGGTCGCCTGGAGGCACTGCTCAACTACCAGACGGCAGTTATCTCGCTGACGGGTATGGAGATCGGCAACTGCTCGCTGCTCGACGAGGGCACGGCAACGGCCGAGGCGATGCTGATGATGTTTGCCCTGCGTTCGCGCGAGGCTGTCAAGGAGGGTCGCAACCAGCTCTTCGTGGATCGCAATATCTTCCCGCAGACGCTCGACCTGCTTCTGACGCGTAGCGAACCCTTCGGCATCGAGCTCATCGTTGACGATTGGGACGAGTATGAGTTCTCAGGCAAGGAGTTTGGTGCTATCGTACAGTATCCGGCTGCCGACGGTAAGGTGTGCGACTATGCCGCCTTCACGGCCAAGGCCCACGAGCAGGGCATCCTGGTGACCGCTGTTGCCGACCTGCTGGCTTTAGCACTGCTGCAGGCACCGGGTGAATGGGGTGCCGACATCGTCACCGGTTCGACCCAGCGTCTGGGTACGCCGATGGGCTTCGGTGGCCCGCACGCCGGTTACATGACCACGCGCGAGAGCTACAAGCGCAACCTGCCGGGTCGCATCATCGGTGTTTCGATCGACCGCATGGGCAAGCGTGCGCTGCGTATGGCGCTCCAGATGCGCGAGCAGCACATCAAGCGCGAGCGTGCCACGTCGAACATCTGTACCGCCTCGGCCTTGATGGCCTCGATGGTGGGCTTCTACTGCATCTACAACGGTCCGGAGGGTCTGAAGCGTGCCGCCACGACCGCCCACCGCGCCGCCTGCAACACGGCTCGCGCCCTCGCAGCGCTGGGTTATAAACTGACCAACGAATCGTTCTTCGACACGCTCGACGTAGAGGCCGAAGCCTCGGTGATCCAGTCGATTGCCCTCGAGGAGGGAATCAACTTCTACTACCCGAGCGATGAGCGTGTGCGCCTCTCGTTCGATGAGGTGACCACCGACGAGGAGGTTGAGACCGTGATCCGCATCTTCGCCACGGCCATCGGCAAGAAACCGAAGGCTACGAAGGAGGATGCCCCCTCGACCATCCCCGCAGCTTTGAACCGCACGAGCGCCTACCTGACGGAGCCCGTCTTCAACCGCTACCGCTCGGAGAGCGCCCTGATGCGTTACATCAAGAAGCTCGAGCACCGCGACATTTCGCTGGCCGACTCGATGATTTCGCTCGGCTCGTGCACGATGAAGCTCAACGCCGCAGCCATCATGCAGCCGCTGTCGCTGGCCGGTTTCCAAAACATCCACCCGTTTGCTCCCGCCGACCAAGTGGAGGGCTACACGGAGCTGATCTCGGAGCTGGAGCAGGATCTGGCCACCATCACGGGCTTTGCTGCCTGCTCGCTGCAGCCCAACTCGGGTGCAGCCGGTGAGTATGCCGGTCTGATGGTGATCCGCGCCTACCACCAGAGCCGTGGTCAGGGCTACCGCAACATCGTCCTCATCCCCGCATCGGCCCACGGCACGAACCCCGCATCGGCAGCTATGGCCGGCATGAAGATCGTGACCGTTGCCTGCGATGCAAATGGCAATATCGACGTTGAGGATCTGAAGAAGAAGGCCGAGGAGCACGCTTCGGAGCTGTGCGGTCTGATGGTCACCTACCCCTCGACGCACGGTGTCTTCGAGAGCGGCATCCGCGAGATTGTCGACGCCGTACACGATGCCGGCGGTATGGTCTACATGGATGGTGCCAACATGAACGCCCAGGTAGGACTGACGAACCCGGGTTATATTGGTGCCGACGTCTGCCACCTCAACCTGCACAAGACCTTCGCCATGCCGCACGGCGGTGGCGGTCCGGGTGTAGGCCCGATCTGCGTGGCTGAGCCGCTGAAGCGCTTCCTCCCCTCGCACCCGATCGTATCGACCGGCGGCGAGGACGGCATCACGGCCGTAAGTTCCTCGCCGTGGGGTTCGGCCCTGCTGCTCCCGATCACCTATGGCTACATCAAGATGCTGGGTGAGGAGGGTCTGAGAAAGGCAACCGAGATGGCTATCGTCAATGCCAACTACATGGCTTCGGCCCTCAAGGAGGAGTACCGCACCTACTACACGGGCCAGACGGGCCGCGTAGCCCACGAGATGATTCTCGACCTTACGAATTTCAAGAAGGACTACAATATCGATTGCGGCGACATCGCTCATCGCCTGATGGACTACGGCTTCCACGCCCCGACCCTCTCGTTCCCCGTACACGAGACGCTGATGGTGGAGCCTACGGAGTCGGAGCCAAAGGAGGAGATGGATCGCTTCATCGAGACGATGATCCGCATCAAACGCGAGTGCGAGGCGGCTGTTGCAGCCGGTTCGGAGGACAACGTGGTGAAGATGGCTCCCCACACGGCTGCCGAGCTGGCGGGCGAGTGGTCTCATCCCTACACGCGCGAGGAGGCTGCCTTCCCGCTCGAGTGGGTTCGCGAGTCGAAGTTCTTCCCCTACGTATCTAAGATCGACAACGGCTACGGCGACCGCAACCTCTGCTGCGTAAACAACGAGTAGTGGTTGGGCTCATCCACTAAGTAATTCCGACAGGCGACATCGTCTGTCGGAATTCTTTTTCATCGCAGAACAAACGACACAACAAGGCCAATTTCTGATCAAAACATCCGTCAACGAGCTGTAGCAGACCTCGCTTTGGAAAATTTTCACCGCCAAATTTGGTAACTCGGTCGAAATAGGCTACTTTTGTCACACCTAATAATAAGGAAACATACAAAAAAATTACTGAATATGAAGGTAGAAATGCACAAGATGGTGGCTGTAGATTACAAGCTCACCGTAGACGGCCAGGTGGCCGATCAGTCGCGTCCGGGTCAGCCCCTGGAGTTTATCTTTGGTACGGGCATGCTCCTGCCGAAGTTTGAGGAGGCCATCGAGGGCAAAGAGCCCGGCGAGAAGGTTGCCTTCACGCTCGAGCCGAAGGATGGCTATGGCGAGATTATCGACCAGGCTATTGTTGACCTGCCGAAGGAGGTCTTCATGGTAGACGGCAAGGTAGCTGAGGATATCCTCTTCGAGGGTTCGCAGATTCCGATGGCCGATGCTCAGGGCAACCGCATGCTGGGTATCGTGAAGGAGGTTGGCGAGACGACCGTGAAGATGGACTTCAACCACCCGATGGCCGGCAAGACGCTCAACTTCGAGGTAGAGGTTATCTCGGTTCGCGAGGTATCGCCCGAGGATCTGCAGGGCGGTTGCTCATGCGGTCACTGCGGTGGCGAGTGCGAGGAGGGTTGCGACCACGACCACGAGGGTTGCGACTGCGGTCACTGCCACTAAAATCATTGAGGGTTGTCCACGAGAAATGGACAACCCTTTCTTTCAAGAAGTTGAGTTCTATGATCGTCATCAGGAATTCAACTTTTTTTCACATCAAAACACCATGTTCTCGCTCCGCCAATACCTCCTTTCAGCCGAAGAGCCCGACGATCTGTTTCGCACACTTGACAAGATCAAGTTCGAGCGCAACAGTCGGGGCGAATTGTGCTACTCGGTAGGCAATGCCGCCGTCACGTTTCGGGTGCTGATTGCGGGCGAGCGACGCGCCCTGAGGTGCTATTTTCACCCTTCGCCACGACTTAAGCGCATCTACCAAACCGAGTATCTCGAGCGCGAATTTTTCATCCATGACACCCCTCCCCACGGTCGTTGGGTTGATGTCGTTTTGACCCGCTGGGTAGAGGGCGAGGAGCTCGGAAGTGTCATTTCGCGCGCTGCCCAAGCCGGCGACAAAGCGCTGTTAGCGAGCCTATCGAAGCGTTTTGATCAGTTGGGGCGCTACCTGCTCGATGCGCCCTGGGCCCATGGCGACCTGAAGCCTGAAAACATCATCCTCGACACCGAAGGCGAACTACAGTTGATCGATCGCGATGCGATGTTCCTGCCCGAGATGCAGGGCGAGCTAGCGACCGAGTTGGGCACGGCTGCCTACCAACATTCGGCTCGCACGACGGAGGATTTCGACGCCACGATCGACGATTTCTCGGTAGCGCTGATCTCCACCGCACTCTACGCCTTGAGCCTCGATCCGACCCTTTACGAGCGCTTTGGTGGCCGCGACGGTCTTTTAATCGACGCCCATCACCCCACCGCCGACGAGGCGCTGCAAGCCATCCTCGCATGTTTCGCACACCGAGGCGAGGCCGTGCGTTACCGCATCGCCCGCACGCTACTACGTCGTCGACCGGGAACCTTACCGTGTCGAGAATGGATGCACCTACTCGGCAAGCCTTTTGCAGCAGCAGATGGGCAAATCCCGGAGCTATACTTCTCGAATGAGGGTCTATGGGGCTTTCGTACGGATGATAAGGTGGTTATTCCGCCCCTCTATGACGGTGGTTACGACTTCACGGAAGGGGTGGCCGCTGTGCGCTTAGCGAAGACTTGGCACTTCATCAACCTACGTGGCGAGGTGGTGCTGAGTTGCCCACCCTGCGTGGATGTAAAGCCCTTCCGCGAGGGCCGTGCCACACTCTACACCGAGCAAGAGTGCTACGAAATCGACATCCGGGGGCAAAGACTTTGATAATTACGCCAAAGTCGCTATATTTGCACGTTAATAGGTAGATTAAAAACGGCATGAGAAACCTGACACTTACGGAGATTGAGGCGATCCAGTTGCTGGGTACAACAGCAGAGGATTGGTCCAAAATCCGCGTCGCGGAGGATTTCAGCCCCGAGCAGTTGCAGCAGAGCCGCCTCAGTGGCGAGATCGAGCTGCAGAGCGGGGCCAGAATCATACGCTCATACGTCTCGAACTACCGCATTGGCGCCCGCACCACAATCGAGCAGATTACCGCCCTGCAGTGCCGCGAAAGTAGCACCTTCGGCAACAACGCAGCAATCGCCACGATGAACGAGTGCGCAGGTCGCACGGTGCACATCTGCGACACGATGAGTGCCCAGGTTGCCTACCTAATGGCGATCTACCGCCACCGCCCTCAGCTCATCGAACAGCTCGAGCACCTGGTGGCACAACGTGCCGAAGAGCAGCGTGACTCGCTGGGTACAATCGGCGAGGATTGCTTTATCTCGGGCGCTCGTTTCCTGCGCGAGGTGCGCATCGGCAACCGCGTAACCATCGACGGCTCGTCGGCGCTGGTCAACGGCACAATCCTCGACGACAGCTACATCGGAGTTGATGTCAAGGCCTACGACTTCATCGCTTGCGAAGGATCGCGCATGGATAACGGCGCGACCATCGAGCGCTGCTTTGTCGGCGAGAGCTGCCAGCTGGACAAAGGTTTCACGGCAGTCGACTCGCTCTTCTTCGCCAACTCACACTGCGAAAACGGCGAGGCCGCAGCCATCTTTGCCGGTCCCTACACCGTTTCACACCACAAATCTTCGCTCCTGATTGCAGGCATGTTCTCCTTCTTCAATGCCGGTAGCGGCTCGAATCAGAGCAACCACCTCTTCAAGAGCGGTGCCGTTCACCAAGCGGTCCATGCCCGCGGCTGTAAATTTGCCAGCGGTGCCTACATCATGGCTCCGGCACTCGAGGGAGCCTTCACGATGGTCATGGGCCACCACTCGCGACACCACGACACCTCGGCCTTCCCCTACTCCTACCTGCTGGAGAAGGAGGAGCGTTCGTTCCTCTTGCCGGCCGTCAACCTGACCTCCTACGGCACGGTTCGCGACATGGAGAAGTGGCCCAAGCGCGACAAGCGTCGTGTGATGCGCGATGTGATCAACTTTGAAACACACAACCCTTATACGACGGGCTCGATGCTCCACGCAGTGGATATGCTCCACTCGATCGAGGAGATGAACCCCGACAGCCCCGTCTATACCTACAACCGCGTACAGATTCGCGCTGCAGCCCTGCAACGTGGCCTGACGCTCTACAACCGCGCCATCGTCGCTTCGCTCGGAGCCATGCTCGAAAAGGGGGCTTCGACCAACCGTTACAACGGAGCGGGCCGCTGGGTCGACCTGGCCGGTCAATACCTGACCAAACACGAGGTCGACCGTATCGTGAGCCAAATCGAGCTCGGCGAGTTGAACTCGTTGGCTGCGATCGACAACGCCTTCCGCGTCTTTGCGGTCCATTACGACGACTACGCCCATAGCTGGGCCGAGCAGGTCTATGCCTCGTTGTTGGGGCGTGTACCCACGATCACCGAACTGCAGGAGGCGATCGATGCCGGTAAAAATGCCCGCGAATCGTTCCGACGCATGACCGACGCGGATCGCGCACGCGACTTTGGCGCCGACATGGCCGTCAGCTACGGATTAGACAGCGACAATCCGGAGGAACGCATGGCCGATTTCCGCAGTGTGCGTGGTCTAAATTAGTTTTTTCTCTTTCCTATGTATACCCAGAGTATTACGCGCACCCACCGTACCGCCTTTGTGGTACTTGTTGACGGATCCGGCTCCATGGGAGAAGAGATTACCTTTCGCGGAATACGCCTTGCGAAGGCCAAGGCCGTCTCGATGATTACCAACGAGCTCCTGTTCGAGCTCATCGAGCGCGCCCGCCGCACCGACGGCATCCGCGACTATTACGACATAGGCGTTTGGGGCTACTCGGGCGATAATGAGGTCTACAGCCTGCTCGATGGCGGCGACGAACTGATCTCGATCGAGGAGTTGGCTGCACGCCCCGTGGCGATGATTCGCCAAACAATTGAGCTCAAATTACCCGACGGACGCACCACCCTGCGGGAGGTGCAGACACCCGAATGGATAGCGCCCCGAGCCGCAGGAAA
This sequence comes from Alistipes sp., assembly GCA_017555975.1. Lineage (GTDB taxonomy): Bacteria > Bacteroidota > Bacteroidia > Bacteroidales > Rikenellaceae > Alistipes. The sequence goes on along the minus strand of JAFZFJ010000043.1, from coordinate 5,617 downwards.
TACCCCGATGATCGAGGCCCTGCGCACAGCGCGCGATTTGGTAGCTCGCTGGATTGCCCGCGACGAAAACTACCAGAGTTTTCCACCCATCGTCTTCAACATCACTGATGGCGAAGCAACGGATGGCCACGAAGAGGAGTTGCAGCACGTAGCTCGCCAAATTCGTACGTTGCACACCGCAGATGGTGCTGTACTGTTGATCAATATTCACATCGGCACGGGCGATGAGCGCACGCTCTTCTTCCCCGGCACGGATGAGCCATTACCGATGAATCGCAACGCCCGCATGCTCTACGAGGCATCGAGTGTTATGCCCACCTGTTTCGAGCAGGCCATCCGCTCGGTCAAGGGACTTGGGGCCATGCCTCCCTATCGCGGCATGAGTTTCAACGCCTCGGCTACGGAGCTGATGACGATGCTTAACATTGGTTCGATTAGCGTAAAGACCGAGTAGCATGCGAACCTTGTTACACACCTTCTCGGAGGCGCTGTTGATGCCTGAGATCTCGCTGCGCACGTTAGCAGATTGCGAGGTGATGCTCACTGTAGACGGCATGCCGGCACTACGGCGCACGAGCCAGACAGTCGAGGCGGAGATTCGCCACCACGGCCGTCGTTATCTGCTGGCCATGCCCCTTTCGGAGGCCATAGCCCAGCGTCTGGAGCGCTCGATCGCCCAGCTCGAAAGGCTGAACAGCCCGGCCTTGGCACCAATTCGGCTATTGCCCGACGAATTGCAGGGACAACACCCTTCGGGCGAAAGGCTGCAGGAGAGCCTTATTTTGCAGGAGCTTCCCGGCGAATCGTTGTGGAATCTCTTCGGCACGATTGCGCCGACCGATCTGCATCGCGCATTGGAACAACTTGACGAGGAGTTAGCGCGCATCGATTTGGCGCACAACAACCTCAAGAGCGAGAACATCTGCTGGACGGGCGAACGGCTCGTAGCGATCCGTCCCTGGCATGCTGTTGTGGGCGGTTCTCGGGAGTTGGATCGTACGGCGCTGAAGGCCTTACAACCCGAGTGCGATACGGAGCTGACACTTTCGGATTACGAGGAGCCTTACCAAACAACGCCATACCGTTGGCAGGGGAACAATTTCGAGGGGCTCATCTGCTTTGAATCGAATCGTGGCTTCGGCTATATGGATGCGGAGCATCGAATCGTGATCGAGCCACAATACCTTTGGGCAGATGACTTTCACGAAGGTCGTGCCGTTGTCGAGTGTGCGAGTGGCATGGGTGTCATCGACCGCGAAGGAAAATTCGTCATCCCGCCCCACTACGAGATGATCGAGTATCGCTACGTGGAGAGCGTTTTTCGGATTCGCAAGCAGGGGCTTTGGGCCACGTTTGACATTACGGGCCAACAGACAAGCCTGTTTATGGAGGAGGCTGAGATGCCTCAATTTACTGAAACATATTAATTTAGTAACAATAACTACACACAACCATGGAGAAAGTAAAAACCCTGATTATCGGTAGTGGCCCGGCAGGCTACACGGCTGCCATCTACCTTTCGCGTGCTAACCTCGCCCCCGTACTCTATGAGGGTATCCAGCCCGGTGGTCAGCTGACCACCACGACCCAGATCGAGAACTATCCGGGCTTTGCCGATGGCATCGACGCCAACGAGCTGATGACAGCCATGCGCAAGCAGGCCGAGAACCTCGGCACATCGATTCGCACGGGCAGCGTCACGAAGGTCGACTTCTCGTCGCGTCCGTTCCACGTCGAGGTAGAGGGCGGTACGACGATCGAGGCTGACAGCGTGATTGTTGCCACCGGTGCTTCGGCCAAATACCTGGGTCTGGAGTCGGAGTTGAAGTTCCGCGGTCAGGGCGTGAGTGCCTGCGCTACGTGCGACGGTTTCTTCTACCGCAAGCGTGACGTGGCCGTCGTAGGTGGCGGTGACACGGCTTGCGAGGAGGCTACCTACCTCGCATCGCTCTGCCGTCAGGTTTATATGATTGTTCGCAAGCCCTACCTGCGCGCTTCGAAGGCGATGCAGCAGCGTGTATTCGACACGCCGAATATCGAGGTGCTGTTCGAGTACAACACGGCCGAGGTGCTGGGTGACGACATGATGGGCGTAACGGGTGTGAAGGTGCGCAAGACGGACGGCACGGAGCGTACGCTCGACGTGGCCGGCTTCTTCCTGGCCATCGGTCACCACCCCAATACGGAGCTCTTCGACGGCCAGCTGGAGATGGACGAGGAGGGTTACATCAAGGTTGAGCCGGGTACGTCGAAGACCTCGGTAGAGGGTGTCTTTGCAGCCGGTGACGTGAAGGATCCCCACTACCGCCAGGCCATTGCCGCTGCCGGTTCGGGTTGCATCGCCGCCCTCGATTGCGAGCGATTCCTGCGCAAGTAAGCAAACAAAAAAGGGGCCTATAAGACTTATGGGGCCTATGAGATTCCCAGAAACCACTCATAGGCCTTATAGGTCGTATAGGTCTCGTCGCACTTTATTACAACAGACGTGAGCTTCCGTATTACCATATTGGGGTCAGCCTCCGCCAAGCCTACCATCCACCGCCACCCTTCGGGACAGGTGGTGAACATCCACGAGCAGTATTACCTGGTGGATGCGGGAGAGGGCGTGCAACAGCAGCTGATCAAATACGGGGTGAACCCCCTGAAAATCAAGGAGGTTTTCATTTCTCACCTACACGGCGACCACGTCTTCGGCATCTTTCCGCTGATCTCGACCTTGGGGTTATATGGCAAGCGTACCCCGCTCAGGGTCTATGCACCAGCCCCCTTTGGCGAGATGCTGGCCGCCCACCTGCGCTTTTTCGATACGGCGCTCCCCTACGAGGTGGAGTGGATCGAGGTGGACACCACAAAACATCAGCTGCTGAGCGAGAATCGCACGATCGAGATCTGGAGCGTCCCGCTGCGCCACCGCGTGCCATGTGCCGGTTTTCTCTTCCGCGAGAAGGAGCCGCCCCTGAATGTCGAGAAGTTCAAGATTGCCAAATACGGACTCTCGATCGAGCAGATCACGGCGGCCAAACGGGGTGAGGATGTCGTGCTGGAGAGCGGTGAACAGATTCCGAACAGCGAACTGACCTACCGCCCCTATGCGCCACGTTCCTACGCCTACCTTTCGGATACGAACTTTTCGGCCAAGGCGGCAACGCTTTGCCGTGGAGTTGATCTGATGTACCACGAGGCAACCTATGCGGCGGCCGAGCAACGCTCGGCGAAGGATCGTGGCCACTCAACCACGACTGATGCCGTAAAAGCGGCTCTCAAAGCTGAGGCCCGCAAGCTCGTCATCGGCCACTACTCGGCCCGTTACAAGAGTCTGGAGCCCCTCTTGGAGGAGTGCCGTGCGCTCTTTACAGAGAGCTATTTAGCCATTGAAGGCGAAACATTTACGATTGAGAAACATGACTAAAGCCGAAATTCAGTTGGTACGCTCGCTCGCCGACAAGCGAGCCCGCACCGAGCATGGACTCTTTGTTGCCGAGGGCGAGAAGCTCATCGGAGAGATTCGTGCCTCGAAATTGCGCGTGCGCAAAATCTTCGCCCTCGAGGGGATCTTCGAAGGGGCAGAGGTCGAGGTGGTCAGCCCGAAGGAGATGGAGCGCGTATCGCTGCTCAAGACCCCTTCGAAGGCCGTTGCGCTGGTTGAAATTCCGCACTACAAGCTGCACGCAGGCGAGTTGAAGGAGCAGTTGGTGCTGGCGCTCGACGAGGTGCAGAATCCGGGCAACCTAGGCACGATCATCCGTCTGGCCGATTGGTTCGGCATCACGGATATCGTCTGCTCGATGGATTCGGCCGACTGCTTTAACCCCAAAGTAGTGCAGGCCACGATGGGAGCAATCTTGCGCGTGCGTGTCCACTACGTGGATCTGGAGGCCTTCCTGTGCGAGGCTGCCGAAGCCGGCGTGGCTCGCTACGGCACCTTCCTCGAGGGCGAAAATCTCTATGAGACGGAGCTCACGAAGGGTGGTGTAATCATCATGGGCAACGAGGGTCGCGGTATCTCCCGACCGATCGAACGCCACGTATCGCACAAACTGCTTATTCCGGCCTATCCCCCCGAGCGTCCCACCAGCGAATCGCTCAACGTAGCAATGGCTACGGGTATCATCTGCGCCGAGTTCCGCCGTCGCGTATGCTCGAAATAAAAAATGGCGTAAGTCGTTGCTAACTCGGAGAATAATTGCTACATTTGTCGGTTGAAAGCTTTCAAACGAATGACTGAAAATTTACTCAAGATAGGTATTACACAGGGTGATCCGAACGGCATCGGCTGGGAGGTGATCCTTAAAACCATTGCTAACCCGCTGCTCACGGAGCTCTGCACCCCGATCCTCTACGGTTCGGAGGCCGCCATGAACTTCTATCGCCAGACGATCCAGGAGCTGGATTCGTTCGAGGTGGTGAAGGTAAAATCGGCTGCCGAGGCTGAGGAGGGCAAGGTAAACCTTGTTGAATGCGGTGCACTGACTCAGGTAGAGCCGGGCAAGGCCTCGAAGGAGGCGGGTGCCGCCGCTGTCGAGGCGCTCTGCAAGGCTACCCAGGAGCTCAAAGAGGGTGAGCTGGATGCAATCGTAACGGCCCCCTTTGACAAGGAGATGGTGCAGAGCGAACGTTTCCACTACACGGGTCACACGGAGTTCTTTGGTGCTGAGCTGGAGGGCGAGCCGATGATGATTATGTGCAGCGAGCGTCTGCGCGTAGGTCTGGTGACCAAGCACCTGCCCATCGCCGAGATTCCGCGTCACATCACCCACGAAAAGATTCTGCAGGATCTGCGCACGCTGAAAAAGAGCCTCAAGGAGGACTTTGGCGTGGTAGAGCCTCGCATTGCCGTTTTGGCCCTGAATCCCCATGCCGGCGACGGTGGTCTGCTCGGCTCGGAGGAGCAGGAGATCATCCGCCCGGCCATCAACGAGGCCTATGCAGAGGGCATCTTGGCCTTTGGTCCCTTTGCCGCCGACGGTCTGTTTGCAAGTGGCAGCTACACGAAGTATGACGGCGTGCTAGCCATGTACCACGACCAGGGTCTGGCTCCGTTCAAGACCCTCTCGCCCGACGGCGTAAACCTGACTACGGGACTGAGCGAGGTACGCACCTCACCCGACCACGGCACCGCCTTCGACATCGCAGGCCGCAACGTAGCCGACCCGCAGTCGATGCACAACGCCCTCTACACGGCCATCGACATCGTGCGCAACCGTCGCGCCTATGCCGAGTGGAGCGCCAATCCGCTGCCCAAGGCCGAGCGCGAGCGTACGCGTCGCGACCAGGAGCGTGCCGATCGTCAACGAAGCGAATAACAATACATACACTGGCGCTTCGGAGGTGTATTCCGTCTCGTAATTGTGGAAGCACTGAAGAAGGTCACAAACTAAAACTTTATAAAAACACTATGATCAAAATCACTTTCCCCGATGGCACCATCAAGGAGTTTGCCAAAGGGACCACTGCGTTCGAGATCGCATCGAGCATCAGCCCTCGTTTAGCTGCTGACTCGCTGGCGGCTTCGGTCAATGGCGTGACCGTTGACATGACGCTTCCGATCGAGGAGGATGCCTCGATCAAATTCTACAAATGGGAGGACGCCGAGGGTAAGCACGCCTTCTGGCACACC
>JAFZFJ010000042.1 GCA_017555975.1 Alistipes sp. | reverse complement strand
CCTGTTTCTTTGCGCTTCAGAGATCGTTTTGATCTCATTGCAGATGCAAAGGTAGCGACTTTTTCGTTACCTGCAAATCTTTTCAGCACTTTTTTTAACCTAATTTGACACTTTTTCGCTATTGTGCTGATTATCTGCGCTTTGTTATTTTAGCAAATACGGATATCCGTAGCAAAAATATAAAATCCACACAAAATCCATATTATATATATAAATATAGGTATACCCTCTATATTTTTAGGCTATCCAGGAACACATCAAGCAAAAAGTCGCGAGCGAGACAGGAGCTCCGTAAAGGAGACACCCATCTCGCTCGCAATATCGAGGTCAAAACGCCTTCAAAGGGCGATTTTGCACTATTCTTCGGGGGCAAACATCGGATCCCAAGGCGGCAAAAGAGTCGCTTTACCCTTCAACAGAGAGAGAATATCGTCCGGTACAAACTGCTTTTCGGCCACAACACGGAACATATACTCGTCAAACCACTCGTCTGTCATGATCAAATTGCCCTTCCAACCCGAGGCAGCGCCCCAGCTATTCTCCACCATCCACTTTGTCGGCTTGCCCGAATCGTCAAGATCAACAGCAATCAGGGTCATCGCATGCGACGATCCGCTGGCGAAGGTCTGAATGCGCTGCTTCTTATCCATCGGAAAGGTCGTATCGAAGAGCGAAGCATAATCCATATTCGAAATATCGAGCACACCACGCTTACGATCGATGAACTTACCCACATCGCACGAGAAGTACATCGCCGTATTGGCCTTGATCGAAGCGATGGCAATCTCTTTCAGGCGCTCAATCGGCAGATTGACATAGAGCCAGTTCTCACCATCATAGACATGACGATCGTATTCAATCTCGTAAACCTGGTAATATTCGCGCGAAGGATCATTCATCAGCATCACGTAGTTCTGCTCCAGATCCTCGCCCAGGAATTCATCATAGAAACTCTTCGGCGTATAACGCTTGGTCGAGACTTTCTTACCTTGCTTGTCGTAGCGCGTCCACTCGAACTCGGTCGGAGGCACACCAAGACACTCTACCAGGATGCGATAGATCTCGGTCAACTGCTCGGTCTTCAGTTTCGCGGCCTGTGCAGGCTTCGCAGCACGAAGGGCCAGCACAAATTCACGGAGCTTCCAACCCAAAATCATACGCATCTGAGCGGTGTTATTACTCTGGAAGGTCTCAGGCATCGCCTCCTTGGGCACTACGCCATATTTCATCACCAGATTTGAGACTCCCGTAAACTGACCACCATCGCCAATGGGGTTCTTCAACAACCAATCCACCTTGCGATCCTCAAGCGGCAGGTCACGAGTATCGATTACCGCCTGGAGGAAGAGGTTTGACTTCTCAAGCAAATCGTAGAACGAGTTATAATTTTGCGAGAACTCAAACGAGGCGAGATCATGCTTGTCAATCATCTTGGCGCGCAAGACATTCAGACCCGTAAAAAGCCAGCAACGACCCGACGAAAGCTGATCGGTAATGCCGACCGTCTTCACACGATGGGTAAAATGGGTGTCGATCATTGCCAAATTCTCGGCATTCGTCGCCAAAACAGCAATCGAATTCGAGGCAAGGGCATTGCGCACAGCCTTCTGCGATGCTGTAGACGTGTAGCCTTGACGAATCTCATTAAGCATCTTTTGGTCGATACCTCCCGAAGTTTGGGCTGTCAGATTGGTCGCAAGCATCATCGCTCCGGCCAACAAAAAATGTTGAAGTTTCATGGTTTGTGGTTGTTGTGTTTATACAAAGATACGAATAAACGAGCGAGAAATATTAAGCTTGCTTGAAATATTTATCACAGCGAGTGCAAGTATCTTCGAGATTTATCTCAAAGATACGAATAAGCGAGCAAGAAAAGAGAAGTTTACTTCTATTTTTTTACAGCGAGCGAAAGTATCTAAGAGGTTTACCTCAAAGATATAAATAAGCGAGCAAGAAATATCAAGCTTGCTTGAATATTTTTCCCAGCGAGCGAAAGTATCTTCGAGTGGCAACTCAAATATACAAAAAAAAGAGCAGAAGGATAAACCTTCTGCTCGATATTGTGAATGGATGGGTCATTTTCCTCGTTCATGAAGCATCTTAGAGACACTCACCGAGGTTTCCCGCTCCCCCACTTGCTATTTAACGGCGTTAACTACTGCCTCGAATGCCTTCGGCTCGTTCATCGCGAGGTCAGCCAGAACCTTACGGTTCAGGGCGATACCCTTCTGATTGAGCTTACCGATAAACTGCGAGTACGTCATACCGTAAGCGCGAACACCTGCGTTGATACGGGTGATCCACAACGAACGGAACGTACGCTTCTTGAGCTGGCGGTGTGCATAGGCATACTGCAGACCCTTCTCGACCGTATTTTTCGCAACGGTCCAAACGTTTCCCCTTGAACCAAAGTTACCCTTGGCAAGTTTCAAAACCTTTTTTCTGTGTGCGCGAGACGCAACAGCATTTACTGAACGTGGCATAATAAAAAAGTTTTAGTAGAGCTCACAGCGACGCGGTTCTCCCGCATTCTTTGGGGCTGTTCCGCTCCCGATTAAAAAAATGTTGTTGGTTAAATCGGTTACCCGAGCTATTTATTTAACCAGCAGATTCTTGATTTTGGCCTCATCAGCCGGCGAAACGACACCCGAATAGCAAAGGTTACGCTTCTGCTTAGTCGTCTTTTTGGTCAGGATGTGACTGTGATAAGCGTGCTTACGCTTGATCTTTCCCGTGCCGGTGAAGGTAAAACGCTTCTTCGCCGCGGCATTAGTTTTCATTTTCGGCATTGTTGTAAATAGTTAATTAGTTAAACATAGCCCGCAAAAGTACACAAAATTTCGCAAACAGCAATCTTTTTTCCGCTTTTTTCACTATCTTGCATCATGAAATCTATACATCTACTTGTATTTATGTCATTTTTAGCTGCTCTATTCGGCTGCAACAAACAGCCTCAACACCCCTCTGACACCATTTCGACCCGTGACGGAGGCTCGCTTACGTTCCATTTCTATGCACACGCATCGCTGGCCGTGGAGGTGGACGGCAAATGGATCTACATCGACCCGGTGATGGTGCACGCCAACTACTCGCGTCTGAAGAAGGCCGACGTGATTTTGGTTACCCACCACCACTCTGACCACTTCGATGCTGTAGCTGTCGACGAGCTCTCGACCCGCACCACCGAAATCCTTTGCGACCGCACAGCTGCCGAGGCCTTCGAGATGAATTGCCACACGATGCGCCCGGGTAGCGTAGCCACCCCCATCGAGGGGCTGAAGGTGGAGGCCGTTGCCGCCTATAACACCTCGGAGGGACATACGAAGTTTCATCCCCGCGAGCGCGAAGATTGCGGTTACGTACTCACCATCGGTGGTACGCGCATCTACGTAGCCGGTGACACGGAGCCCACGAAGGAGATGAAGGCGCTGAAGAATATCGATGTTGCGTTTCTGCCCGTCAATCAGCCCTACACGATGACCGTGGAGCAAGCCGTGGAGGCCGTAAAGGCGATCCAACCCACCCTCTTCTACCCCTATCACTACGGCCAGGTAGAGGAGACGACCGACCTGGAGGCACTCAAAGCTCAACTCGAAGGGATCACCGAGGTGCGCATCTTCCCGATGGAGTAAGCCACATTCATACCTATATATAATAATAAAGCAGGAGCGTTTGCCCCTGCTTTATTTGTTTTTTGGAACGGCAATTGGTGCGCCGTAGTTCCTTTTAACGCTGTACGCGACCGTTCGTATTACCATCGGCCACCGAGATAATCTCCTCGATGGGGAACTGGGCATAGTCGCCCGGAACGGTATTTTTCAGTGCACACGCTGCTGCACCGAGATCCAACGCACGTTGCATCGAACAGTTGTGGCGCATGCCATAGATAATACCGGCATTGTAGGCATCACCCACGCCGACGCAGTCCACCACCCCGTCGATATCAAAGATACGCGCCGAGTAGATCTCACCTCGATGCCACAGCACACCACCCAACAGGTGATGCTGGGCATGGAGCACGTTGCGCAGGGCAAAGACAATCGTATGGCAGTGCGGCAGCAACGCAGCCACCTCCTCGGCCGCCTTGCGGTAGCCCTCCATCGGCATTTCGTAAGCCGTATCGACCGCTTTGAAGGCCGGCATATCGACCCCAAGCGCCTGCTTATACTCCAACTCCGTACCGAAAACAATGTCACAACCCTCCATCAGTGCGGGCAACACCTCGCCGGCCGTCTTGCCATATTTCCACAGATTGCGGCGGAAGTTGATGTCGCACGAGACAACAAGCCCCATGCGGCGTGCCGTCGCAATCGCTTCGGCGCATACATCGGCCGCACCCTGACTTACCGCAGCCGTGATACCCGACCAGTGGAACCAGTCGGCATCGTGGAAGATCGCCTCCCAATCCAAATCTCCAGGCACAAGGCTGTCGAACGACGAGTCGCCACGGTCGTAGACCACCTGCGACGAACGCATCGCCACCGCCTCCTCCATGTAATAGAGCCCCATGCGGCCCGGCTTACGGATCACATGGTCGGTAATCACGCCGTAGTGGTTCAGATCGCGCACCGAAGCATCGGCAATCTTATTCGCAGGAAGGCAGGTCACGAACTCGCTCTGCAGGCCATAGTTGGCCAGTGATACGGCGACGTTTGCCTCGCTACCGCCAAAGTTTGCCTCAAAGCGCGAGCTTTGACCAAAGCGGTCGAACGTCGGAGGGGTCAGGCGAAGCATCAGCTCGCCAAAGGTTACGATGCGTTTCATGGTTATCGCAAAGTTTGTAATGGGTTATCAAAAGGTGGTCGACAGACCAAAATGCACCAACTATTTCTTCACCGAGGCCTCTACCTTCAGGCTCTCCAGACCCTTGATAATGGTCTCGGGGTTGTTCTTCGTAGCGTCGTAGGTCACGCTCACCTCACGCGTTGCGAGGTCAATCTTCAGATCCTTGATACCCTTACCCAGCGAGGGAACGTTGTTTTCCACCTTCTTGGCGCAATTCGGGCAGTCGAGATTCGTGACAAAAACAGTCGTCGTCATCTGCTTGGCCGGAGCCTTCTTCTCGGGCTTCTGAGCCATCGCTACGCCCATGCTCATCACCAGCACGAGGCAAATCATCAAAATCTTTTTCATGGTTTTTCTATTTTTAGGTTTATTCTTTTAATACAGATTAAAACGCAGACCGAAGTAGAACTTGCGTCCCATGAGCGGTCCCCAGATATTCATCGAGTTGAAGGTGGTCGAATAGGGATTCTCGGCACCCAAGATCGGCACCTCCTGACGATAATCGGCAATATTCTCGCAACCCAGGTAGAGGTCGAACTTACCCACCTTACGCGTTACCTGCGCGTAGAACATCGGATACGAGGGCGAATAGCTGTCGTCATCCAGGTTGCCCGTCTGCGAAGGCAGGCGGCACGCACCGTTATACTGGGCCGTCACATCAAAGACCCAACGACGGAATCGCGTAGCGTACTGGATGTTAAGCAGCGTTTTGTAGGCGCTCACCAGCGGACGCTCCACCTGAGCAGTCGTACCATCGGGACGGCGGATCGTCATCTCGCTATCCGTATAGCGGTAAGTGGCAAAGATATCCAAACGATCGACAGGTGTCCACGAGAAATCAACCTGATAGGTGTCCGTATAGGACTTACCATCGGTCGTGTAGATATTAATGAGCGAGGGATCCCACTCTTGATCCACCACCACAGCATTGTCGAACTCCGTGCGGAAGTAGTCGAAGCTGAGGGTGGCGTTTTCGTAGCCCAGCAGCGAGAAGGTCTGCGTGAGCGAACCGCCCATCGTGAGGGCCTTCTCCATGCGATCGAACTCGCGGAACCAGTTAGGCGTGTAGTTGCCATCGTTGAAGACGATGCGACGACCCGTAGCCAGAATACCGATATTGTCGGTCAGCACGTTGGTCGAGCGATAGCCCAAACCGGCCGAGAGGCGCAGAGCCAACAGCGGCGTGATGTTCCAGCGCAGGTGGCCACGCGGCGTATAGAAGAGACGATCGTAGAAGGCATTGTAATCACCACGAAGACCTACGACGAGCGAGAACTTATCGCGGATGGCGTAGGTGTACTCGCCGTAAAGACCCACCTCTTGTTCCACACGATCCAGATCGAACGCATTGACCAGGTAAGGATTCGAGTTGATCCACGGGGTGTAGTTCAGCAACTGCTCGTTGATCGACGAGTGGTAGCCCTGCAGACCCAGAATCAGCGACGAGCGATAGGTGAAATAGTGCTGATAGGCTGCATTGAACGACAGCCAATTCTCATTTCCGCCATAGCTATTCAGACCGAAGTAGGCCTCCTCGTCGTAGTGATCGTAATCCATCACGGCAATGACGTTCGAACGCATCTCGTCCTGCTCCTCCTCGCTCCAGACTGCCTTACCCACCGGAATACCCATCTTGAAATAGGCCCCGGCCTCACGGTTGCGCAGGTGCGAACCGTATGCAGGCATCTTTTTGCCCGTCTCAGCCCAATCCCAACCTTGCGCCATCAGCGAGCGATCCTCATCCTCGTACTCCATCATACCACCCAGGCGATTCTCCTGCAGCAGTTTGAAGCCCCAGCGCATCTGCACACCATTATCGGCCTGGTAGAGCCAACGATTCGAGAGCGAGAGCAGATTCGTCTCGGGCTGATCGCGGAACAGGTCATGGTTGTGGTCCATCTCGCGCAGATCGGTATCGGCCGATCCATGGAAAAGGACAATGGTCGAGAGTCGTTTATCCTTGGTCACAGGAATCGCCGACGAGAGGTTCAACTCAGGACGCAACTCGTCATCGAGGTAAAAGTTTACGAACAGGCGCTCCTCATCAGTCGGCTTGCGATGCTCGAGGTTGATCTGGCCCGTAACCGCCTCGTGACCCGCCGTCACCGAGGCAACACCCTTCGACACCTGAATCGAATTGAGCCACATACCGGGCGTATAACTCAGGCCGTAGGGCGCACTCAGACCGCGCATGATGGGGCGGTTCTCATCCAAAATCTGGGTATAGGTACCGGCCAGGCCGAGCATCTTAATCTGACGCGCGCCCGAGATAGCATCGCTATAGCCCACAGTCACCGAAGCGGAGTTCTCAAACGACTCAGCCAGGTTGCAGCAGGCCATTTTGCAAAGACCCGCGAAGGAGATCATCTCGTTCTTAAGAATACCGTCGCGCTTGACATAGTTACCGCTCTGCGTGCCCTCGATCACTACATCCTCCACCTCCAGGCCATCGGCCTCCAGGCTAAAATCGAGGCGCTCGACCCCATCAGCCACCAGCAACGTATCGTTGCGATAACCGAGGTAACCGGCTACCAACTGCTGATGACCCTTGACACGGTAGATGATATAGTTGCCCTCCGGATCGGTCGAACCTCCAACGGTCGTGCCGGCCCAATAGACCGACGCACCAACAAGCGGTTCGCCATGTTTATCGGTCACCTTACCGGTGAGGTTTTGTGCCGAAAGCGCACCCACCCCAAGCAGGGCAAAAAACGTAATAAAGAGTTTGATTTTCATGAAATTTCAGTTAAAGTTAAAACGTATTCAGTCCCCCTTTTCGTATCTTAGACGGGGACTTAAAGTTCGGTTTTAAGCTTTAACAGGAGGGGCGCGCAGCGACTTGGATTGCACTGCGCTTAGCCGGGTGAGCTGCACCCGCTCCTGCGCCCGTTCGATGTTGAGCGACAAGAGTTGAATTTCGGCCGCCGAGGACTCCGCAAAGAGCATTGAGGGCACATTGCGCACCACGATCTTGGCCGCGCGCTCCTCGTCTTGCGAGGAGGTATAGAGCTCGATGCGGTTCGAATGGCGGTCATCGCAGCACGGTGCCGAAAGGTCATCCGTATGGGCAGCCGCCAAGGGGTGCATTTCGGCATGCGTATGGCCATGGTCATGACAACACGTCACCTCATGCTGATGCAGTTCGACGCAGGGACACAACAGCGACTTAAGCGCCACACCGCCTACCCCGACGAGATAGACCATGCAGAGCATCCAGGCCACCAGTTGTTGCATCTTACGCATCCTTCAGAGATTGGTTACAGGATACCGCAATTTTCGAGTTGCTCGATCCACTTCTGAGCATCCGCGCGAGCGATTTCAGGCGCCACGTCATAGCGCTTAACGAGCAGATTTACAACCTCGTCAAGTTCAAAATCACGACCAGAGAGTTGCTCCCAAAGGTAGAGCGATGTGGGATTGAGGGCCACGACACGGGTCATATCCGCACCGTAGCGGCCGGGCATCACGATAATATGCTCACCAGCCATCTCACGAACCTTATATTGTTCAGCTATCTTCATACGCGACAAAGGTACGAAAAAGAATTAAGAATGAAGAATTAAGAATTAAAAAGCTTATCTTTGTAGGGATGAACGACGAGAAATTATACGCCCTACTCCGTAAATATTGGCACCACGAGGAGTTTCGCCCCATGCAGAAGGAGATTATTGACTCCGTGCTGGCCGGACGAGACACCTTGGCATTGATGCCCACCGGAGGTGGCAAGTCGCTCACCTACCAGCTGCCAACCCTCGCGCGCGAGGGGCTCTGCATCGTCGTCACACCGCTCATCGCCCTGATGAAGGACCAGGTGGACAACCTCCGCCGTCGAGGCATTCAGGCCGTAGCCATCCATTCGGGTCTCTCGCACAGCGAGATCGATCGCCTTTTGGACAACTGCGTCTATGGCTCGATCAAATTTCTCTACATCGCCCCCGAACGCATCGGTACCGAACTCTTTCTGATGCGCGTAGCAAAGATGAAGCTCTCGCTCATCGCCGTCGACGAGGCTCACTGCATCTCGCAGTGGGGCTACGATTTCCGCCCTTCGTACCTGCGCATTGCCGAGCTGCGTCGCGCCCACCCTGATGTGCCGATTTTGGCCCTTACGGCCTCAGCCACGGAGCTCGTAACGAAGGACATCATGGAGAACCTTCAATTCCCCGCGCCCAACCTTCTGCGTAGCTCGTTTCTGCGCCCCAACCTCTCCTACAGCGTCCGCCATACCGAGGATAAGCAGGGGCAGTTGCTGCGATTGATCCGCAACGTACCGGGCACAGGCATTGTCTATGTTCGCAAACGCGAAAGCACCGAGCAGCTAGCCGAATGGCTCCGCTCGGAGGGAATCACGGCCGAGGCCTACCACGGCGGTTTGGCGCATGCCGAACGTTCGATTCGCCAAGAGGAGTGGATCCAGAATCGCGTGCGGGTCATGGTGGCTACCAACGCCTTTGGCATGGGTATCGATAAACCCGACGTGCGCTTCGTGGTACACTACACGATGTGCGACTCACTCGAAAGCTACTACCAGGAGGCCGGACGCGCCGGACGTGACGGAAAGCGCTCCTACGCCCTGCTCCTAACCGCCCCCGATGATCCGCAACGCATCGTTACGCGCTTCGACCAGGAGTTCCCACCCCTGGAGCGCGTCAAGGATATCTACGAACAACTCTGCTCCTACCTACAGATACCGATCGGTGAGGGCAAAGATTGCTCGATGATCTTCAACATCTACGACTTCTGCATCCACAACCACCTCTACGAAGGGATGGTGAAGTGTGCACTGAAGTTGTTGCAACTAAACGGCTACCTAACGCTCACCGACACGCAGGAGAATCCGGCCCGCGTGATGTTTACCGTCGGACGCGACGATTTGTATCGCATACGACTGAATCGCAGCGATTTAGACCCCTTCATTCGCGTCCTGCTACGCCTCTACCCGGGCATCTTCAACGATTTCAAGGCGATCGACGAAAGCGAGATTGCAACCTGGAGCGGCTATACGATCGACCGCGTGCGCGAGCTCTTAAGACGCCTTTGGCAGTTGCGTGTGATTCGCTACATCCCCTCCAACCGCTCACCGATGATCTACCTGCACGAGGAGCGACTTCCGAGAGAGGATATCTACATCGCCCCCGAGACCTATCGTCGTCGCCAGGAGTTGATGCACGAGCGCTTTGAGCAGATGCTCCACTACGCCCAAAACGAGACCCAATGTCGCAGCGCCGTGCTCGACCGCTATTTTGGCGCTTCGCACGACCATCAATGCGGCATCTGCGACATCTGCCTGCAGCGCAAACGTGAAGAGCGCATCCGCAAAGGGGAGCGACAAGCAGACGAAGTGACTCTGCGCAACCAAATTTTGGAGGCCCTGCAACACGCTTCGCTCGAACCGCAAGCGCTGATTCAGCAGCTGAACGGCTCGCCCGAACGACTCACCGATCTCCTACGCGACCTGCTCGAAAAGGGTGAGATTTTGCAAACGGCAGAGGGAACATTGAAAATTACCCATTCGTAGGCGCTTCGATTCCCGAATTTATTGTACCTTTGCAGTTGCAAGAAAATGTATGGCACAGGAGCAATTTATCGCTAAAATAGACAACGAACAGACAGCCCAACTGCCGGCTATCGAATTTCGAGGCGACATCCGCATCATCGACAGCGAGGAGCAGATCGAGGAGGCGTGTCGTTACCTCGCGTCGCAGCCCGCAATCGGCTTTGATACCGAGACGCGTCCCTCGTTCAAGGCGGGCGTCTCGTACCGTGTGTCGCTCCTGCAGCTCTCATCCGAGAAGCGATGCTACCTCTTCCGTCTTAACAAGACGGCCCTTGCAAAGCCCATTCTGAAGTTGTTGGAGAATCCGAAGATCACGAAGATCGGTGCCGATGTGGCGGGTGATTTGCGCTCGCTGCGACAGTTGCGCCACTTCCGCGATGCAGGTTTCATCGACCTGCAAACGATCGCCTCGGAGTGGGGCATCGAGGAGAAGAGCCTAAGAAAACTCTCGGCCATCGTCCTCGGACAACGAGTGTCGAAGGCCCAACGATTGAGCAACTGGGAGTCTACGATCCTCACCGACAAGCAGCAAATCTATGCTGCCACCGATGCCTGGGTCTGCCTGCGCATCTACGATAGGTTGCTCAAAACCCCGAAAATCAAATAAGACATGATACCACAAATCGTTCTACGTCGTGGCAAGGAGGAGTCTCTCCTGCGCCGTCACCCCTGGATCTTCTCGGGTGCCATTGACCACATCAAAGCCGAGTCGGAGCAAGAGCTCCACGAGGGTGCTTTGGTCGAGGTCTATACCCGCAATGGCGACTTCATCGCCCAGGGTCACTACCAGATTGGCTCGATTGCCGTCCGCGTGCTCTCCTTTGAGCAGGAGCAGATCGACCAGACGTGGTGGAATCACCGTGTGGCTGTAGCCCATGACGTACGTCGCACGCTGGGTCTTACCGAGTGTGCCGACACCACCTGCTACCGCCTCATCCATGGCGAGGGCGACTCGCTGCCGGGTTTGGTAGTTGACATCTACGGCTCAACGGCCGTTGTACAGTGTCACTCGGTGGGCATGTATCGTTCGCGCCAGGCCATTGCCGAGGCGATTCGTGCCACCTATGGCGAGCGCATCACGGCCATCTACGACAAGTCGTCGCAGACGCTCCCCTACAAGGCCGACCTCGGTGCCGTAGACGGTTATCTGTGGGGCTCTTCGGAGAAACCCTCGCAGGTGGTTCTGGAGAACGGCCTGAAGTTCTCGGTCAATTGGGAGGAGGGCCAGAAGACGGGCTTCTTCCTTGACCAGCGCGAGAACCGCGAATTGGTAAAGCGCTACTCGAAGGGTCGCACCGTACTGAACACCTTCTGCTATACGGGTGGCTTCTCGGTCTATGCAGCCGAGGGTGGAGCCGTAGAGGTATGCTCGGTCGATTCGTCGGAGCGTGCCGTGCACCTAGCAGCCGAGAACATGCGCCTGAACTTCGGCGAGAGCATTCCCCACTCGGAGGTAGCTGCCGACGCTGTAGAGTACCTGCGCAACATCGGCTCAAAGTACGATTTGATCATCCTCGATCCGCCTGCCTTTGCCAAGCACCACAAGGTCTTGGGCAATGCCATGCAAGGTTACAAGCGTCTGAACGCCCGCGCCATCTCGCAGATCAAGCCGGGTGGTATTCTCTTCACCTTCTCCTGCTCGCAGGCTGTATCGAAGGAGCTTTTCCGCACAACGGTCTTCTCGGCTGCCGCCATCGCCGGTCGCAAGGTAAGAATCCTGCACCAGCTGACCCAGCCCGCCGACCACCCGATCAACATCTACCACCCCGAGGGCGAGTATCTGAAGGGTCTGGTTCTCTATGTGGAGTAGAGTTGAGAGTGGAAAGTGGAAAGTTGAAAGTTATACTGTGCGATTAAGTCGAGCGCAGAGACAGACTGCTTAACCTCAACGAAAAAAAGGGAGATAGCCACCGGTTTAGGCTATCTCCCTTTTTTATTGAGCTGACTTGGAAATTTAAGCAATCAACTATTAATTTTCAACTTTCAACTCTCAACTTTTAACTTTCAACTCTATTTGCGCTGCTTCTGCTGCATCTCCTGCATACGCATCAGCTCCTCATAGCGCTGCTGGAACTTCGACTTCTTGCCCTTCGACTTCTTAGCAGCATTGGCCTCCATCTGCAGGCGGATCTTATTATCATCCACCATACGACGCACGATGTAGGTCTGTGCAATGGTCAGCAAGTTCGACAAGAGGTAGTAGAAGCACAAACCACTGGCGTAGCTGTTGAACCAGAAGAGCAGCATGAGGGGCATCATGTAGAGCATCATGAACTTCATGCCCGGCATCTGGGGCTGCGACGAAGCGGTCTGCTGGTAGTTGATCCACGAGAAGGTGAAGGTCGAAATCGCCATCAGCAGGGCAAACAACGAAACGTGGTCGCCGTAGAAGGGAATCGTAAAGGGAAGATTCAGCACGCTGTCATACGACGAGAGGTCATGTGCCCAGAGGAACGACTCACCACGCAACTCGATCGAAGCGGGGAAGAATCGGAACATGGCGATCAGGATCGGCATCTGAATCAACATCGGCAAGCAACCACCCATCGGGTTGATACCCGCCTTCTTGTAGAGCTCCATCTGTGCCTGCTGTCGCTTCATAGCATCCTCCTGCTTGGGATACTTCGCAGCCAGCGCATCCATCTCGGGCTTCACCAGACGCATCTTGGCCATCGAGACATAGCTCTTGTAGGTCAAGGGCGAGATAATCAGACGGATCAGCACAGCCAAGATCAGAATAATGACACCAAACGAGGCGATGTGGTTGCGCAACAGGTCGAAGACCGGAATCACGAACCAACGGTTGATCCAACCAAAGATACCCCAACCGAGCGGAATCACACGCTCCAGGTAGAGGTCATAATCCTCAGCGATCTGCACCTTACGCAGCACCGAATAGCGGTTCGGGCCAAAGTAGAAGGCCATGTCATAGCCCTCAGTGGTCGACTTGTAGGCCAACGACGACTGCAGCGTAAACTCCTTCATGTATCCCGATCCCGGCTCATCCGTATCGAACGACATATCGGCGCCCTGCAGACCCTCGGGCACGATCAGCGCCGACGAGAAGAACTGCTGCTTGAAATCAACCCAATCCACCTCGGTCGACGTATCGTCGCTCTTGAAGTTCTCGCTCATGCCCAGCTCCTCGATCGAATCCTCGCCCACGTGGTGGTAAGCCACCGTCGTGTACATATTCTCGTTCTGGAAACCGCGCTCGTTCTGATAGCTCATGTTGGTCCACTCCAGACCAATCGAGGTCTGATTCGAGAGGAAGGGGCTCATACCCACCAAACGCACGTCGAAGTCAACCAGGTGATCACGCTCGGGCGTTGCCGTATTATATATAAGGTAGCGGTACTCAAGCGACGCACCCGGGGCTACAGCCAGCGACATCGTAACCACCTCAGCACCCTCCTCGTTCGTCACGATGGGGCTCTTCGTAAAGGTATAGTCAGCCGTCTGCACCTTCAGGTCGTTGAAACCGCGACGCACGAAGAACGAGAGGTTGAAACGCTCGCTCTCAGGGTCAAAGAGCTGAATCAGCTCATTGCGCTCATCGCGCGGACCATACTTCGTGTACTCCTTCAGCTCGACAGCCTTAATCTGACCGCCTCGGGTCGTGAAGGT
>JAFZFJ010000041.1 GCA_017555975.1 Alistipes sp. | reverse complement strand
CATCAAAGAGCCACGCAACTCGTGTTGCAAGTTTGCAAGGAGGCCCGTGGCAAGGAAGGGATCGGCGACCATCGGGAGCCAATTCCTCAACTTCTTTTCGAGTACAGCCTGTTGCCGAGATTGCTTGCAATAATTGCAAGCGACCTCAGGCGATAGCCTTCGGTTGCGGCGGTCAAAAGAAAAACAATCTTGTTCCTCACTCCTCCATCAAAGAGCCACGCAACTCGTGTTGCAAGTTTGCAGGGAGGCCCGTGGCAAGGAAGGGATCGGCGTCACGGAGCAAGCCTTTGGCTTGCATAGTAGCCAATTCCTCGCTTCACCCTCCAGAGAAAGCCTCCCTGCAAACCCTTTGCTGAGAGAGAGGGATGGCCTACGGCCCCCCCCGATACCTACAATCCTTCCTAAATCCTCCCTTTGACCTGCGGTCTTCCTTTTTCGCGTTTCGGCATAGCTCATGCCTGCATAGCTCTGCACTCGGCTTGGCGTCGGTTGATAAGGGAGGACTTGAATTTACAACTCGGCTGCAAGCAGCCTACCCGCCTCGTTGGCGTTTGCAACTTAAGGAGTAAAGGGATCGGCGACCATCGGGAGCCAATTCCTCAACTTCTTTTCGAGTACAGCCTGTTGCCGAGATTGCTTGCAATAAATTGCAAGCGACCTCAGGCAAAAGCCTTCGGTTGCGGCGGCCAAACGAGGAAAATCTCCATCTTTTTTAGTCGCGTGCTATTGCAAAAGTT
Source organism: Alistipes sp. (assembly GCA_017555975.1). GTDB lineage: Bacteria > Bacteroidota > Bacteroidia > Bacteroidales > Rikenellaceae > Alistipes. The sequence continues at coordinate 1,985 of JAFZFJ010000041.1, read as the reverse complement.
TGGCTTATTCACTATCTTTGAGCTATGCTCAAGGTGTGTTCGCGTGCGTTTACGCGCTGCTTGAGTCAAAAAATTGCAAAGCCTTTACCATGAACAAAACTCAACTTATTGAAGCAGTTGCCTTAGAGAGCAACTTGTCGAAAATAGAGGCCCGCAAAGCGGTCGACGCCCTGATTCACGTCTTGCACCAAAGTCTGCAGGAGGGCGAGCGTGTAACCATCTCGGGATTAGGATCTTTCAGCGTTCAGCAACATGCCGAGCGCATGGGTCGTAACCCGCGTACGGGTGCTCCCGTACCCATTCCTGCTCACAAGAGCATCAAATTTCGTCCCTTGATCGATATCGAATAATTTTTCAACTATGCCCCACATTTCCGAACGCGCCGAGCTGATGCCGGCCTCCCCGATTCGTAAATTAGGTCCGTTGGCCGATGCTGCGAAAGCACGCGGCACGAAGATCTACCACCTCAACATCGGTCAGCCCGACCTGCAGACCCCCGACGTGGGTCTGAACGCCCTGCGCAACATCGATCGCTCGATTCTCGAGTACAGCCCGAGCGATGGCTACCTCTCGCTGCGCAAGAAGCTGGTCGAGTACTACGAGCAGTACCAAATCAAACTCACACCCGAGGATGTGATCGTCACCACGGGTGGCTCGGAGGCGGTTTTGTTTGCCTTTATGTCGTGTCTGAATCCGGGTGATGAGATCATCGTTCCCGAGCCGGCCTACGCCAACTACATGGCCTTTGCCATCTCGGCCGGTGCGAAGATTCGTCCCGTGGTTTCGACCATTGAGGAGGGCTTTGCCCTGCCCGATGTAGCCGAGTTCGAGAAGCTGATCAACCCCCGTACGCGCGGTATTCTGATCTGTAACCCCAACAACCCTACGGGCTACCTCTACACGCGTCGCGAGATGGATCGCATCCGCGAGTTGGTCAAGAAGCACGACCTCTTCCTCTTCTCGGACGAGGTTTATCGCGAGTTTATCTACACCGGATCGCCCTACATTTCGGCCTTCCACCTCGAGGGCATTGAAGAAAATGTGGTACTGATCGACTCGGTCTCGAAGCGCTATTCGGAGTGCGGTATCCGCATCGGAGCCCTGATCACCAAGAACAAGGCCATTCGCGAGGCCGTGATGAAGTTCTGCCAGGCACGTCTTTCGCCCCCGCTGCTGGGTCAGATCGTCGCCGAGGCCTCGATCGACGCCCCGCGCAGCTACTCGACCGAGGTCTACGAGGAGTACATCGAGCGCCGTAAGTGTCTGATCGATGGTCTGAATCGCATCCCGGGCGTCTATTCGCCCATCCCGATGGGTGCCTTCTACACGGTGGCACGACTGCCGGTGGACAACAGCGACGACTTCTGCGCCTGGTGTCTCTCGGACTTCGAATACGAGGGTGAGACGATCATGATGGCCCCCGCCTCGGGTTTCTACTCCGAGCCGGGCTACGGCCACAACGAGGTGCGCATCGCCTACGTCCTGAAGAAGGAGGACCTGCAGCGCGCCCTGCTCATCCTGGGTAAGGCGCTCGAGGCCTACAACAACCGCAACCTGTAAGACGAACAAGAACCATAAACAACTAACATGAAAAAACTATTGCTGACTTTGACCGCCCTGATGGCCATCGTGGCCCTCTCGGCGCAAACACTCCCCTACCAGGATCCGTCGCTCTCGTTCGAGGAGCGTGCCCAGGATCTGGTGAGTCGCATGACCCTCGAGGAGAAGGTGGCACAGATGCAGAACGGAGCCGCTCCGATTGACCGCCTCGGCATCCCCTTCTACGATTGGTGGAGCGAGGCCCTGCACGGCATTGCCCGTGCCGGTCTGGCTACGGTCTTCCCGCAGACGATCGGTATGGCCTCGTCGTTCGACGATCAGCTGATCGAGCGTGTCTTCACGGCCACGTCGGATGAGGCGCGTGCCAAGTATGTCGACTTCATCAAGAAGGGCTCGCGCAAGCGCTACCAGGGTCTGTCGGTTTG
>JAFZFJ010000040.1 GCA_017555975.1 Alistipes sp. | reverse complement strand
CTCCGGCCGAATTGATCTACGACACGTTCGAGGATCTGTTATTCGAAGGCTCGGAGCTGGGACACAACATCCTGGGACGCAAGGCATCCCTAATGCGCTACACGGGCGAAAGCGTGCGCCGTTTTGTGGAGCGCACCTACACGACCGACCAGATGGTCTTCTCATCGATCGGCAGTTTCTCGGCGCGCACGGCAGCACGTTATGCAGAGCACTATTTGGGCAGCTTTGCCCCATCGACGCGCAACTTTGTACGTCGACAGACTGCACCGCTCGCTGCCTCGTTCGACCGCACAATTACCCGCCATACACACCAGGCGCACTGCATCCTGGGTGCTCGGGCCTACGACCTGCAGGACGAGAAGCGTCTGCCGCTCTCGCTGCTAATCAACCGCCTGGGAGGTCCTTGCGCCAACTCGATTCTCAACGTCGAGGTCCGTGAGCGCCATGGCCTGACCTACAACATCGAAGCAAACTATACCCCCTACAACGATGCGGGTGTGGTGGCCATCTACTTCAGCTCGGACCACAACCATACGGACGACTGTCTGGAGTTGATCCACCGTCAAATCAACCTGCTGCGCACAAAACCGATCACGGCCCGCCAGTTGGCGATGGCTAAGCGCCAATTCATTGCACAGATGGCCATCTCGTGCGAGAACAAAGAGAACTACATCCTCGGCGCAGGCAAGGCGATTCTCGCACACGGCGAGATGGACACGATGGAGGAGGCTTATCGCAAGATTCAAGCCCTCACGGCCAACCAACTGCAAGAGGTGGCCGAGGAGGTTTTCGCTAACCTTTCAAAACTGACATTCAAATAATGGAGGCACTCGAACGCTACATACACGAACACACCGAGGCTGAGGAGTCGCTGCTTCAAGAGCTCGACCGCGAGACCCATCGCCGCATGGTGGCTCCGCGCATGCTCTCTGGCCACCTGCAGGGCAAACTGCTCACGATGCTCACACGCATGATTCGCCCGAAAGCGGTGCTCGAAATCGGCACCTTTACCGGTTATTCGGCCCTTTCGTTTGCAGCCGGACTCGACAGCGGCAGCCACATCGACACGATCGAGGTAGATGACGAGTTGCAGGGGTTGGCCCAAAGCTACTTCGACCGCTCGGAGCACGGCCACAAGATTCGCCTACACATCGGCTCGGCCTTGGAGATTGCCCCGACGCTTAACACCACCTACGACCTGGTCTTTATCGATGGCGACAAGCGCGAGTATCCCGATTACTACCGCATGTTGATGGGAGATGGGGGAGGCACTCCGCTCGTTAAGAGTGGCTCGTTCCTCATTGCCGACAACATTCTCTGGTCGGGTAAAGTCGTTGAGCCGCTGGCTCGTGGCGACCGCCATACGGCTGCCCTCATCGAATTCAACCGCATGATGGTCGAAGATCCGCGCGTGGAGAATGTCATCGTACCCATCCGCGACGGTCTGAACCTGATCCGCATCAAGTAAGAGTCGCTACACCTATAATTAAAAGCGCTTAAAAGCCATGAAGAAGAAAAGCCGCATCCTGCTCCTTACGATCCTCTCCATTGTCGGAGTGTTATTCCTGGTCGTATGGTTCGGCATATCGCCCCTTGCGAAATACTACATCGAGAAGCACTCCAAAGAGCTTATCGGACGTCGTGCCACGATCGACAAACTGAAGATCAATCTCTTGAACGGTAAGTTTGCGCTCGACGATTTCACCCTCTACGAGGCCGATGATCAGACCCCCTTCGTAGCAATCAGCCATTTTGGCACCGATGTTCGTCTGCGTGCGCTGCTCCTGCATCGTGTAAAGATCAACTACATTGACCTGCTCCGTCCCGATATTCACATCACACAGCAAGGTAGTTCGTTCAACTTTGACGACATGGTGGCCCACTTTGCCAGCGACACAACCCAAGTCGAGCAGCCGGCAAAGGAGCACTCGTCGTGGATCATCGACATCGACAGCATCACAATTCGTAACGGCCAGATGCTCTATGAGGATTACCAGGTCGAGGCGCAATGGGATTTCAAGGATCTGAATCTCTACATTCCGAGTGTCTACTTTGCCGGTCAGGACACCGATATCGGCATTACGCTTGCATTCTCAGAGGGTGGCTCGCTGCACACGTCGTTGGCCTACAACCTCGAAAGCAACGACTTTAACCTGAGTGTGCAACTCCACGAGTTGGCGCTCTCGACCGTCTTACCCTATTTCCGCCAGACGTTCAACGTCTCGGCCGTAGCGGGAGCGCTGACTGCCGATGTAAATCTGACGGGTAATTTGGGCTATGTGATGGGCTTTAGCATTGCCGGTACGGCCGATCTGGAGAACTTCAGCATCCACGACATGCAGGAGCGCGAGGTAATGGCTCTGGAACGTGGCCACATCAAGGTGGATAGCGTCGATTTCGTCAACAATTCGTTCCATTTCGACCGCCTCTCTTTCGAAGGATTACAAGGTCGATACGAGCTCTTTGCCGACAAGACAAACACCTACACGGGACTGCTGAAAGAGATCGAGGATCGCGGCCAGGATCCCGATGCGGCAGTTTCGATCAAGGTCGATTCGACGGCACACGATCCGCTGAAACTCTACATCCGCGAGGCCGATCTGAAGCGTAGCACGTTCTACTATGCCGACCATACGTTGCACCGTCCGTTTACCTACCGAATCTCGGATATCAGCCTCTCGAGCCGTAATTTCGACCTCGACGCAATCAACCGCCTCACGGGTCGTGCTACACTGCAATCAACCGGCGCTGCCTCGTTGCGTTGGCAGGGTTCGTTCAAGAGCATGGCCGACCACAACATCACACTCAACCTTTCGAACGTAGCGATGAAGGACTTCTCAACCTACTGCGAGGCCTACACGGCCCATCCCATCACGGGTGGTAACCTCACATTCGAGAGCCAGAACATCATCAAGAATTACGCGTTGAAGGGCACCAACCACCTTGGCACCTACAAATTTTCGGTCGATAAGAAGCTCGCCGAGATGGATCCTCCCGTGAAGCTGCCACTCAAACTCGGCGTCTATGTGCTGACGGACAAGGAGGACCACATCGACATCGACCTGCCGGTCAAGGGCCGCATCGACGACCCCGAGTTCTCGTACCGCAAGATTATCTTCAAAGCGCTGGGAAATGTGCTATTAAAGGTTGCTACAGCTCCCTTTGCATTCCTCAAGGGGGGTGATAATGCCGCCTTCTCGTCGATTGCCATCAACGAGCCCCACAAGAGCACCTTCAGCGCCGAGCAGTACAACACCTTCGATCAAATTGCATCGACACTGAAAGAGAAGCCCGCCATGCGTGTCACCTTCACGCAACAGATCGATCGCCAAGAGGCCGAGAAGCAGATGGCCCTCTACTCGCTCAAGGCGGCCTACTACAAACAAGATTTGGGCGATTCGACCATGCGTATCGAATTGGTGGACTACGAGCAGATCAACACGATCAAAACCAATTCGTCGGAGCTCGCAGAGTTTGCCAATCAGTTGCTCGCGGCTCGCGGTCTGCAGAGCAAGGGTCTGAGTATCGAGCAAAAGGCCAACGCACTCTACGGCGAGCAGGCCAAGGTGCTTGTTGAGCGTCTGGCCCGTCTGCGCAACCGTGTGCTGACCGAGTACATGCACAACAAACAGCAGATTCCTATGGAGCAATTCACCATTGCCCCGTATGGCGTAGATACGGTCATCGTCACCAAGGGCCGCCACCGTTACGCCATTTCGATGGAGTTCGAGGGCGAGCAGATTCAACTCGAAGAGGAGGAGACCGACTCTACAGAAACCGTTGCCCCTACAGCGAACATGTAGCGGACGCACCGACGCACAAGAAGAGTGGGAATGGGGTATAGCTACCTTGTTCCCATTCTTCTTTTTTAGACAAATCGCTTTGATATTCGGCAGAAAGTCGTAACTTTGTTAATTGGAAAAATACAAACTAACATAAAACAACTTATTATGCTGAAACTGAAAACTTTGATTTTGGGTGTGCTGGCCGCTACGATGGTGAGCTGCGCACAGACCGATGAGGCGACCTATGCCCAGCGCATGGTCGAATCGCACGGCTTGGGCGACTTCTATTGCAACCGCCACTACCAAGACAGCCTCTCGCACACGGGTTGGGACTACGTCTCGGGCCTGGTGGCCAATGCCGTCTTGAAGAGCTGGGAGCAGTATCCTGAGAAGCAGGCCTACTACGACGCCGTGAAGGCCTTTGCCGATTTCTCGCTCAACGAGGATGGCACCTTCATCAGCACCGTCCAGGGTAAGAACGCCCTGCGTCCCTCGAACATCGACGACCTTCCGGCTGGAAACATCTACTTCACGCTCTACCACACGGAGCTCGCGAAGGGCAACACCGTCGATGCTGAGCGTTACAAGCGCGCCGCCACGATGATCCGCCACAAGCTCAAGTTCGACCACTCGCGCATCGCCGACGGTCTGCCGGGTGCCGGTGGCTTCTTCCACAAGGCCATCTACCCGAACCAGATGTGGCTCGACGGTTTGTTCATGGGTTCGCCCATCTACGCCCAGTGGCAGCACAACTTTGGCGACACGGACGAGGATGACAACATCAACTCGTGGAACGACATCGCTCACCAGTTTAAGACCATCCACCACTATACCTATAATAAAGAGTTACAGCTCAACTACCACGCTTGGACCGCTACGCCCGAGGATCCGAACTCGTTCTGGGCTCAGCAGGAGGGTGAGTACAAGGGTTGCAGCCCGGAGTTCTGGGGTCGCGGTATGGGTTGGTATTTTGCCGCTCTGGTTGACGTGCTGGAGTTCATGCCCAAAGATCACGCCGATTACGCTGCCGTGGCTCAGATTCTGAACGAGGTAGCAGCCGGTTTGGCTCGTTGGCAGGATGAGGAGTCGGGTGTTTGGTACCAGCTCCTGCAGTACGACGGCACGGTTACGGCCGACAATGTAGGCGATACGGTAGAGGGCAAGACCTTCAACGTG
>JAFZFJ010000039.1 GCA_017555975.1 Alistipes sp. | reverse complement strand
GTCTGATCAAGTCGCGCAATCCGCAGCGCAGAATCCGCATCGTGGTGGGTCGCGATGCTCGCCTCTCGGGTGAGTTGGTGGCCGACCTGGTGGAGGGTACGCTGCTGGCAGCCGGTGCTGATGTGATCGACCTGGGTATGTGCACCACACCCGGTACGGAGATGGCGGTCATTACCAAGCGCGCCGATGGCGGTATCATCATCACCGCATCGCACAATCCGCGCCAATGGAACGCCTTGAAACTGCTCAATGCCGAGGGTGAGTTCCTCTCCGACGAGGAGGGCAAGCAGGTCTTGGCGATGGCCGAGGAGGCCTACGACTACCCCGCTATCGACGAGATTGGCAAGGTGCTCTCGCGTGAGGATTTCAACGAGGAGCACATCCGTCAGGTGCTGGCGCTGCCGCTGGTTGATGTAGAGGCGGTGCGCAGCCGCAAGTTCCGCGTGGTGGTCGATGCGGTGAATTCGATTGGTGGCGTGGTGATCCCCCGACTGCTCGAGGAGCTGGGTTGCGAGGTGATTCGCCTGAACTGCGACCCGACGGGCGAGTTTGCCCACAATCCCGAGCCGCTGCCCGAAAACCTGACCGAGATCTCGGAGGTGATCGTGCGTGAGGGTGCTGACCTGGGTATCGTGGTCGATCCCGATGTGGATCGTCTGGCCTTTGTGAGCGAAGATGGCTCGATGTTTGTCGAGGAGTACACGCTCGTAGCGGTGGCCGACTATATCCTCTCGCGCAAGGTGGGTAACACGGTGTCGAATCTCTCTTCGTCGCGTGCCCTGCGCGATGTGACGGAGCAGCACGGCGGAAAGTATGCTGCGGCGGCTGTTGGCGAGGTGAATGTCGAAGCGAAGATGAAGGAGACGGGCGCTGTGATCGGCGGCGAGGGCAATGGCGGTGTGATCTACCCCGAGCTGCACTACGGTCGTGATGCGCTGGTCGGTACGGCACTCTTCCTCACCTACCTGGCCGAGAAGGGCATGAAGATGACCGAGCTGCGCAAAACCTACCCCGCTTACTTCGCCTCGAAGAACAAGATTCAGCTCACGCCGGCGATCGATGTGGATAAGGTGCTCGTCGAGATGAAGGGTCGCTATGCCCACGAGCAGGTGACCGATATCGATGGTGTGAAGATCGATTTTGCGGAGAATTGGGTGCACCTCAGAAAGTCCAATACCGAGCCGATCATCCGTGTCTATACGGAGGCCAAATCGATGGAGGAGGCCGAGGCGTTGGCGCAAAAGTTTATGGCCGAAATCAAGTCAATCTGCAACCTGTAAACAACTGTAAATATGGATCAAGTAAAGAATTATATCGAAGCGAATAAAGATCGCTATTTGAGCGAGTTATTCGACCTGCTGCGTATCCCGTCGATCAGTGCCGTTTCGGCGCACAAACCCGACATGGTGCGCACGGCCGAGTGGCTGGCTGCGGCGCTCGTGAAGGCGGGTGCCGACCGTGCCGATGTGATGCCCACGGAGGGCAATCCGGTGGTCTATGGTGAGAAGATCATCGACCCGAAGGCGAAGACCGTATTGGTCTATGGTCACTACGATGTCATGCCGGTCGATCCGCGCGAGGAGTGGCACACGGAGCCCTTCGAGCCGGTGGTGAAGGAGGGTCGCATCTGGGGTCGCGGTGCAGACGATGATAAGGGTCAGCTCTTCATGCACATTGCTGCTTTTGAGGCGATGTGTGCAACCGATTCGCTGCCCTGCAATGTGAAGTTTATGCTCGAGGGTGAGGAGGAGATCGGCTCGCCGAGTCTCTACGGCTTCTGTGCCAAGAATAAGAAGCTGCTGAAGGCGGATATCAT
>JAFZFJ010000038.1 GCA_017555975.1 Alistipes sp. | reverse complement strand
TCAGGCAACCGATTCCTGATGCTCGATGCGGTAAGCGAGCCACGCCTCCAGGCGTTGGCTGCCAATCCCGCCCTGATCGAGCAACTCTGCACCACACCGTGCCGCTGCGACGGCCTGCTGCTCACCGTAGAGCAGGAGGGTGTATATGGTATGCGCATGTTCAACACCGACGGCTCGGAGGCCGAGATGTGCGGCAACGGCATCCGTTGCGTAGCACGCCAGGCGCAGGGCTACATCGGTGAGGCGGTGGAGGAGTTTCCACTCACCTCGGGCGGCAAGCGTCTGATGATCCGCCACGAAGAGGCCATCCACGGCTCGATTCCGACCTACCGCGTCGAGATCGCCATCCGCACGGCAACGGAGGATTTCCCCCGCTCGCTCGAGGAGGGATGTTGGATTGGTCGCCCCATTCCGGAGCTCGATAGCGCGCTGCGCTTCACCTACCTCAACCTGGGCAATCCGCACCTGGTGGCAGAGGTCGACAAGATCGATCTCGAGCTGCTAACAAAGCTCGGCCAGCAGGTTAAAGAGCAAGCCGAACTGCTGCCCAAGGGGGTGAATGTGAGCCTCTTTCGCCGAACGGGCGAGCAGGAGATCTACACGGCCACCTACGAGCGTGGCGTGGGGCTCACCTCCTCGTGTGGCACGGCGATGACGGCCTGCTCGACGGCGGCCTGTCTCTTGGGGCTCTGTCGCACCGAAGAGCCTATCCGCGTACTCAACAGCGGAGGCATGGTGCGCTGCTGCTGTCACCGCACAGGGGAGGAGATCACCACCGCGCTATCAGGCAATGCCACCTATGAGGCCATGGGTACGCTGGAAATTGACCTCGAAAACGGCTGTTTCACGCTCCTCGACGAGCACCCCTGCCGCGAAGAGATCGAAGCCTACGATACTTTTCTTAAAACGATTTCACAAAGAAGATGAAAAATATAATTCTCAACCACCGTTCGATCCGCAAATACAAATCGACTCCGATTCCGGAGGAGGTGCTCAGCGAGATGCTCGTAGCGGCATCCCGCGCCTCGACCTGCGGCAACATGCAGCTCTATTCGCTCATCGTCACGCGCGACCAAGCCGTGCGCGAGGAGCTCCTCCCGTGCCACTTTGGCCAGCAGATGGTTGTCGAAGCACCCTGCGTGATCACGATCTGTGCCGACATCCACCGCTTCTCGATGTGGTGTGAGCAGCGCGACACGGAGCCCGCCTACGACAACTTCGCCTGGTTTCTTACCGCCACGATCGATGCCATGCTCGCAACGCAGAACCTGATCACCACGGCCGAGGCCAACAAATTGGGCATCTGCGTGCTGGGCACGACCATCTATACGGCCGGCGACATTGCGAGGGTGCTCGAGTTACCGAAGGGCGTAATCCCCGTGACGACGGTCGTTGTGGGCTATCCCGACGAGAAACCGGGCCTGACCGACCGCCTGCCGATGGATGCCATCGTACACTTCGAGAAGTACCGCGAATATACGGCTGCCGAGATCGACGAGCTGTGGGCGGAGCGTGAGGAGTCGGCGCTGACCAAGAAACTCTTGGAGGAGAACGGCCTGCCCAATTTGGCTCGCATCTTCACCGAGCGCCGCTATGTCAAGGAGGATAACCTCGCCGTCTCAAGAAGCTACCTCGACCTGCTGAAAAAGCGTGGTCTTTTCAACCAATAAAACCCGATTCCGATGCGTCGTTTTCGTCTGTTGTGTGTAGGTCTGTTGCTGGCTCTGTTGAGCTCGGCATGTAGCGTCACGCGTTACATTCCCGAGGGGGAGTATCTCCTGCAGCGGGTCAAGATCGAGAACGACCGCACCGTGCCGCGCAAGGAGCGCATCAAGCGCGACGAGCTGGCCAAATACATTCGCCAGACACCCAACAAGCGTT
>JAFZFJ010000037.1 GCA_017555975.1 Alistipes sp. | reverse complement strand
GGGTGCATGCCCTGTGACGATGTGACGATGTGACGATGTGACGAAGGGGGGGGGAATTAAGAATTAAGAATTAAGAATTAATAATTATTTTAGGGCGTAAAGGGCATGAAGGGCGAGAAGGGCGAGAAGGGAAACCCCTTTGCGCCTTTTACGCCTTTGCCGCCTTTTAATGCAATTTTTAATTCTTAATTCTTAATTTTTAATTCTTAATTCATAATTCTTAATTTTTCACTATCTTTGCCCCCGATAAAAGGGGTGCCTACAGAGCAGCTCGCTGTCAGGGTCGGGTAATGGACGGCCGTGGAACAAGGATTTGGTGCGCAACAAATCGGGCGAGAGGCTTGGGCTGAGATTATACCCATTGTACCGGATACGGATAATGCCGAGACCGGGAACGCATAATCAACAACGTGACCCCTTTTCAGGTTTTCAACTTCAAAAAGTTAAACGATGAAAAGGTTTTTTCTTTTACTGGCGGCAGCCATCACGACGCTGACCGCACAAGCCGAGGGCGAGGATTCCATCACCCTCTACCACCTGCAACAAATCGAAGTCAAGGGCACACGCGCCACCAAGGCGACACCGGTGGCCTACGACAACCTCTCACGCGAGGAGCTCGAGCGCAACGCCTATGGCATGGACATGCCTACGGTGCTGGCCCTCACCCCCTCGATGATCGCTACGAGCGAGACGGGCATCGGCATTGGCGGCACGTCGATGCGTCTGCGCGGTACGGATGCCACACGCCTCAACGTCACGATCAACGGCGTGGCGATGAACAACCCCGACTCACACGCCATGTATTGGTACGACACGCCCGACCTGATCTCGGCCGTAGGCACGGTACAGGTGCAGCGTGGCGCAGGTGTTTCGACCAACGGCACGGGCGCTTTTGGCGGTTCGATCTCGATGACCACTGCACCCCTTTCGTCCGAATTTCAAGGCGACGCCTCGCTTTCGTACGGCTCTTTCAACACCCGCAAGCAGGCCATCGGCCTCTCGTCGGGACTCCTCGGAGGCCATTGGGCCGTGGATGGACGCCTCACGCACATCGCCTCAGATGGCTACATCGATCGCGCCTCAACCGACCTGAAATCCTACCTCCTGCAGGGGGCTTACTACAACGGAAACACGGTGCTGAAGCTCCTCTCGTTTGGTGGTATGGCCAAGACCTACCTCACCTACAACGGCGTCACGAAGGAGGATATGGCCCTCTATGGCCGTCGCTACCACGACAGCGGACAGTACGTCACGGAGGAGGGTCGCTTCACCCTCGCGGATGGTACGCGGGTCGATTACTACGACGATCAGACCGACAACTACCTCCAGCTGAACAACCAGCTCCTCTTCTCGCACCGCTTCAACAACCATTGGTCGCTCTCGACGGTGGCCTTCTACACCTACGGCTACGGCTACTACAAGCAGTACAAGGACGATGCGACGCTCCTCGAGTATGGCCTCTCGGAGGACTACACGGTGGAGGCTGACCTGATTCGCCGCAAGCTCATGCGCACCCACCTGGGTGGTCTGCAGGGGGTGGCCAACTACACCACCGAAGCGCTCGAGCTCTCGATGGGTGGTTCGTGGAGCTACTACACCGCTCCCCACTGGGGCGATTTGGAGTGGGTCGAGGGGCTCACGACGCTCAACCCCGAAGCCCGCTGGTACGACAACGACGTACAGAAGCAGGATGGCAACCTCTTCGTGCGCGCCTCGTGGCAGGCACACCCCTCGTTGCGCCTCTTTAGCGACCTGCAATACCGCTATGTCAGCTATGAGGCCTGGGGCGTGAACGACAACTACGACTGGACGCAGGGCACGATGCAGCCCATCGACGTGGATAACGAGTACCACTTCTTCAACCCCCGCCTGGGTCTGACGTGGAGCCCCACCAAACGCTCCACCTTCATCCTCTCGGGCGCCATCGCCCAGAAAGAGCCCACACGTGGTGACTTCACGGACCGCTACCGCTTTGCTGCGGCCGACGACTACCCCACTGCCGAGCGTCTCTACGACCTCGAGGCGGGCTACACCTTCACCACCGATCGCCTGACCGTAGGGGCAAACCTCTACTATATGTATTATCAGGACCAGCTCGTCAAGACGGGTCAGATCAACGACAACTACGACGCGCTGAACATCAACGTTCCCAAGAGCTATCGTCGCGGTGTGGAGCTCTCTTTCGCCTACACCCCCACCCACTGGATGAGCCTCACGGCTAACACCACCCTCTCCGAGAACCGCATCAAGGACTATGTGGACAAGGTGGTGGATTATGCCCTGGAGGGCAACGTGGCCGGTGCGTACGATTACCTCACGACCGAGATGGGCGATACGCAGATCAGCTACTCGCCCAATGTAATGGCCTCGTGGTCACTCGATCTGCACCATCGCGGTTTTGCCGCCGTGCTGACGGGTCGCTATGTGGGCAAGCAGTACTTCACCAACTTCGAGAACGAAAACATGCGGCTCGACAGCTACTGCGTGAGCGACCTCGACCTTTCGTACACCTGCTCTACGGCACACCTGCGCTCCGTGCGCTTCGGTCTGACGCTCTACAACCTCTTCAACACCCGCTACGAGTCGAATGGCTACGGCTGGTCGGAGGCCTACGAGGGCGAACGTACGGACCACGCCTACTACTTCCCGCAGGCGCCCCTGCACCTGTTGGCCAACATCACCGTGAAATTCTAAAAACGCTATGGATCTGAAACTCTTTTTGCAAATCGTGGGCGTCGCACTCGGCCTGCTGTACCTCTACTTGGAGTATAAGGCCGATATCCGCCTCTGGATCGTGGGCCTCATCATGCCCTGCGTACATGGACTCTTGTACTTCAAAGCGGGTCTCTATGCCGACTTCTCGATGCAGCTCTACTACATCCTGGCCGGGCTCTACGGCTGGATCGTCTGGCACAATGCCCCCCGCAAAAAGAGCTCCTCAGCACAGCAGATTCAACACACCCCCACGCGGTGGATCGTACCTTTAGTGGCGGTCTATGGGGTCGCACACGGAGCGATCTACCTCTTCCTGACCCACTGCACGAACAGCACCGTCCCCTTCTGGGATGCACTCACCACGGCCCTCTCGGTGGTGGCGATGTGGATGCTCTCGCGCAAGCTCATCGAGCAGTGGCTCATCTGGGGCGTCGTGGACCTGATCACCGTCGGCCTCTACCTCTACAAGGGAATCCCCCTCACCGCCTGCCTCTACGGCCTCTACACCGTGCTGGCTGTGGTGGGATGGATGCGATGGAGGAAGATTAAAGTTGAGAGTTGAAAGTTAAAAGTTGAGAGTTGAACTTCGCGATTAAGCCGAGCGCACACGCTTGCGTGATGCCGAGGCGCAGCGAAGTCGAGCTGCCGAAGGCAGGTCAAAGTTAAAAGTTGAAAGTTTTTTTCTTGCTTTCAGCCGCTCAACAAAAAAGTAGGGAGATAGCCTTAATCGGTGGCTATCTCCCTTTTTGTTGAGCTAACTCTCAACTTTTAACTCTCAACTTTCAACTCTACATCCCGAAGAGGGTGTTGGCGCATTGGTTTTCGATTTGGCGAATCGTGGAGTTGGAGGTGGTGTCGGCCAGGATGGCACTGACGAAGTTCTGCATGGTCACGAACTGCATGTTGACCCCCTCGGCAAAGCAGCTGTAGAACTGCCGCTGGGCATTGCGATCAAGCCCCGCAGGCAACACTCCCGCATCGACCAACATGGCATAGGGGTAGATATGGCGCATGTTGTGGGCATCGGCATTCAGGAAATCAACAATGGTCTCGATGACCACCACATCAATCGTGTCCGTGACGCCCGGCATCTCGATAAAGGTGGCGTAGACCGGATAGGCCGATTCGAGCGCAGCAGCCACCTCATCCGTAAAGATCAGGTATTCGGCATCCGTAAGGTCCTCAAGATAGACCATGTCGCGGTATTCGCGCAGTGCCTGGCGCATCGCTTGGCGTTGCTGGTGGTTCCACTCCCGCTTCGCCGAGCAACTCATCATCCCGATTGCAACCATCGCTACCAAGGGTAGCAAGCGTAAAAATCTTTTCATCGTTTGTCTGTTTTTGTGGTTATGCTGACCCTCTTGATGCAAACCACATGCCAAAGCGAAGTTGAAAGTTGAGAGTTTAAAGTTGAGAGTTGCAGGTCAACTTCGCGATTAAGCCTGCTGGCAAACGAGTGTCAAGGGCGATGAAAGAAAAAAGGCGCAAAGGAAAAACCCTTCACGCCCTTTATAACCTTAGTGCCTTTATCACCCTTAACGCCTTTATTTCGCCTTTGCAGATGCTGCGAACTCCTTGCTCACCACCACCTTAATGGCTCGTGGCAGGATCGAGAACTCCAGCGGGGTTTCGCCCAGCAGCTCACCATCAGCCTCAAGCGAGACCTCGGGCGAGGATTCGATGCGAATCTTCTCACCGCGCGCATGGCGCACATGACCGATGCGATAGATACCGCCATTGTAGAGATACCTGAGGCGGAAGAGCACATGCCAGAAGTGGATCGGCTTCACGAGGGTCAGATCCCACATGCCATCATCGGCCACCGCATTCGGGAGCTGCTGAATACCGCCACCGTTGTACTTACAGATGCCGAGTGCCAACGAAAAGACCAATCCGTTGAAGAATCGCTTGCCATCCACCCAGACCTTGATGCCGGTCGACTTATAGCCGAAATAGGAGCGCAGCAGGTTGAGCGTATAGTGCCAACGGCTCTTGTAGCCGAGCTTCTCCTGGTGGGTAATTTGGCGCACGACATGGGCATCGAAACCCACACCGGCCACATTGGCCACATAGCGCGTCTGGCGAAACTGCGACTCCTCGTAGCTCACCTGACCCACATCCTGCAGGAAGGCCTCGCCATCGACGAGGTTACGCACCGCATCCTGGTAACGATTCGATGTGCCAAACGAACGGGCCCAATCGTTGCCCGTTCCCACCGGAATAATGGCCAGCAGCACCTCATTGGGGAGCACCTCCTGTTGGATAAAGAGGCCGTTGACCACCTCATGCAGCGTGCCATCACCACCCACCACCAGGATATGGCGATAGCCCTCCTTCACCGCCGCTACGGTCAGCTCTACGGCATGAAACTTATGCTCCGTAAAGACCGGTTCGGCATGCACACCCACCTCGCGCAGCAGGCGCGAAATAAGCGGAAAGTGGTCAAGCCCGCGACCTCCACCGGCCACGGGATTGACCACTACAAACCATTTTTCCTCGGCGAAGCCCACCTTGGTTAGGCCTTAACGGGGATATTCTCAAGCGTACGCAGCAGGAAGTCGTAGAACTTCTCTACCGAGGCAATCTCCACCTTCTCGTCGGGCGAGTGGGGATAGCAGATCGTCGGACCGAACGAAATCATATCCAGGTTCGGGTACTTCGAGCCGATAATACCACACTCCAAACCGGCATGGATCGCCGTGATGGCGGGACGCTTGCCATAGAGCTGCTCATACGAGGTGGTCATAGCCGCCAAGATGGGCGACTTCATGTTGGGATTCCAACCGTCGTAGCTGCCCGAAAGCACGGTCTTAGCACCGGCCAGGTTGAAGACGGCAGCCATCTGTGCACCCAGGGCCTCCTTCTCCGAGCGTACCGACGAGCGCAGCAGGCACTGCACCTTGATCGTCTCACCATCCGACACGACACGTGCCAAGTTGGTCGAGGTCTGCACCAGACCCGGCATCGAGAGCGACATCTTCTGTGCGCCATCGGGGCAGGCGACAATAGCCTTTACGAGCTTCTCGCTCACCTCAGCGGGCATCACCTCAGCGGGCATAGCAACCTCCTCGGCGAAGATTTGGATGCTATCCTCGATATCCTCGTACTCCTTGATGATCATCTGCTCGTAGGCAGCCAAAGCGGCTACAACAGCCTCCTTCTGCTCCTTCGAGAAGAGCACCACAGCCTCCGCCTCACGCGGAATAGCATTGCGCAGACCACCACCATCGACCGATGCTACACGGAACTGATACTCTTCGGCAATCGAATCCAGGAAGCGGAAGAGCACCTTGTTGGCATTGGCACGCTGAGCCACAATCTGGATACCCGAGTGTCCACCCTTCATGCCCTTAGCCGTGAGCTTCAGCGCCACGCAGTCGCAGGCGGGAGCAGCCTCAGCCGTATAGGTAAAGGTAGTCGTTGCATCCAGACCACCGGCGCAACCCACATACAGCTCACCCTCGGTCTCCGAGTCCAGGTTCAGCAGAATGTCGCCCTGCAGCATACCGCCCTCCAGGCCGAAAGCACCGTCCATACCCGTCTCCTCGGTGGCCGTAAAGAGCGCCTCAACGGGACCATGCACAAGCGTCTTATCCTCCAAAACAGCCAAAATAGCGGCTGCACCGATGCCGTTATCGGCACCCAGCGTCGTACCGTCTGCCGTGACCCACTCGCCATCGATATAGGCCTCGATCGCGTCGGTCTTAAAGTCGAACTCCTTGTCGTTGTTCTTCTGCGGCACCATATCCAGGTGGGCCTGAATCACCACGCCTACGCGGTTCTCCATGCCAGCCGATGCCGGCTTACGCACATAGACGTTGTGGGCAGCGTCCTCCTTCCACTCCAGGCCCTGAGCCTTGGCAAAATCGATGACGTATTGACGAATAGCCTCCTCGTGACCCGACGGGTGGGGAATCTGGCAAATCTCGGCAAAATGCTTCCAAACCAAAGCCGGTTTGAGTGCCGTTAAATTCTTGTTCATAGGTATTACTCTTTTTTAGGTTCAATTAACTTCTTTTCCAACTCCTCGCGCTGCGCACGACGATCAAACGCCTCGACAATCTCCTTCACAAGCGGGTGGCGCACAATGTCGCCCTTATCGAAGGTGACACGGCCGATGCCCTTCACCTCTTCGAGGATCTGCATGGCACGCGTCAGACCGCTATCCGAACGACGCGGCAGGTCGATCTGCGTCACGTCACCCGTCACGATGAAACGAGCATTGCGACCCATACGCGTAAGGAACATCTTGATCTGCGACAAGGTGGTATTCTGCGCCTCATCCAGAATCACGAAGGCATGGTCGAGCGTACGACCACGCATGTAGGCCAGCGGCGCAATCTGCACCGTGCCATCCTCGATGTATTTCTGCAACTTCACAGGCGGAATCATGTCGTTCAACGCATCGTACAGCGGCTGCAGATAGGGGTCGAGCTTCTCCTTCATGTCACCGGGCAGGAAGCCGAGCTTTTCGCCCGCCTCAACCGCCGGACGCGTCAAGATAATGCGACGCACCTCCTTCTCTTTCAACGCTCTGACAGCCAGCGCAATGGCCGTATAGGTTTTACCCGAACCTGCCGGACCTACGGCAAAGAGCAGGTCGTTCTTTTCGTACAGATCGACCAGACGCTGCTGGTTGGCCGTGCGGGCACGGATAATCATGCCGTTGTTGCCATAGACCAGCACATCCTTGTCCATCGGCTTATCGGCAGCCGAATAACCCTCGGCAAAGCACTGATCGATCACCTGCGACGAGAGGTGACCGTATTTGGCATAGTAGGCTACCAGCGCGCCGAAGTGCTTCTCGAAGCGGGCCACCTCCTGCTCCGAACCGAGCACCTTGAGCGACGAACCGCGTGCAATGATCTTCAGCGAGGGGCACTTCCCACGGATCTCATCCAGGTAGGCATTCTGCGGGCCATAGAGCTCGCGCGGATCAACCCCCTCGACCGCTATCTCTTTTCCAACTCCTTCGGTCATAGTTTAGAAATAGTATCCCAGGTTGAGTGCAAAGGTGTTCACATCGACCTTACCGAGGACGGTCTCCTTCTGTTTAAACTGGCCGTTGTAGCGCAAATCGATGCGTACCTTCTCCAGGAATCGTGCCTCGATACCCACGGCATACGAGCAGGTCGAGCGCAACTGCTGGATCGAGATATCCTTCAGACCCGTATTGTCGTTCAAGACCGTAAAGACCGGACCGGCCATCAGGCGTACCGGACCCATCAGGCGGAAAGCCACCAAGATGGGCACGTCGAGCGAGTTGCCTTTGATGCTCGTCGTCTGGCCATCCTTCGTCAGGTTGACCTTATTGCGCACGTAGAGCAGCTGCGGTTCGATCGACAGACGCCACACATCGATGGAGCTCATCAGACCCACCTGGAAGCCCACCTCATTGCGGACATCCTCCCAGCGTGTCGACTGGTTCACCTCCGTAATCTTGTAGTCGGCCATGTTCATACCGGCAATCACACCCCAATCAACGCCCAACTGCTGAGCCGACACCGTTGCAGCACCCAGCATGGCTAAAGCCATGATTATAAGCTTCGAAATTCGTTTCATAGTCATCAAGTTTCGTAAACAATTTTTCAAAGATACATTTTTTTTGGGAATTTCCGTATATTTTTCCCTATATTTGTAAAAATGACCAATTCGCACATGCTGACTTTACTAACCCATACGGCCCTCACCATCCCGATCGAAGATCCGATTCTGAAGTTTCTGCTGATCATGGCCATCGTGCTGGGCACACCACTGATTCTCAACAAACTCAAGATCCCCTATCTCTTGGGCTTGATCATCGCCGGTGCGGTGATCGGTCCACACGGCCTGAACCTCGTATTGCGCGACAGCAGCATCATCCTCTCAGGCTCGGCCGGCATGCTCTACATCCTCTTCACGGCAGGCCTGGAGATGGACCTCGCAGACTTCAAGCGCAGCTCACTCCATTCGCTCGCCTTCGGTCTCTACACCTACCTCGTCCCGATGCTTTTCGGCCTCATTGCAGGCTACACCATCTTGGGCTACTCACTCCCCTCGTCACTCCTACTCGGTGCTCTCTTTGCTTCGCAAACCCTGATCGCCTACCCGATCATCTCGAAGCTCGGCATCACACGCGACAAGGCCGTCACGATTGCCGTTGGTGGTACGATCATCGTCGACATCCTGGCCCTGGTGACCCTCACGGTCGTAACAGGCATGGCCACCGGAGCTGCGAATGGAGCCTTCTGGGGACGGTTGGCCGCCTCCATCGTAGGCTGTAGCTTCGTCATTCTGTGGCTCTTTCCGCGCATCGGAAGGTGGTTTTTCAAGCGTTGCAGCGACAACGTATCGCAGTATGTTTTCGTACTGGTCATTGTCTTCTCGGGTGCCTTCCTGACGCAGATGGCCGGTCTGGAGGCCATCATTGGTGCCTTCCTGGCAGGTCTTGCAATGAACCGCCTTATCCCGAGCACCTCGCCTCTGATGAACCGCATCGAGTTCGTGGGCAACGCCATTTTCATCCCCTTCTTCCTCTTAAGTGTCGGCATGCTGATCGACTACCGCGCCATCTTCTCGGGTTGGGAGACCCTCGAAGTGGCCGCCGTGATGATCGTCATGGTGACCCTCGCAAAGTATCTTGCCGCAGTCGCTACTGCCAAGACCTTCCGCCTCTCACCCGACCAGCGCAAGCTGCTCTTCGGTCTGAGTGTAGCCCACGTAGCCGGTACACTGGCCGTTGTGATGGTGGGCTACAACCTGATTTTAGGCTATGCGCCTGACGGCACCCCGATTCGTCTGCTGGGCGAAGCCGTGCTCAACGGCACTATCCTGATGATTCTGATCACCTGCACGATCTCCACCTTCACGACCCAACAGGCAGCCCACCGCATCGCCATCGAGGGTCCGCAAAGCGAGCGCCGTGCCGAAACCGGCGAGCATGTCCTGATCCCCCTCTCGCACCCCAATACGGTCAGCGAGGCCGTGGGACTGGGTATCGCCGTCACCAAACAGAAACATCGCAGCCTCTATGCCCTGCGTGCACTCGACAACCAAAGCTCCTCCGATGAGCAGGTTTCAGCTGCCGAGAAGATGCTCAACGCCGCCGCCGATGCCTCCGCCTCGGCCGGCATCCATATGCACCGGCTGATGCGCTACGACGTAAACATCGTCAACGCCATCGTGAGCGTCGTGCGTGAACGAAACATTACGGATCTGGTTCTCGGCATGCACCGCAGCCCTGAGCACACGAACGCAATCAACACGTTGGGCGCAAGCGCATTAGGAACTACGATTCCGGCCGTACTGGCCCGCACCAATGTCACGACCTATATCTACCGCACCGTGCAACCCCTCTCGACCGTCAAGCGTCACCTGGTCTACATTCCGCCGCGTGCCGAGCTCGAGCAGGGCTTCGAGACCTGGGTGCTGCGCATCCGCCACCTGGCCCACGACACGGGAGCCAAACTGATCTTCCACGCCACCGAGGAGACCATCGCCTACCTGCGTCGTAAGCCCCGCAAAGTCGACATTGCCGACTACGTAGCGATCGATCCCCATGCTTGGGACGATCTGGAGAACCTTTTCCAGGCCGTTCGTTCGGACGATGCGCTGTGGGTAATCATGAGCCGTCGCGACCGCATCTCATACCATACGGCGATGCACCGCATACCCGCTCTGATTGAGGAGAACTTCGCGGCCAACAACCACGTCTTGCTCTATCCCGTACAAGCCGGTAGCGAGAGTGAAAATCGCTATTTTAATTAATGAATTTTTTTTCGTATCTTTGCAGCCCCGAAAACGATACTAATACAACGAGATAATATGAGTTTGGTAGCAATTGTAGGCCGACCCAATGTCGGCAAATCGACCCTCTTCAACCGCTTGGTGGGTCAGCGTCAGGCCATCGTCGACTCGACGGCCGGCACCACGCGCGACCGTCACTACGGCAAGACCGACTGGAACGGCAAAGAGTTCTCGGTCATTGACACGGGTGGTTACACGGTCAATTCGGAGGATATCTTCGAGGATGAGATTCGTCGTCAGGTGATGCTCGCCATCGACGAGGCAGACGTTATTCTCTTCCTGGTGGAGGTTTCGACCGGCATCACGGACCTCGATATGATGATGGCCGACATCCTGCGTCGTACCTCGAAGAAGGTGCTTCTGATCTGCAACAAGGTCGACAACAACGACCAAATCTACCTCTCGCACGAGTTCTACTCGTTCGGTCTGGGTGACCCCTACTGCATCTCGTCGATGTCGGGTAGCGGTACAGGCGAGATGATGGACGCCATCCTGGCTGCCCTGCCCGAGGACACCGCCGCCGAGGAGGATGAGTCGCTGCCCCGCATCACGATCGTAGGTCGTCCGAATGTGGGTAAGTCGTCGATGACCAACGCCCTGCTGGGCGAGGAGCGCAACATCGTCACCTCGATTGCCGGTACGACGCGCGACTCGATCCGCACGCGCTACAACAAGTTCGGCATGGACTTCTACCTGGTCGATACGGCCGGTATGCGCAAGAAGGGCAAGGAGATGGAGGACCTGGAGTTCTACTCGGTGATGCGCTCGATTCGCGCCATCGAGAACTCGGACGTATGTATTCTGATGCTCGACGCCACGCAGGGTCTCGAGCAGCAGGACCTGAACATCCACAACCTCATTGTCCGCAACCGCAAGGGTTGTGTGATCGTGGTCAATAAGTGGGACCTGATCGAGAAGGGCAACAACACGATGAAGGAGTGGATCGAGTTCCTCAAGAAGCGTCTGGCTCCCTTCAACGACATTCCGATCGTCTTCACGTCGGTGCTCGAGAAGCAGCGCATCCTTGAGGTGCTGAAGACCGCCATCCGCGTACATGAGTCGCGTAAGCGTCGCATCGCCACCTCGGAGCTCAACGAGTACCTGCTGCCGCTGATCGAGAACTACCCGCCCCCCGCAACCAAGGGTAAGTACATCAAGATCAAGTACGTAACACAGCTCCCGACTTCCACGCCGCAGTTCGCCTTCTTCGTGAATCTGCCGCAGTATATCCGCGAGCCGTATCGTCGCTTCCTGGAGAACAACATGCGCGAGCAGTGGGATTTTTCGGGCGTTCCGATGCAGATTTACTTTAGACAGAAATAGAAAGGGTATTAAAGGCGAGAAGGGTTGCTAAAGGTTGCTAAAGGGAAATAAGGGTTACTAAAGGGGCTTTCAACTTTGACCCACCTGCGGTGGCTCGACTTCGCTGCGCCTCGGCAAAGTCTGCAAGCAGCCTCTGCGCTCGGCTTAATCGCGAAGTTCAACTTTCAACTCTCAACTTTCAACTTTCAACTCTTTGCTCTTAAGAAGTTATGCAGATCACGAAGGCCATATTCAAATGCAGTTCGGAGCGTATTTCGCAAGTTCCGAAGGATGCGTTGCGCGATATAGCCTTCATCGGTCGAAGCAACGTGGGCAAGTCGTCACTCATCAACATGCTCACGCGCCACGGTGGTTTGGCCAAGGTATCCGCCACGCCCGGTAAGACCCGTCTGATTAACCACTTTCGCATCAACGACAGCTGGTATCTGGTCGACCTGCCCGGTTATGGCTATGCCCGCACCTCGAAGCAGTTGCGCGGCTCGTTTGCCAAGATCATCACCGACTACATCTTCAAATGTGAGAAGATGCACTTCCTCTTTGTGCTGGTCGACATCCGTCTCGAGCCGCAGAAGATCGACATGGACTTCATCACCCTGCTGGGTGAGCACGGAGTGCCCTTCGGACTGATCTTCACGAAGGCCGATAAGCTCTCGGCTGCACAGCGCAAGCACGCCATTGCACGCTACGAGCAGGCTCTCAGCGAGCAGTGGGAGGAGCTTCCGCCCCGCTTCGTAAGCTCGTCGGAGAAGCAAATCGGACGCGATGAGATCCTCGATTTCATCGAAAAATGCCTCAAAGAGGAGCCAAAGAGCGATGAATAAGGAAAAAAAGTGAAAAAAGGGCCTCAAAAAGGCTCTTTTTTCGTCTGATTATTTTATCTTTGCATCAGCTAAAAAATCCCGTACCAAATATGGCTATTCATAAAATTAAAATTTTTGCCGGCCGTGCTACCCGTCCCTTGGCCGAGAAGATCGCAGCGAGCTTCGGCACAACGCTCGGTCAGTCGGAGATCTTGAGTTTCAGCGACGGTGAGTTCCAGCCCGCATACAACGAGTCGCTCCGTGGTTGCACGGTATTTTGCATCCAGTCGACCTTCCCGCCGACGGACAACCTGATGGAGTTGCTGATGATGGTCGATGCCGCCAAGCGTGCTTCGGCGTATCAGGTGGTTGCCGTGATGCCCTACTTTGGTTGGGCTCGTCAGGACCGCAAGGATCGTCCCCGCATTCCGATTGGCGCAAAGCTCGTAGCCAACATGCTCATGGCTGCCGGTGCTGACCGTATCATGACCATGGACCTGCACGCTGAGCAGATCCAGGGCTTCTTCGATATTCCGGTAGATGCACTCTACGCCAGCGGCATCTTCGTACCCTACATCGAGTCGCTGCACATCGAGAACCTCTCGATCGCTGCTCCCGATATGGGTGGTGCAAAGCGCGCCAATACCTACGCCAAGTACCTCGGTACGCCGATCATCATTTCGCACAAGGAGCGCGCCAAGGCCAACGTGGTGGGCAAGATGACCGCCATTGGTGAGGTAGAGGGTCGCAACATCCTGATCGTGGACGATATGATCGATACGGCCGGTACGATCTGCATGGCTGCCGATATGCTCATGGCTCGCGGTGCAAAGAGCGTGCGTGCCGCTATCACCCACCCCGTATTGTCGGGTCCGGCTTACGAGCGTATCAACGCCAGCGCCCTGGAGGAGGTCATCGTGACGGATACGATTCCGCTCAACCCCGAGAAGGATCTGCACAAGTTCACGGTACTCTCGGTAGCCGACATCTTCGCCGACGTCATCGAGCGCGTACACAACTACAAAGAGATTTCGTCGATCTTCTTCAAGTAAGAGACGACACCTATAAGAGAGAGGGGCTGTTCAACAATCGTTGAACAGCCCCTCTCTTAGGTCGTAAAAGTCAAGTCAGAAGTTATATAACAAGCTTCTTTGGGAGCTACTCCTGCTTGTGAAAGGCCTGCTTCCAAACCTTCTTCAAGCCCTTCTCCTTGCGCTCAGCCGCCTGACGACGCGCACGACGTCCTTCGTTACGCACCAAGTAGCGCTGCAGGGTCTGCTGCAGACGGGCCGGCTCGATATTGCGACGCAACTCACCACCCTGAGCAATCGAGATACTACCCGTCTCTTCCGAGACAATCACAATGATGGCATCCGAGATTTCGCTCATACCGATAGCAGCTCGGTGGCGCGTACCATAATCCTTCGGCACGTCGCTCTGCGTTACGGGCAGAATACACTTCGCAGCCACAATACGATCGCCCTCGACAATCACCGCACCGTCGTGCAACGGCGCATTCTTAAAGAAGATGTTCTTCAGCAGCGACACCGACGTCTTGGCATCGATGGCAATACCGCCATCAGCAATCAGGCGCAGATCGCTCTCCTGGCGGATCACAATCAGTGCACCGGTCTTCGTCTCGGCCATATCGCGACACGCGATCACTATCGGCTCGATATTGAGCTGGCTCGACTCCTCCTCAGCCGCCGAGAAGATGTGCGAAATAAAGTTAAAGTGTTTCTGACGCAGGCCAATGAGCTGCAAGAAACGTCGAAGTTCTGGTTGAAAGAGGATGATGAGCGCGATGACACCGACCGAAATGACCTGACCAAGCATCGACGAGAGCAACTCCATATTCAGGGCACGCACCACAACCCACAGCAGGTAGATGGCGATGATACCCGAGAAGATATAGGGGGCATTCGTACCGCGCGTGACGCGATAGATCCAAAACATGATGGTTGCCACCAGGACAATATCAATCAGGTCGATGAGAGTAAAGGGGATAAAATCCATACGCAAAGGGTATTAAAGCGCTAAAATTCCAAATTTCGGGACCTCAAAACTCAAAAAAACGCCGACTACAGTCGAGCCGGCGTTGTGATATTGGACGGTTCGAGAACTATTTCGTCTCGGCCTTCTCCTGCTTGTAGAGCTCGTTCACCTTGTCGAGAACCTTCACCGTGATGTTGAGCGTCGTGTCAGCGTCGAGCAGCGAGTTAGCATTTACAATCATCTTGTACTGCTTCTCTGTGTTCACCTCCTGTACGGCACGCATCACCAGGTCCTGCAGACGGTTCGTGAATACGGCGTTCTCCTCCTCGAGCGTCTGAGCCTCCTTCTGAGCCGAAGCCTGGAACGAAGCAGCACGCTTCTGGATGCTCTCCTGCTTAGCCTGAGCGTCACGCGTCGTGATCAGACCCTTCTCATACTTCTGCTGCAGCTGAGCAGCCTCGGCAGCCAGCGACTGCTCCTTCTTAGCCCAGCTCTCCTGAGCCTTCTGGGTCTTCTCGGCCAGAGCCTGACCCTCACCCTGCATCAGCTCGCACTCAGCGATTACCTGCTCTACGCTTACATAAGCAATATCCGAGCCACCTACCTTCGTTACATCACCTGCAGCCTCGGTCGTCTTCGTCTGGCAGGCGGTCAAAGCGCAAGCCGCAGCCAGCGCAAAAAGAATAATTTTCTTCATTGTTATCTAATTTTTTTGTTGTTTTTTCGGTTTTTTATCCTCGAAAGATTTACAAAGGTAAGAAAATTTCTTTATTTTTGCCTTCGAAAAGCGTTTTTTTACGCACAATTTGGCTCAAAGCGATGCTTTTTAATCAAGTTCAATAGCCGCAAACAAGCCCAAAGCCCTGAAAACCATGTACGAATACATTTGTGGAAAGATTGCCGAGGTGGCACCTACCTACGCCGTAGTTGATGCGGGAGGTGTGGGCTATTACCTCCATATCTCGCTCGAAACCTATACGGCCATCGAGCAGGCAGCCGAAGCGAAGCTCTGGGTGCACCACATCGTACGCGAAGATGCGCAGCTGCTCTACGGCTTCTCCTCACGCGAGGAGCGTGAGCTGTTTCGTCTGCTGATCGGCGTTTCGGGCGTGGGTGGTGGCACGGCACGCATGATTCTCTCGACCTACTCGCCCCGCGAGTTGCAGCAGATCATCTCGACCGGAAATGCCGTCCTGCTGAAGAACGTCAAGGGGTTGGGACTCAAAACGGCCCAGAAGATTATCGTGGATTTGGCCGGCAAGGTGATGACGCTGCGCAATGCCCAGGCCGAGGCCTTCGAACAGGCCATGGCCTCTGCACCCGCCACGTCGCACGAAGAGGAGGAGGCACTACAGGCCCTGCAGATGCTTGGCTTCCAGAAAGCCGCCTCGGAGAAGGTGCTCAAGGCGCTACGCAAAGAGTTGGTGGACGCACCGGTTGAAGAGCTGATCCGCGCCGCACTAAAACGTTTATAACGAAGATAATAATAAATAAAACGAATATAAAATGATCTACTTAATCCTCGGTATTGCAGCCTTTGTGGCCATCATTCTGGGTGTGCAGTTCTCGCGCCGTCGACGCATCCACCGCATGACCTCGACCCGTCGCGACTATTACCGTAAACACTAAGCCCTCCGCGCATCAACATTGACGCGGCACACACGTTTAAGCATGCAGTTCCTCCACGGAGCTGCATGTTTTTTTTAGCGTTTCCCATTCCATTTAACCTCTGGGCATACGATTCGACGGATTTTTTACGTTCATCATGCGGAAATCAAGATTGTTTTTCGTAACTTTGCATGTTATATATAGCAAAACGAACGCAATAGCCATGATCAACCTCACCCGCATCACAGGTCGCATACTCCTCATCGCAACCCTCGTAACGGCTCTTTGGGCCTGCTCGAAGGAGGAGGACGTATTGCCCAAGCAGCAGGAGAAGATGGTCAAGTACCTCACCTCAACCCACCAGCCCCGCCTGGTGCTGAAAGAGGAGGTGGAGTCGGGCACCCAACAGCCCTACTACGAGACCTTCGGCAAGACGGTCTATCGTTACATCGACGGCGTCTACAACCCCGACCGCGCATCGCGCCCCGAGGTGACCGAAAATTCGGTTGTAACGATCACCTTCCGCGCCTACGTATTCTCGTTCAGCAACATCGTCACCGACGGCAACCGCATCACGATGCCCTACTGGACGAACGATCCGCTGCTCGAGGATGCCTTCCTGAGTGAAAGCGTAGGTCTCACGCCCGGCGCTTGGACCTTCGAACCGCTGGTCGTCGATCTGAAGTCGGCCCACATTCTTGAGGGTTTGCGTCTGGCACTGATCGGTTGTCGCGAACAGGACTACGTGGAGAGCTACCTGACCTACACGATGGCCTACGGCGACAAGGAGTATATCAACATCATCGAGAAGGAGTCGCCCATTGCCTTCTTCTTCACGGTGGACAACGTCGAATAAAACACGTATTACGATATGAAATTGAACAAAAACCTTTGGGTGGCTTTGGCCCTGCTCCTCTCAGCCTCGTGCGCCAAGGAGGTGGCCAACGACTACGACGCCTTCGAGGATCTCTCGCTCAAGGCCTGGATCGCCCAGAATCGTCCCGATCTGAAGGACAACTACCAGAGTTGGGAGGGTCGCGGTTACTACCTCGATATCCACGATGCAGGCGACATGGAGGCGGAGCCCCTCAACGATACGATTCGTTGGGTGCGTTTCGACTTCTCGGGACGCGATCTGCAGGGCAACATCATCACCACGCGTAACGCACGCGAGGCGGAGTTGCTCGGTTCGTTCACGAAGAACACCCACTACGTACCTTATTATATGTATTGCGGCGACAGCTACTACACGCTCATGGAGGGTACGTGGCTGGCCATGCAGAAGGAGCAGACGCTGGGTGATGACTACTTGGCGAAGAAGGGCGCCGAACTCGGCCTCGACAGCAAGGCCTACAAGCTGCGCATCGGCTCAAAGGTGACGCTCTACATGCCTTCGCGCGTAGTTGGCAACGGTTTCTCGGGTGATGGTGGCTATGAGGGTCAGTACTCGCTCGAGACGGGCAAGCCCTTCATCGTGACGATCACCGTGACGGACACGATCAAGAACCCGCTGCAGCGTGAGGCGCTTGATGTGGATGCCTTCTGCAAAGTCAATGGCGGTCTGACGATCTACACGAAGACCGACGAGGAGGGTAACAACGAGATTACGACCGAAGTCGAGGGCGTGGAGGCTGTAGCCATCCCGACCACGATGGAGGATGAGCACCACCCCCACCTCAGTGCCTCGCGCTGGGTGAGCGCCTGCGACTCGGTGGCTCAGCTCTACATCAACCACCGTTTCGACCCCACGAACAGCCCGGAGGATATGGTCTACGACCTGGATTTCAACCAGAAGGTTACGACTGTCGAGAACAAATATCCCAACTACCGCAACATCAAGTATGGTCCCTATGTGGCTGGCATGGAGCCCTACAAGAGCGAGGGTTCGGTTTCGGAGATCAACCGCAAGATTGCCGCAGCACTCAAGGAGCGTTTCCACAGCGAGGAGCCCTATGCAGGTGTTGAGAAGCTGACGGCAGACGGTGCCGACTCGGTAGGTCTGCAGGGCAACGTAAAAATTTGGTACATCGGTCGTTTCATCGACGGCTTCATCTTCGACACGAACATCGACGAGGTGAAGGAGATCATCTATGGCGAGGTAGCCTCGTCGGGTACAGCTCTCGACTACTGCCCTGAGGATGGCGGTCTGATCGAGGCCTTCTACTACACGATTCCCTCGATGCGTTATGGCCAGTGGGGCGCACTGATCACCACCTCGACCTTCGCCTATGGCGCTTCGGGTCAGAATGGTTCGACCTCGAGCACCACGTCGGGTGGCTATTCGTCGGACTACTACGACTACCTGAACTACATGAATTACATGAACTACTATAACTCCTACTACGGCGGTTATGGCTACGGTGGCTATGGCGGTTATGGTGGTTACTACGGCAACTATTACGATTCGTACTACGGCGGTGGTTACTACGACCCCTACTACAGCGGTTATTACGGCAACTACTATGGTACGACCGACAGCGAGACAACGACCGTGACGACTACCTCGACCGAGATTCCCTCTTATTGTCCGCTGATTTTCGAGTTCTACATCGAACCGAAAGAGGACTAAGAGTTGATTTCACAGAAGAGCAAAGAGACCTATCCGAGATGCACAAAATCGGGTAGGTCTCGTTTATTTTAGAAGTCGTCCATTCGCCAAACGCCATCGCGTCACAACATCCGCTATAAGAGCAGCGAAAAGGATCTATGCCTGTTTTTCGAGCGTAGATAGGGACCCAAAACCACCCTATTAAGCCCCTTTATGCGCTTTTTTACACAAAATATTTGGTCAGTTGAATATTTTTGTTTAATTTAGTGATGCAATTAAAGCAACAACAAAAACATCAACTAAAACTTATACGGATATGATTATCACTTTCAACGAACTGCGTCGTATCAAGGACAAATTGCCGAGCGGTAGCTCGCAGCGTATTGCAGATGAACTGGGTCTGGATGTAGAGACCGTACGCAACTACTTCGGTGGCAGCCACATTTCTAAGGAGTGTGTGGGTGTTCATTTCGAGCCGGGACCGGATGGTGGCGTGGTTACGCTGGACGATACCGCTATTCTCGATGTAGCTATGCGCATCCTGAGCGAGCAGAAATAATCCGTTCGACCTCAAAGAAAAAAGATGTTTCGATTTTCGAAGCATCT
>JAFZFJ010000004.1 GCA_017555975.1 Alistipes sp. | reverse complement strand
CTTTGACTTCACGCAGCCGGGTAAGTGGTCTGGCTACACGCGTGGTCATATGTTGGGTTCGGCCGAGCGCCTGGTGAGCCGCAAGGCCAATGACCAGGTCTTCTACTACTCGAACATCGCTCCGCAAAGTCAAACCTATTTCAATACGGGTGGTGGCGCTTGGAACACGCTCGAGGAGTGGGTGGACAAGCAGTGGGTAGGTGCAGCCGATACGACCTACCAGGTGATTGGTTGCTATTGGGATCCTGCCGAGAGTCCAAAGCAGGTGAGCGGTACGACCATCCCGACGCACTACTACAAGGTGCTGCTGCGCACGAAGAACCACAAGAATAAGTGGGTGGTGGAGTGCTCGAAAGAGGAACTGCAGTGTATCGCCGTGTTGGTTGAGCACCGTACCTACGAGAAGAGCGAGGTGCCCAAGCCCGCTGATTACGAGAAGAAGGGCATGTTCCTCAGCGTAAAGGAGATGGAGGAGCTTACGGGCCTTACCTTCTTTGGCAATGTGCCGAATGCTCCGAAGGAGAGCTATTCGGTTTCGGACTGGACTTTCTAAGCGGCAGTGATGAGCTATCCGTGGGGTGACGAACGTCGTTATAACTCCTATGCGGGCTATTTTCGACGACACTTCGGCCGACGGATGCAGAAACTCTCGGTCGATGCGGGTTTTACCTGCCCCAATCGTGATGGAAAGCTGGCAACGGGCGGTTGCACCTTCTGCAACAACGGGGCATTCACCCCTTCGTATTGCAGTCGGGGACTTTCGATTACGCGCCAAATCGAAGAGGGCATAGCCTTCCATCGTTGGCGTTACCGCGAGGCGCAACGCTACTTGGTTTATTTCCAGTCCTTCTCGAACACTTACGCTCCGCTTGAGGTGTTGCGTGCACGTTACGAGGAGGCATTGGCCCACCCTGAGGTGGATGGATTGGTGATTGGTACGCGCCCCGATTGCGTGGATGCCGAGAAGTTGGATTACCTGGCTTCGTTGGCACGCAAAAAGTATATCGCTGTCGAGTATGGCATTGAGTCGGTCTATGATCGCACGTTGCAGGCAGTGAACCGAGGTCACGACTTTGCAACGGCCGCGCAGGCGGTGCAAATGACGGCAGAAAGAGGTTTGCGATGTGGTGCACACTTTATTCTGGGTCTGCCCGGTGAAGATGAGGAGGATATGCTGGCGGCTGTTGAGCAGATCAACCAACTGCCGCTCGATACGGTGAAGTTTCACCAGTTGCAAATCTTTCGCGACACGCCGATGGCTGCGGAGTATGACCAGGCGCCTGAGCGCTTCCGCTTTTGGACCGTGGAGGAGTACCTGGATTTGATGGTGGAGATTTTCCGCCGCTTGCGACCCGATGTGGTGGTCGAGCGTTTTGCCTCCGAGGCACCGCCTCGCTATCACTACGGACCGAATTGGGGGCTGATTCGCAACGAACAGTTGTGGTCAAAACTCGAAAAAAGACTCGAAGAACGAGCAACATTTCAGGGCGAATTGTTTCGTCCTTAACACGATAAAGGGACAATAACTTACTTAAAATACGATAATGGGATCGTTTGACAAAATTTTCAAGGTAGCCAAAGAGTATCTTTTCATGGCGGCCGGTATGTTGTTCTATTCGTTCGGTTGGGTGGCCTGCATCCTGCCGAATGATGGTACGGGTGGTGGAGCTTCGGGTCTCGCGCTGGTGCTTTGCAAGGCGTTCTCGCAAGCTGGTATTGTCGATCTGCAGATCGGTACGATGGTCTTGATTATCAATGCAATCTTGCTGTTGATATCGGGCTTTATCGTCGGCTGGAACTTTGGCTTTAAGACCATCTATTGCGTGTTTGTGCTCTCGATGAGTATGAACATGTGGGTCGAGGTGTTGCCTCCGGGCAACTTCCTGGGTCTGCAAGATCCGATTGTGGCCATTGTGCTGGGTGGTGTCTGCGCCGGTTTGGGTATTGTGATCTGCTTTTCGCAGGGTGGTTCGACTGGCGGTACGGATATCGCTGCTGTGATTATCAACCATTACCGCACGATTAGCTATGGTAAAATCCTGATCTATAGTGACCTGTTTATTATCGGATCGGCGCTCTTCGTGGGCTACGACATCGCTACGGTGATCTACGGTTACATCATGACAGCCGTGGTGGGCTATACGGTCGATATGATTCAGGCCGGTAGCCAACAGTCGAACCAGGTGCTTATCGTTTCGAAAGATCCTGAGAAGATGGCTGAGGCCATCGCCAACAACGTACATCGCGGAGTGACGCTGCTTGATGCACAGGGTTGGTACTCGAAGAGGGATACGAAGGTGGTGATGGTGGTATGCCGCAAGCGTGAGACCCCGATGCTGCTCAAGTATGTGAAGTCGGTCGATCCGAATGCCTTTATGACCGTAGGTTCGGTAATGGGTGTTTATGGCCAGGGCTTCGAGACGCTCAATAAGATCTAATTCGCCGAACGAATTGACGAAATGGTACTTAAGGGTACTGAAAGGTGCTTTAAAGTGCCCTTTCAGTACCCTTTGATTTTTCGATTTTTTCGCTTAAACCATGTCGCTGTTTGCTGATATCGTCTTGCCGTTGGCGCAACCCGCTTACACCTATGCTGTTCCCGAAGGGATGGCGTTGGAGATCGGGGATGCTGTGTCGGTGCAGTTCGGATTACGCAAATACTATACAGGCATTGTGTGGCGCATTCACGAGCAGCGACCCGCTGTAAGTCGAGTCAAGTCGGTGGTGCGTCGTGTCTATGACCACCCCCTGCTCGATGGTCATCAACGTGCGTTGTGGGAGTGGGTTGCTACCTATTATATGTGTTCGTTGGGCGAGGTGATGCGTTGCGCCTTGCCATCGCTCATCAAACCTTCGGCTGATAGCGAGAGCTCGCTGCTCGAGGAGACCTTTTATCCGCGAACAGAACGTTATTATGCCTTGGCGGAGCCCTACCGAGACGAGGCGCTGCTTAACGAGACGCTCGATCGCATGGAGCGTCGTGCGCCACGTCTCTACGAATGTTTGCTGGAGGTGGTTGCGAGCGAAGATCGCCAGCGTTGTGGCGAGGTGGCACGCCGTCTGTTGGCGGCCGATTCGACCCCGTTGCAGACCTTGGTGAAGAAGGGTATTTTGACCGTTTGCGAACATACACCCGATCGCGAATACGAGGCCCCCAACTTCCGTCTGCCAACCCTTACCCCGCATCAGCAGGAGGCGCTCGATCGCCTGCGGGCCGACTTTAAGGCGGGTCGCACGACCGCCCTGTTGCATGGTGTGACGGGCTCGGGCAAGACCGAGGTCTATATCCACCTGATTGCGGAGGTGCTTGCTGCGGGTGGCGATGTGTTGTTGCTGGTTCCCGAGATTGCCCTGACGGCCCAGCTTATCGAACGCATGGAGCGCATCTTTGGAGCACGCCTGACGGCCTACCATTCGCGCTTGACGAACCAACGTCGCTCGGAGAACTATCTGCGACTGAACCGTTCGCAGGGGGGTGAATTTGTGGTGGGTGTCCGTTCGTCAATCTTCCTGCCCCTGAAGCGTCTGCAACTGATCATTGTCGATGAGGAGCACGATGCGAGCTACAAGCAGGCCGAGCCCGCTCCGCGCTACTCGGCGCGCGATGTGGCGGTCTGGATGGCGCGCGAGTGGGATGGAAGAACCCTGCTCGGTAGTGCAACTCCCTCGCTCGAAACGTGGCTCAATGCCGCCTCGGGTAAGTATGGGTCGGCCTCATTGACGGAGCGTTATGGCGACGCCGAATTGCCGAAAATTTACCTTTCGGATACGCGCCGAGCCGCACAACGAGGCGAGCGTCACGGC
Organism: Alistipes sp.; assembly: GCA_017555975.1. Classification (GTDB taxonomy): domain Bacteria; phylum Bacteroidota; class Bacteroidia; order Bacteroidales; family Rikenellaceae; genus Alistipes. The sequence goes on along the minus strand of JAFZFJ010000004.1, from coordinate 2,356 downwards.
CATTTCAACAAGCTCTTGATTGATAAAATTGAGCAGACCTTGGCGTGCGGTGAACAAGTGATGCTGTTCCAGAATCGCCGTGGATTTGCCCCCTATTTGGAGTGTCCCGAGTGTGGCTGGACGGCGCGTTGTCCCCATTGTAACGTGACGCTCAGTTACCACAAATATCGTTCGCAACTCGTCTGTCACTATTGCGGGCATACCGAGGATGCCATGTCGCGTTGTCCGTCGTGTCGGGTGGTGGAACTGCAGCCAATGGGCTTCGGTACGGAGAAGATCGAGGAGCAGATTGCGGAGCTCTTCCCTGAAGCGCGCGTAGCCCGTTTGGATCGCGATCAGTTGACCTCTGAAGGGGCGTTTCACCGCATCATCAATGACTTTGCAAATCGCCAAACCGACATCCTGGTCGGTACGCAGATGATCACCAAAGGGTTTGATTTCGAGGGAGTTTCGTTGGTTGGTGTGCTCAATGCCGACAACCTGTTGCTAAACCCTGATTTTCGCGCTTCGGAGCGTGCTTTCCAGCTCTTGCAACAAGTGGCCGGACGAGCCGGAAGGCGTCGTGCGGGCGGTGAGGTGGTTATCCAAACTTCCGATCCGACAAATCCCCTTTTGCGACAGGTGCTCAACGATGAATTTATCGCCATGGCCCGTGCTCAGCTGGCCGAACGACAGAGCTATTTCTATCCTCCCTATGCCCGTTTGACGATCTTGACCCTCAAACATGTGGATGTGCAGGTGGTGCGCCGCGCTTCGAGCGAGTTGGCCAAGCGTCTGCGTGCCCGGTTTGGGTCGCGCCTGCTGGGTCCGATTGCACCGGCGGTGGATCGTATCCGAGGAGAATATCTGATGCAACTGATGCTCAAAATCGAGTCGTCGGCCTCGCGCTTAAGAGCCAACGAGTTGGTCGCAGAAGAACTTCGTTGGATGGCAGAACAGCCTGATTTCAAGTCTGTAACCATCGCTATTAATGTCGATCCTCAGTAGTGTGTTGAGTGAGTTGAAGGAGCTCTTCTTCCCGGCACGTTGTGCGGTGTGCAAAGAACCGCTGACGGCTGAGGAGCAGACCCTTTGTACGCTGTGTCGTGCTACGGCTCCGCTGACCGGTTATGAGCGGGAACCCTACAACCCGCTGGTGGCTAAATTCGAGGGGTTGGTGCCCATCGAGCGGGCCTCGGTGATGCTCTTTTTCCGCCAGGGGAGCGGATGGCAACAACTCATTCACGATTTCAAATATCATGCTTCGTGGCGCACGGCTCGCGACATGGGACGCTGGTACGGTCATCGCCTTGCCGAGAGTGGTTGGTATTCGGATGTGGATCTGATTATTCCGATGCCGCTGCATGCTTTGAAGCAGTTGCACCGCGGATATAACCAGGCGACCTATTTGGCTGAGGGTATGGGCCTTTCGATGGGTGTGAAGGTGCACCGTCGCGCTGTCAAAAGGTCGCGCAATACCTCGGCGCAAGCCCGCACACCGTTGCACAGTCGTGCGGCGAATGTGGAAGGTGCCTTTGTGGTGCGTGATGCCGATGCGTTGCGGGGAAAACACCTGCTGGTGGTGGATGATGTGCTGACGACGGGAAGCACCGTGGCCGAGCTCTGTCTGGCGATCTTGGAGGCGGTGCCCGATTGCCGCATCAGCGTGGCCGTGCTGGCAGCTTCGCGAGCGAGTCTGGGGGTGGAGTAGCAGACACCACCGCTTGTTTTTCAAAACTTTTCGACAACAAGCCCCTCTATGAATCTCTTTTTGGGGGCGATTTCTTGGGTTATCAACACACTTTTTGACACCGAACCTAAAGGTTCGGCTTTGAAATGTCATCGCGATTTGCTACTTTTGTTTTTTATTGAAAACAAAATCCCATTATGGCGAAAGAATATACCCCTGCTGCCCGCAATCGAGCAGCATTTGAAGCGATGACCGAGGTGACGGGTAACGTACCTCCTCAGGCGGTGGAGCTCGAGGAGGCGGTGCTGGGTGCCTTGATGTTGGAGAAGGATGCCATCATTGCCGTTCAGGAGTACCTGACCGTGGAGGCCTTCTACACCGAGGAGCATCGCCTGATCTACCGTGCCATCACGGAGCTTTCGATGGAGCTCAAGCCGATCGACCTCTACACTGTGACCGAGCGTCTGAAGGTGAAGCAGGAGTTGAAGAAGGTGGGTGGTGCTGTCTATCTGGCGCAGCTGACGCAGAAGGTGGCTGCCGCGGCCAACGTCGAGTTCCATGCCAAGATCGTGGCCCAGAAATATGTGCAGCGCGAGCTGATCCGTTCTGCTACCGAGATTCAGAAGCGTTCGTACGATGAGTCGACCGATGTGACGGAGCTGATTGGTTTTGCCGAGGGTGAGATCT
>JAFZFJ010000036.1 GCA_017555975.1 Alistipes sp. | reverse complement strand
CTTCGCTGACGGCGCTCCTGGATCGTGAGGCTCTGAAGAAGTTCCGCGCTGCGGCGCTCAACCCCGAGCACCCCGTAACGCGTGGTACGGCTCAGAACCCCGATATCTACTTCCAGGCACGCGAGGCTTGCAACAAGTTCTACGATGCAGTGCCCGACATGGTAGCTGAGACGATGGCCGAGATCTCGAAGATCACGGGTCGCAACTACGCTCCGTTTGTATACTATGGTGATCCCGAGGCTGAGGAGGTTGTTGTAGCCATGGGCTCGGTAACCGAGACGCTCAAGGAGACGATCGACTACCTGATGAAGCAGGGCAAGAAGGTCGGTTTGATCACCGTACACCTCTATCGTCCCTTCTCGGAGAAGTACTTCTTCGCTGCTGTGCCCAAGACCGTTAAGAAGGTCTGCGTGCTCGACCGCACGAAGGAGCCGGGTGCTGAGGGCGAGCCGCTCTACCTGGATGTGAAGTCGATGTTCTACGGCAAGGAGATCCAGCCGATGATCATCGGTGGTCGCTACGGTCTCTCGTCGAAGGATACGACGCCGGCACAGATGCTGGCTGTGATCGAGAACCTTGCAGCTGCAGAGCCTAAGAACCACTTCACGGTGGGTATCGTAGACGATGTAACGAACCTCTCGCTGCCCGTAGGTGAGGAGATCTCGATGGCCAAGCCGGGTACCTTCGAGGGTCTGTTCTTCGGTCTGGGTGCCGACGGTACGGTAGGTGCTAACAAGAACTCGATCAAGATCATTGGTGGTTCGACCAATAAATATTGCCAGGCTTACTTCTCGTACGACTCGAAGAAGTCGGGTGGTTACACCTCGTCGCACTTGCGCTTTGGTGACAACCCGATCACTTCGCCCTACTTGGTTACGACGCCCGACTTCGTGGCTTGCCATGTGCCGTCGTATGTAGATAAGTACGATGTACTGAAGGGTCTGAAGAAGGGCGGTTCGTTCCTCTTGAACTCGACGCACGACGCCGAGACGACCTGCCGCACGCTGCCCGACCACATGAAGGTGTATCTGGCCAAGAACGAGATCAACTTCTACATCATCAACGCTACGAAGATCGCTGCCGAGCTGGGTCTGGGTTCGCGCACGAACACGATCATGCAGTCGGCCTTCTTCAAGATTGCCAATGTGATTCCGTTCGACAAGGCTGTTGAGGAGTTGAAGCACGCCATCCTGAAGTCGTACGGCAAGAAGGGTGAGGATATCGTGAATATGAACTATGCGGCTGTTGACGCCGGTGGTTCGGCTGTTGAGAAGGTAGAGGTTCCCGCCGAGTGGGCTAAGATCGAGGTGAAGGAGGCTGCTGCTGTTGTTGACAGCGCTCGTCCGGAGTTCGTTCAGAAGATCGTTGACCCGATCAACGCACTGAAGGGTGACAACCTGCCCGTATCGGCCTTTGCAGGTCGTGAGGACGGTACCTGGGACAACGGTACGGCTGCTTGGGAGAAGCGCGGTATCGCCGTGAATGTTCCCGAGTGGGTAATGGACAACTGTATCCAGTGTAACCAGTGTGCTTATGTCTGCCCCCACGCTGCTATCCGTCCGTTCCTCGCTACGGAGGAGGAGGCTGCTGCTACGGGTCTGGAGTGGAAGCAGGGCTTGGGCGAGACGAAGGCCTACAAGTTCCGCATGCAGGTTTCGCCGCTCGACTGTACGGGTTGCAACAACTGCGTTGATGCTTGTCCCGCCAAGACGAAGGCCCTGGTGATGAAGCCGCTCGATTCGCAGATGAAGGAGGCTCAGAACTGGGAGAATGTGATCAAGACGGTCGGCTATAAGGAGGTTGTTGACAAGACCAAGACGGTGAAGAACCTGCAGTTCGCTCAGCCGCTCTTCGAGTTCTCGGGTGCTTGCGCCGGTTGCGGTGAGACCCCCTACATCAAGGCTATCACGCAGCTCTTCGGTGACAAGATGATGGTTGCTAACGCTACGGGTTGTACCTCGATTTACTCGGGTTCGGCCCCGTCGACTCCCTACTGCACCAACGAGAAGGGTCAGGGTCCCGCTTGGGCTAACTCGCTCTTCGAGGATAACGCTGAGTACGGTCTGGGTATGCACGTAGGTATCGAGAAGCTCCGCGACCGCGTTCAGGCTTACATGGAGGACGCTATCGCTAACTGCGAGAAGTGCTCGGAGGAGCTCAAGGGCGCTATGAAGGAGTGGATCGAGGCTCGCTACTCGTCGACGGCTTCGGCTGCTGCTACCGAGAAGCTCGTTCCGATGATGGAGGCTTGCGGTTGCGATACCTGCAAGAAGATCCTCGAGATGAAGGATTGGCTGGTGAAGAAGTCGCAGTGGATCATCGGTGGTGACGGCTGGGGCTATGACATCGGTTACGGTGGTGTTGACCACGTATTGGCTTCGGGTATGGATGTAAACATCCTCGTTATCGATACGGAGGTTTACTCGAACACGGGTGGTCAGTCGTCGAAGGCTACGCCGGTGGGTGCCGTGGCTAAGTTTGCTTCGAGCGGTAAGCGTATCCGCAAGAAGGATCTGGGCGCAATGGCCATGACCTACGGTTATGTATATGTAGCTCAGGTTTCGATCGGTGCTTCGCAGCAGCAGCTCTTCAACGTACTGAAGGAGGCTGAGGCTTACCAGGGCCCGTCGCTCGTCATCGCTTACGCTCCGTGTATCAACCACGGTATCAAGGGCGGTATGACGCGTACGCAGCAGATCGGTAAGGATGCCGTAGCTTGCGGTTACTGGCACCTCTACCACTACAACCCGGATCTGGAGGCACAGGGCAAGAATCCGTTCGTGCTCGACTCGAAGGAGCCGGATTGGACGAAGTTCCAGGACTTCCTGATGCGCGAGGTACGTTACACGTCGCTCATGAAGCAGTTCCCCGCCGAGGCGAAGGAGCTCTTCGAGGCAGCCGAGGAGAACGCTAAGTGGCGTTACAACGGCTATGTACGTCGTTCGAAGATGGAGTTCTAATCTACCACTTTCAATAGTGAAGGGGCGCATCATGCGATGTGCCCCTTTTTTGTGGCAGCGGTTGGGAGTGTGATGAATCACGAAATTAAAATTGACCGCCCCGACTGCATGTTTTCAATCGGGGCGATCTGCGGTAAACAAACTTATGGTAGGGTTATTCTTTAGGAGCTTCTGCATCCGTGGGCTCTATCTCCACGATGCGAATCGGAACGGCTCTGTGGATTGCCTGCAGCTCCTCTTTGCTCAGTTCGGCCATTTCGCGCCCGAATTTTTCATGCGCGACACGGTTGCGGAGTTCATGGTAGAGTTCCGTGAGGGCTGACTGCAGCGCTTTGAACTCCTCGAAAGGGGTATCGGGTCTTGTCCGGATCATGATGAATCCTTGGCTTACGGGGTAGTGCCATACGGAGCCGTCGGGTAGCGGAATTGCCTCTTCGCGTTTACTCGAAAGCTCACGCACATCGTCCGGGTTTTCGAGGAAGCGGCGCACCAAGTCGATGACTCCCTCCAGTCCGCGCTTGATAAGGGTTGGCTCATAAGTGCCGGCCAGGTATTTCCCGTTGCGATTGATGCAGATATAGAGTGCGTTGCGCTGTTGAACCTTCGGTTGGGTGATGAGGGTGACTCCGTTGGTGGAGTTCTCCTTCGGGGGAAGGAAACGAACGGCCTCTTTGTAGCTGATCCGATAGACCCCTGCGGTGCGGGCGGCCTCCTTTACATCGGTCACCCCCTTCATCTTAATATCGGGGTCGCCCGTCAGGATAAGGCCGAACGGCTCGGACTCATCGGCAGATTCGCGCAACTCCCGCAGCTTGTCACTCAACACCTCGTCGTTTTCGATTAACTCGCCATTTAGAAAGCACTGATCCTCCGTAAGCTCGACGTAGGAGGCGTTACTCTGCATCAGGAAGGAGGGGTCGATCGGTGTGCCGGCTTGGTGTAGCTCGAAATGAAGGTGTACGCCCGTGGTGCGCCCTGTGTTACCTGCCGTAGCGATCTTTTGACCTGCGCGCACCGTGTCTCCTGCCTCGACCAGCAGTTGATCCAGGTGTGCGTAGCGCGAGGTGTAACCCTCTTCGTGTGTCAGCTCAATGAGGTTGCCGTAGCCACCCTTATCGGCTGCATAGGTAACCTCGCCATCTGCTACGGCGTAGATGGCTGCCCCTTTCGAGAGGACGATGTCGATGCCGGGGTGGGTGGTTGTTTTGCCCGTTACAGGATTTTTGGTCGTCCCGAAACGGCTCATTAAGACCTTACCCGCCGAAGGTCGGTGAAATTGCAGGGTGGTGCTTTGTGTCCCCTTTTCGGGTGTAGTACCTTCGCGTGCCGTGGCACCAAAAGCCAATACCAATACCGCCATGAGCGGAATAGCTGCGCCGATGCGCCAGAGCGAACGACGACGAGCAGAAGATTGAGTCATCATAATAAATCGTTTTTTAGTGAATGAATTACTCAACCCGCAGGCTATATCCGGATTATAACCAAAGAGTTGTTTGAAAATGGTCAAACGGTATTGGGTGATGTCATACCCCTCGGCAAGTACATCGCGGTCTGCCTGGTACTCGTGGATTTCGCTTAAGCGACGCCCGGCAAGCCATAGAAAGGGGTTGAACCAATAGAGGATGCGCAGGAACTCGATGAAGAGTTTATCCGCGGTGTGGTGACGGCGGATGTGAGCCGCCTCGTGTGCGATAATTTGCTCGCGCTCCAACGGATCGTACCCCGTGCCGAGAAATATTGTGCGCCAAAACGAGAAGGGGCTTTGTATCTCGTCGCTCTCCGCCAATGTGTAGCGAGGCGTTGCGGTGCAGATGGCACGGCGACGAAGTCGGGCGATCTTTCGAAGGTGTACTATAAAGAGCACAAAGGCAACCACGACCACAATGCCGTAGAGAATCATTACCGCCTCACTCCACGGGATATTCCAATGCACTGCCTCCGCGATGGTTTGCATCGGCTCGACCGTGTCGGTGGCACTCATTGTAGTTGTGGCCGTTTCGATAATCGGCACGGCGTAGTAGAGTGTTTCGGCAGGGTAGAGGGGAAGCTGCAAGGCGGGAATTATGGCCGATGCCACCATCGCTCCTATTAAGTAGCACCGTGCGGCAGCCAGACTGACCCTTTCGACCACCAACAGGCGATAGAAGAGGAGCAGCAGACCACTACAAAAGAGCGTTTCGAGCAGGTAGATCAGCATCGGTTTCATGGTTGTCGGCGTTTGGGTTGAGACTATTTGCGCTCGCTGAGCATCTTTAAGATTTCGTCCGTCTCCTCCACAGAGATCGACTTGTTATCCGAGAAGAAACTCACAAGGCGCGAGAGCGACCCATCGAAAAAGTTGTTCAGCACTCCCTTCATGTAGCGCGAGGTGTACTCCTCCTTTGTGATCGTGGGGAAGTACTCGTGCGTCTTGCCATAGGCCTTGTGATCGACAAAGCCCTTCTTCTCGAGGATGCGGACAATGGTTGACACGGTGTTGTAGGCGGGACGAGGCTCTTCGAACTCCTCCAAAACATCGTGGACTACGCATCGCTCCTTGCGCCAGAGGATCTGCATCACCTCCAGCTCGGCCCGGGTCAGCTCTTGTGGCCGTTCGGTGCGTTTAATTTGTTGTTCTACCATAAAAAGTTTGTTTAAGTTTGTTTTCCGTAGGCAAATATATAACTATTATATTAGTTATGCAACTATTTTTATAATTTAACTACG
>JAFZFJ010000035.1 GCA_017555975.1 Alistipes sp. | reverse complement strand
TCGGGGCGCACACCCGACTCGGGCATCGGGAACAGACGCAGTGCTCCCTGATACTGTACGCGGGCCAATTCAGCTTTGTGGACATTCTCGCCATCAGCCTTTGTAATAACCATCATATCAGCCATTTCCATAATACCGCGCTTGATACCCTGCAGGTCATCGCCGGCACCCGAAATCTGCAACAGCAGGAACATATCGACCATCGAATGGACGGCCGTTTCAGACTGACCAACACCCACCGTTTCGATAAAAATCACATCAAAACCGGCCGCCTCACAGAGCACAATCGTCTCACGCGTCTTGCGCGCCACACCGCCCAACGATCCTGCCGAAGGCGAAGGACGCACAAAGATATCAGGATTGGTCGTGATAGTCGTCATACGGGTTTTATCACCCAAAATCGAGCCACCCGAACGCTCCGACGAAGGGTCGATGGCCAGCACCGCCAACTTATGATGCAGGCGAGTTACCATATTACCAACAGCCTCAATCCAGGTCGATTTACCCGCTCCAGGGACACCCGTAATACCGATACGAATCGAGCGACCGGCATGCGGCAGACACCCCTCAATAATCTCCTGCGCCTGCGCATAGTGGGCCGGATTCGAACTCTCGATGAGCGTAATAGCACGCGACAGAATCGTAATATCGCCCTTTAAAATGCCGTCGATATACTCCTGGGTGGTCAGCTGACGCTTCTTGCGACGCTTTAGATAGGGATTTACAACGGGCTGATCTTCAACACCCTCCGTTACCTGCAAGGCCGAGTCATGGTGCTGATCAAGATATTCGTGTTCGTAGTGGTTAATCTTCGTGAAAGACATAGTCATGTATTTTGCTTAGCAAAAATAGCAAATTAAGTTGAAAGTTGAAAATTGAGAGTTGAAAGTTTTTTTGTCGTGCTTTCAGCCGCTCAACAAAAAAGATTGGGAGATGACCTGAACCGTTGGTCATCTCCCTTTTTGTTGAGCTAACTATTTTTCAACTTTGACCCACCTGCGGTGGCTCGACTTCGCTGCGCCTCGGCATAGTCTGCAAGCAGCCTCTGCACTCGGCTTAATCGCGAAGTTCAACTTTCAACTCTCAACTTTAGTGCGTATAAACCTTACCGCACTGATGCTCGGCCTGCTCGAATTTCAGACGCGAGGTGGTGGGATATTTCAGCGCATCGAGCTCGGCGACCGCCTCGCGAATATCGGTCAACAGCTGCTCGGCCATATCGCGCGAAAAACCATGACGCACCACCACACGCATCACAACCGTATGCTGCAAATTGGCCGGCAACGTATAAGCCGGAATCATCCACCCACTCTGCTTGAGTTTATCCTGCAGATCGTAGAGGGTCCACTTGGCCGTCTTTTCGTAGGTCGAGCACATCTTCCAGATGAAGAGCGGATTCTCTACACGCTTGGCATAAGGGGCAAAACAGCTCATCTTTTCGAGCTGCGAGTGGCAGTACTCAGCCACCTCCATCGAGGTCTGCTGAATAGCCTTGTAACCGGCTCGTCCATAGCGGATAAAGTTGTAATACTGACCCAGAATCTGCGCCGCAGGACGCGAGAAATTAAGCCCCACCTGCGTAATCTCGGCGCCGAGGTAATTGACCGAAAAAGCCATCTCCTTCGGGAGGTACTTTTTGTCCTTCCAGATCACCCAACCAAGACCCGGATAGACCAGACCATACTTGTGTCCCGAGGTCGAAATCGAGAGCACACGATCGAGGCGGAAATCCCACTTTTTCTGCGGATCGAGGAAGGGCAACACAAAGCCCGCCGAGGCGGCATCAACATGGATCGGAATATCATTTCCGCTCTCCTTGTGGTAGTTCGTCAGCGCCTTATCGAGCGCCTCGACATCGTCGTTCAGACCCGTCCACGTCACACCACAGCAGGGCACGACACAAATCGTATGTTCGTCACAGCAACGAATCGCCGCTTCGATGTCGAGCGTCTGGTGCTCGGGGCTGAGCGGAATGGTGCGCATCTCGATCTGCCACAGCTGGCAAAACTTCTCCCAAACCACCTGATACGCAGCACTAATGACCAGGTTCGGCTTATCACACGGCTTACCCGCCTTTTGGCGCTTTTCACGCCAACGCAACCAGGCTGCCACACCGCCCAACATACAGGCCTCCGACGATCCGATACCGAGCGCACCGGTCTTCCAATCGCCCTTTTCGGGGCTGTTCCACAGATCAGCCAGGATATTGATACAACGCCCGCACATCACCGCCACACGCGGATACTCGGTCTGGTCGATGTAGTTGATGGCAATGGCCTCGTTCATCAGACGCGTAGCCTCATCGTCCATGCGCGTCGTCACGAAAGTTGCCAGGTTGAGTTCGGGGCGCGTCTCGGCATAGGTCTCGTCTTTAACCATGCGGTAAGCTACAGCGGGCGTCGTACCCTCTTCGGGAATTCGGTTGATCGGAGCCGCGTGATGCATCGCCTCCGAGGTGTAGATGTCGGTGGCCAGATTGTCGTGTTTTTTCATTGCTTATAAAGTTAAAAATGAATCATCAGCCATTAAGACATAAATTGTGCCAAAAGTGAACAGCATAGAGCGATACATTATTTCATTTTTTTCACTAACTTTGCACCTATGTTGGAAACCTACTATACTTTTCTTTGGGTAATGGCTGCCGTGGCGGTCGTGGTTTTCGTGGCGCTGCACTTTGTCGAGGCGGGCTACGGCTACCTCTTCAACCCGCGCTATGGTCGTCCGATTTCTAACAAGGTGGGCTGGGTTTTGATGGAAAGCCCGGTCTTTGTGGCGATGGCCATCCTTTGGGCCCTCTCCGATAGACGTTTCGAGGCTGCACCGCTGGTGCTCTTCGCCCTCTTTCAAATCCACTATTTCCACCGCTCGTTCATCTTCCCACTGCGCCTGAGAGGCAACTCAAAGATGCCGCTCGGTATTGTGCTGATGGGTGCTGTGTTTAACACGCTCAACGCCCTGATGCAGGGAGGTTGGATCTTCTACCTCGCCCCCGAAGGTTTCTACCAGGATTGGTTCGCACGTCCGATGATCTGGATCGGCATCGCGCTCTTTGCGATCGGCATGGGTATCAACCTACAGGCCGACCACATCATTCGTTCGCTCCGCAAACCCGGCGATACGCGCCACTACATCCCCCAGGGCGGCATGTTCCGCTACGTCACCTCGGCCAACTACTTTGGTGAACTGGTCGAGTGGACCGGCTTTGCCATTGCCTCGTGGTCGTGGGCGGGTGCCGTCTTTGTGCTCTGGACCTTTGCCAACTTAGCACCGCGCGCCGCCTCGTTGCGCCGTCGTTATACGCAGGAGTTTGGCGAGGAGTTCACCCGCCTGGGACGCAAACGTATCATTCCGTTTATCTACTAATCCGACATTATGGATTCGAAACTCTTTCCCCCGTTTCAGCTTGGTCCGCTCACGCTGCGCAACCGCACCATTCGTTCGGCTGCCTTTGAGTCGATGGGCAAGGACTTTGGCCCGACCGAGAAGCTGAAGGAGTACCACGTAAGCGTTGCTCGCGGCGGTATCGGCATGACCACGTTGGCCTATGCCTCGATTAACCGCAGCGGTGTTTCGTTCAATTCGCAACTTTGGCTGCGCGACGAGATCGTCCCCGCGCTGAAAGATATCACCGACGCCATTCACCACGAAGGGGCCGCGGCCGGCATTCAGATCGGCCACTGCGGCAACATGACCCACTGGTCAACAGCGGGTTCGTTCCCCGTCTCGGCGTCGAACGGATTCAACCTCTACTCCCCCACCTTCCACCGCCGCATGAGCCATCAGGAGATCGCCTCTACGGCCAAGGACTTCGGACGTGCCGTGCGCACGGCCCACGAGGCGGGCTTCGACTCGGTGGAGGTACATGCCGGCCACGGCTACCTCATTTCGCAGTTCCTCTCGCCCTGGACCAACCATCGTCGCGACGCATACGGTGGCTCGCTCACGAATCGCATGCGCTTCATGCAGGAGTGCCTGACCGAGGTGTTGGAGGAGGCTGCGAAGCTGAAGATGGCCGTCATCGTCAAGCACAACATGGAGGATGGCTTCAAGGGAGGTATTGAGGTGCCCGAAAGCATCGAGATCGCCCGCGAAATCGAGCGCCTTGGCGTGCATGGTTTGGTCCTCTCGTCGGGCTTCGTATCGCGCGCCCCGATGGCGGTGATGCGTGGTCGCATCCCGACCAAGACGATGGGTTACTACATGGGCTGGAACGAGTGGTTGCAGAAGATCGTCGTTTCGCTCTTCGGCCAGTGGATGATCAAACAATACGACTTCGAGGAGTGCTTCTTCCTCGAGAACGCCAAGAAGTTCCGCGAGGCGTTGAAGATGCCGCTGATCTATGTCGGCGGTCTGGTGTCGCGCGAAGGCATCGAACGTGTGCTCGAC
>JAFZFJ010000034.1 GCA_017555975.1 Alistipes sp. | reverse complement strand
GGGATATCGGTCGTACCGTCACCCACATAGATCATATGCTTGAAGGGCACCGGACGATTATCCTCGGGGATGTAACGATTTACCTGCGTCGAATCATAGACCGACTCGACACCCTTATTGATCTTGAAGATAAACTGCGTCTTATTCGTGTAATTAACCGCCACGGCCGGCCAATAAGCAATTCCGTCCACGTCATAAAGAAACGAACAAGCGTAAATCTTGCGGAACTCATGGGCAATCTCCGTACCCTCAATAATCTCCGTAAGGCCCGAAGAGTTGATGTAATGCAGGATGCGAATACCTCGCTCCTCGCCGTAGCGATTGATGCGGCCAAACCACTCTTTAACGCCCTTGTAGAGCTGCACCTTGCGACCCGACTCACGGAACGCCTCACGACGTAGCGACAAACCCTTCGAGCGAGCCGACTGAATCATGCGCGCCATATAGGTCAACACACCGTCAGCATCCTGCTCCTCGGCCAGATCGTTGGCCTCGGACCAAAACTCCTTGTTGCTCTTACCCACGGCCGGAATAAAGTCATACTCCTGCATATTGCCCGGGGCAAGCGTGCCATCGAAATCGTAAATCAGGGCGATTGTAAAACGCGGATTCTCCATAATACGATCAGTTTATGCCATAAAGGTACAAAATATTTTCAGAAAACAGCATAAAAAAATGTCCGCCCAACTTTCGTCGGGCGGACACATTTTGATGGATTGTCTCGAAATTACTTCGATACGTTGTCCTCATTCTGTACCAGGGCCTTGTTACCATCGAGGTCACCCTGCGGAATCTTGAAGAGGTAATCCTTCTTAGCCTTGAACACCAGGTCGCTGATGTAGATGATACCCTCCTCAACACCGCGCTTGCACTTGTCGGCAGCAAACTCGGCAATCTTATCCTTACGCAGCTCGTCGAAGTAAACCTTCGCCTCACCTACGAACTCGTAGCGACGCTGGTTCAGGATATCGTTGTCGATCTCGGCCTGCGAGCCCGAGAAGTCAGCCAAACCGGCACGGTCGCGGATCATGTTCAGCTCGGCAACACCATCACCAGCCTTCAGCAGGTTCGAAGCCTCAGCATAGTTGAGCAGTACGTCAGCATAGCGCAGAATACCGAAGTTAGCGCAGGGCTGCTGCAGGTTGTAATCCGTGTGGCGGTCGAAGTACTTCAGGTTGAATACGCACATGTGCTCACCACCCTTGTCATTCGTCACCTTGGGCTCCCAACGGAACTCATCCTTGATGTAGTTGTGCTCGCGAACCACCTTCGAACCGTCGCCATCACCCTCGAAGTACGACAGCAGAGCCTCGGCGCGCTTGTCACCGTTGTCAACCATCTCCTTGTAGAGGAAGCCCGATACGCCGAAGCGGCAGTACTGGTAGCAACCGAAGAATGCGTTGTTCGTACGACCCAGACCGAAGCGGATGTGCATGTTGTTGCTCTGACCGCTCTGTGCCGAGTACTGCAGCTCGAAGATCGACTCTGCGTTGTTCTTCGCGTTGGTGTTGAACCAGTAGAAGTTATCCGTGAAGTTCGGCATGAGGCTGTACTTCTTCGAATCGATAACCATCTTGCTGTAGCCCTGCGACTTGGTCAGGTACTCCGTGTTGTTGTTGTTCATCGAAGCACGATAGAGGTAGATCTGACCCAGAGCAGCGTGGCAAGCGCCCTTCGAAATGCGCCATACGTCGTAGTTGGCAGCACCCTTCTCGGGCAGCAGGGCAGCAGCGTCCTCGATATCCTTGATAGCCTGGTTGTAGCTCTCCTCGATCGTAGCGCGGGGCAGCTCCAGACCCTCAATACCGTTCGTGTAGGTCAAAGGCAGCGGAATACCACCCCACAGACGAAGCAGGTGGAAGAAGGTGTAACCACGGAGGAAGAGGGCCTGACCCTTGATGCGGTCGCGAGCCTCGTCGCTCATGGCAACCTGATCAGCACGACCCAACACGATGTTGGCACGGTTGATACACTCGTAAGCGTAACCCCAAACCTTCATCACACCACCCGTGCTGGCATCATTTGCATAAGCCCACTTGCTGATGTTCTCCATGTTGTCCTTCGTGTAGTTGGGCCAACCCTGCTCGGTGAGCAGCTCAAGGTGAGCAACGTAGAGCGAGTTGTTACCGCTGTAGATACGACGGAAACGGTTGTAGGTAGCCGTCAGCGCCGTCTGAACCTCAGCCTCCGTCGTATAGTAGCTGTTGGGATCAATGAACGTATAGGGAGACTCGTCAAGGTTGGTGCAGCTCGTAAGACCGCTCACAGCAGCGGTGAAAAACGCCACACTCACCATCAAATATTTCAATGCTTTCATAATTTACGTTGTGATTTTTGAATTAGAACTTGGCGTTCACACCGAACATAACAATCTTAGCGTAGGGGTTCGATACGTCACCGTTCTCGGGGTTGTAACCGATGTGGTTAGCCCACGTACCGAAGTTCTGGAGGTTCACGTTGAATACCAGACCCTTGATATACTTCGACTTGATCATCTTCGAGAAGTCGTACGAGAGCTGTACGTTCTTCAGGATGAAGTAAGCCCAGTCGGCGTTCGTACGATTCGACAGCTTCACACCCTTAGCACCGGCCATAGGAGCCGTACCGTTGGCGTTCGAGGGGCTCCACATCTCAGCGTAGCCATCAACCGTCGGCAGACCGATCTGATCGCGAACCGTGTTGTTAGCCCACAGAGCGTAGTTACCCGTGTTCTGGTAAGCAATAGCCCACTTCGAACCGTTGTTATAGTAGTCCTCCGAACCGGCCATCGAAGCATAGTCCCATGCACCCTGACCATAAACGGCGAGCTTCAGCTCCTTCCAACGTACCGAAGCGTTGAAACCATAGAAGAACGAAGGCTCTACGCTACCGATGCACTGAGCATCCGTGATCGACAGACCACCGTCGCCGTCAACGTCCTCATACATCTCCGAACCGATACCTACCGTACCAGCCAGCTTCGGCATCTTCTCGATATACTGATCGAGCTCAACCTGCGACTTGATGATACCCAGCGAACGCCATGCGTAAACACCGTTTACAGGGTTGCCTACCTCGAGTACACGAGCCAGACCGGTCGTACCCGTACCATCGTAAGCCGTGATGCGGTCAGCACCGTCGTAGAGCTTCTTGATCTCGTTCGTGTTGTAGGTGAAGTTACCACCAACCGTTACGGTCCAATCCTTCGTGCGAACAATGTCAGCGCTCAGAGCAAGCTCAATACCCTGGTTCGATACCTCACCCACGTTGCTCAGTACCGACGAGTAACCCGACGTCGAGGGGATGGGCACCGAGTAGAGCAGATCCGAGGTCTGACGGTTGTAGTAGTCGAAGTTTACATCCAGACGATCCCACAGCGTCAAATCGAAACCGAGGTCGAGCTGAGCGGTCTTCTCCCACTGGAGCTTCGAGTTACCAACCGACTCATAGAAGCCCTGGAGCGTGCCCGAACCATCCGAGTAACCCGAATCGTTCGACGAGCTTGCCAGACGCGACAGCGACTGGTAGTTACCAATCTCCTGGTTACCGGTGATACCGTAGCTACCACGAATCTTGAGGTTCGTTACAACCTCGTTATCCTTGAGGAAGTCCTCCTCCGATACACGCCAGCCGAGACCTACCGAGGGGAACGTACCCCACTTCGAGTCAGCACCAAAGCGCGACGAACCGTCGAAACGAATCGTAGCCGTCAACAGATACTTGTCCTGGAAGGCATACGTAGCACGAGCCGTCCACGAGATCAGACGGTTGCCATAGTAATCCGACTTAGCGGTGAGCGAAGCCTGGTCAACAGCGCTGAAATCGTGAGCTGCGATGGCGTCGTTCGTGAAGTTACCCGACATGCTCGACGTGTTGTACTTGTAGTCCTGCCACGAGTAAACACCCGTCAACGACATACGGTGGTCACCCCACTGGTTCGAGTAGGTGAAGATGTTATCCATCAGACGCGACTCGTTGCGACCCCAGGTGTGCGTACCGTTACCGGTCGTCGAACCCGACTGGATACCCTTAGCGGTCTGCGAACCAAGCCATGCGTACTGGTTCGAGTTCTTAGCATCGTAACCGATGTTCAGACGATAGTTGAAGTGCTCGGTGAAGTTAACCTGAGCGAAGAAGTTACCGATGAAACGGTTCGTCTTCAGACGGTTGTCCGTAGCTGCGATGTCAGCCAGCGGGTTGAAAGCCTCACCGTGCTGTACGATGTTGTACGAACCATCCTCGTTGTAGAGGGGATCGGTCGGCCAACCATAACGGAAGATATCGTTCGTGATCGGGTCGGTCTGGATGCTCTGCGTACCGGTCGTGTACTGCATGTTAGCACCAATGGTGAACCACTTGTTGAAGTCGTGCTCCAGGTTCGTGTGTACCGAAACCTTCTCGAAGCCCTGCGACTCAATCAGACCATCCTGGTTGTAGTAGCCAGCCGAGAACATGTAACGCGTATCCTTCGTAGCACCGTCGAGCGAAACACCGTAGTCCTGCGTCAGCGCGGTCTTCTGAATAATCTCCTCCTGCCAGTTGTAGAAGGGACCATTGTAACCTGCGGGGAAGGGCTTCGAGTTACCCTGGTTTACCGAAGCGAGGTTGATGTAGTCTACGAAATCCTGACCCGAGATGGTCTCGAGCAGACGAGCACGCGACTGAACACCCACGTTAGCGTGGAAGTTCACGTTGTGGCGACCCTCGGCACCCTTCTTGGTGGTGATCATCACAACACCGTTAGCACCACGCGAACCGTAGATAGCCGTAGCCGAAGCATCCTTCAGAACCTCGATCGACTCTACGTCAGCGGGGTTGAAGTCGTTCATGTTACCATCCGTGAGGGGGAAACCGTCTACTACGTAGAGGGGATCCGTACCGGCGTTGATCGAAGCCGAACCACGAATACGGAGCGTGGGAGCCTCACCCGGCTGGTTGTTCGTAAATACAGCAACACCGGTCGACTTACCCTGCAGGGCCTCGATCGGGTTGGCGGCCATCACCGACGTGATCTCCTCAGCGCGGAGCGAGGTGGTCGAACCGGTCAGGTCGCTACGCTTCATCGTACCGTAACCTACTACCACAACATCGTCGAGCATAGCAGCATCCTCAACGAGCTGTACGTTGATCGAGGTCTTGCCTGCAACGGCAACCGTCTGATCCTTGTAACCCAGATAGGCAACCACCAGGTTAGCCTTCTCAGGAGCCGTGATGGTAAAGGTACCGTCAACACCGGTCGTCGTACCGGTCGTCGTACCCTCAACGATCACACTGGCACCGATTACCGGCTCGCCGTTAGCATCGGTTACCGTACCGGTCACGCGCTGCTGTGCGAATGCGAACACAGATACAGCCAGGAAGCATACCACGAGAGATAGCTTACGGGCGATAGCCGCGAACGCATGATTCGTAGAAATTTTTTTCATGCTTTTTTTCATTTTTAGTTAGACAATTAGGTTTTAGTTAAGTTATTATAATTTCATTATAATCGCGTTTGCTCGTTTTTTTGTGTTGCAAATGTCGGCATTTATAAGGAGGATGGGGTGGATTTTTCTGCGCAATGGGTGGATTTTTTGACACACATTGAAATTTAATCACGGCTTTTTTCTATCAAATTGTTGGTTTTCGAGCCCCATTACACTACCTTTGTAACAGATAAAGACAATAAAAAAACGATTCGGATATGGATTTCAAAACCTTGATCGAAAAGCGCCGCTCGATCCGTAAATTCGAGCCGCAGCCCGTTCCTCAGGAGGTCGTAGATCGCCTGGTGGAGGCAACACTCTCTGCCCCCTCGTCGCGCAATTCGCATTCGACCCATCTGATGGTGATCGACAACCCCGAATTGATTGCCCGCATGGCTGAGATGCGTGACTACGGCTCGTCATTCATGAAAAATGCACCGCTTGCAATCCTCGTGATGGGCGATCCTACGGTGACGGATAAATGGCTTGTTAACGCCTCGATTTCGGCCACCATGCTGCAACTGGCCTGCGTGGATGAGGGGCTCGGTTCGTGCTGGGTACATGTGGATGGTTCGCTCTGCTTCAAGGACGACCCCGAAGGTCCGAAGGCCGACGAGTTCCTGCGCAAACTACTCCCCATTCCCGAGGGGATGAACATCCTCTGTGCCGTTGCCATCGGTTACACCACCTTCACGCCGGCCGACCTCCCCGCATGGGACAAGGAGGCACACGTACACCGCCTGTAAAGCACCGTGTACTGAAAACAAAAAGGGGGTTGTTCAACAAAAGTTGAGCAACCCCTTATTTTATAGAAGTTGTGTAACAAGAGTGATTTTGAAGCTGCTCGCAGTCCGAAAAAGCGCAGGTTACTTTGCGTAAATGAGCATTTTGGGGACAAGGCAGATGCCGAAAGAGCCTTGTTAGACGACTTCATACTATAAGACCTCTACCAGCATATCATAATAGCGTTTCGTCACCGGCACCTCCTGCCCCGTGACATCCAACTCGGCCACGATCACCCCCTCCTTCTCGCGACGCAGCGTCTTCACGCGATGCGGATTGAGGTAATAGGAGCGGTGACAACGCTTCAAGCCGGCCTGCTCACACAACGACTCGATCGAGCGCATCGATGCACGAACCAGGTAGTCGCGTACCCGTTCACCCTCTTCATAGACCACCTGCACATAGTTCTCACGGGCCGCGATGTAGAGCACCGAAGCGGCTGTCACGACCAACTTCAGATTCTTACGCTCGTCGTAGAAACGCATCTTGAACTCCTCCTCGGGCTCCTGCGCAGACTTGTCACTTCGCTCGGTAAGATAGAGTGCCATCGAGATAATCACATAGGGGAAGAGCAATATCGGGATCAACCATCCATAGACCCGAGCCACCACCACAAAATAGGGATCGACACAACGCGCCATGAGCCACGCATAAAGGGCCACAAAGAGGGCCGCAACGGTCGCCTCCAACAGTACCCAGAAGTAATATACGGGGCGGTTGATGCGGTTGCGCAGCCCATAAAAGAGCGCTCGTATGAACAACATCGAACCAAAGAGCACGCAGGCGATGAGCGTCAGATTCACACCAAAGGAGAGCGAACCCAGGCGCAACTCCTCCGTGAGGTTGAAGGGACGATAGATCAGCACAAAGGCAAAGAAGGCCAGCGGCACGGCCACGATGTGGATCACCTGTGTCGTCGGCTTGCGGAATACGTTGGGCAGATCGAGCATAAACAAATCACTTTTTAGGGTGTGACGAATGCACAAAGATAGTTTTTTTATCCCAATAACCACCTTTTAGTCCCCAAAAAGGGGTTACAAGCCCAAAAATAGGCCCTGCGTCCCGCACATTTTCTCCGGCCGACAATCGGCGTTAGTTTTGCATCGGCAACATTCAAAAAAATGAGACCCATGAAACTGATTACCGCTTTTGGAGATTCGATCATGCGTGGCGTAGTGCTCGATAAGAAGAGTGAGCAGCCGCGTTATATCCTCTTGGACGAGTGCTTCTCGTCACGTTGTGGCGCACAGCTCAACCTGCAGATCCGCAACCACGGTCGCTACGGCAACACCACGACACATGGACTGCGTGAATTGGAGCGCCGTAAGGAGCAGATTGCCAACTCGGACTTTTGCGTCCTGGAGTTTGGTGGCAACGACTGCGACCACCACTGGGAGGAGATTGCCCACAACCCGAACGGTGAGCACCGCCCCGTCACGCCCCTTGCCTCGTTTGCCGCGCAATACCACGAACTGATCGCCGGCATCCGCCGCCTCGGATCTACGCCCGTGGTGCTCTCACTGCCGCCCATCATCTCGGAACGCTACTTCGCCAACTTCAGCCGCACGATGTCGCACCGCGAGCGCACCAACGTCCTCGATTGGCTGGGTGGCTGCGTGGAGAATATCACGCGCTGGCATGAGATGTACAACCTCGAACTCTTCAAGCTGGCCAACCTGCTCCACACCCCGATTATCGACATCACGACCCCCTTCCTCAGCGAGCGACACTACGGCGATCTCTTTTGTGACGACGGCATCCACCCCAACGCTGCCGGCCATCAACTCATCGCCGAGACCATCTGCAACTACGCACAACACTACCTCTAACACGTCCGCCTATGCTCATCGCCCTCCTAAGCCTGCTGCTCGGACGCTGGATGCTCCGCCTGCTGCCCGATAGACGTCTATAACGCCTTGTCGGCGACCCTCCATAAAAAAAATCTCCCCACCCAAAGGTGAGGAGATTTTTGTCAAACACTATCGATCGACTATCGCACCGGCTTAATATCCTTCACGCGGAGCTGCGTAGTCACCATACCGCGATAGTGGTTCTCCACAATTTGGTAGCAGACGTCAATAGCTCGACCGCCACGCACCCACTCATAATGGGTCGGCTGCTGGAAGGCAATCGCCGGAATCTTCGTATTGGGCTTCTGACGCTGGATCAGATCCATCTTCAGGTGCTCGCGCTCCAGACCCACCAACTTTGCATCTCCCTGATTGCTCACGCTGCGCGTCATAAAGACGGGCGACGTGTTGCCCGGACCAAAGGGCTGAAACTTATTGAGCGACGTGCGAAACTCACCCGTGATATCCGAGAAGAGCAGCTCACTATCAACATCCACCTGCGGAATGAGCATCTGCGGATCGATATTCTCCTCCACGAAGGCGTTGAAACGACGCGTAAACTCCTCCACATTCTCAGGCTTCATCGTCAAACCGGCGGCATACATGTGACCACCGAAGTTCTCCAACAGGTCCGAGCAGCTCTCCACCGCCTGGTAGAGGTCAAATCCCGGCACCGAGCGGGCCGAACCGGTCACAAAGCCGTTGCTCATCGTGAGCACCACCGTCGGACGGTAATAGGTCTCAATCAGACGCGAAGCAACGATACCCACAATACCCTTCATCCACTTCGGGTTGTAGATCACCGTGCTCTTCAGAGCCTTGAGCTGCGGGTTGTTCTCGATGTAATCGTGCGCCTCCTGCGTCACCGATCGATCGATCGTCTTACGATCTTGGTTGTAGGAGTCGATCACCTCGCCAAACTTCGTGGCCTCCGACTCATTACCCTCGATCAGCAACTCCACGGCGGCATGACCACCCGAAGGCGAGGCATTCTCGTCGTGCTCGTCCATGCGCATACGGCCGGCGGCATTGATGCGCGGACCGATCTTGAAGACAATGTCGTCGATCGTGATCTGGTGCTTATCAAGACCACAAATCTTGATGATCGACAGCAGACCCTTCGAAGGTCGGCGGTTGAGGTTCTGCAGGCCGAAATAGGCCAAAATACGGTTCTCATCGCTCAACGGCACGATGTCCGAAGCGATCGAGACAACCAACAAATCCAACAGATCGAGGATCTGGTTGAAGGGGATACCGTTCTTCTGCGCATAGGCTTGTACGAGCTTGAAGCCCACGCCACAGCCCGACAGTTCGTCGAACGGATAGGAGCAATCGACCCGCTTGGGGTCCAATACTGCCACCGCCTGGGGAATCTCCTCAGCAGGCAGGTGGTGGTCGCAGATAATGAAATCTACGCCCTTAGTCTTTGCATAGAGCACCTTTTCGGTGGCTTTGATGCCACAGTCGAGTGCAATGATGAGGCTCACGCCCTTGCGAGCGGCTACATCAATACCTCGTACCGAGATGCCATACCCTTCGGTATAGCGATCCGGGATGTAGAAGGTCAGGTTTTTATGCCCGATCTGGCGCAAGAACTTATAGACCAACGCAACGGCCGTACAGCCATCCACGTCATAGTCGCCATAGACCATGATCTTTTCACCACGAGCTACAGCTTGCTCGACTCGCTCGACTGCCTTCTCCATATCCTTCATCAGGAACGGATCGTGCAGGTCGGCAAGATCGGGCTTAAAGAACTTGTTCGCCTTCTCTACCGTCTCTATGCCTCGTTGTACGAGCAGGTTGGCCAACACAGGCGAGATCCCGAGCTCGGTGGCAAGCATAGCCACCGTCGCGGGGTCGCCCTGCGGCTTCACTACCCAGCGTTTTTCTATAGGCATAAGCGATTCTATTTATATATTTTAACATTTAATAATTCACATAAATGGTTTGTCATCAGGCCCTTGACCTCCTCCATCGAGATCTCGCGACCTGTCTCTTTTTGGATCGACGTAACACCTCGATCCACAAATCCGCAGGGATTGATTTTCTGAAACCATCCCAAATCGGTCGTCACATTGAGCGCAAAGCCGTGCATCGTCACAAAACGCGACGAGCGGACACCGATAGCGCAGATTTTGCGCATGCGCGTTGTCCCTGCATCGAGCCACACACCCGAAGCACCCTGAGAGCGACCCGCCTCGATGCCGTAGTGAGCCACAGTGCGAATAGCGGCCTCCTCCAGACAGTTGATGTAGTCACGCAGACCGATTCCGATCATCTCCAGATCCAAAATCGGATAGCCGACCAACTGACCGGGTCCATGAAAAGTCACGTCGCCGCCGCGATCAATGTGAAAGAACGAAGCACCGAGCGAGGCGAGATACTGCTCCGTGACAAGCAGATTTTCGCTCTTGCCGCTCTTGCCCAGCGTATAGACGGGCGGATGCTCCACCAAGAGCAACTGACCCGCAGACGAGGCAGGAAGATGAGCCGCTTTGCGCGCCAAGGCTGCATCGAAGAGCTCCTGCTGCAATTTCCAGCAGGTGGCATACTCCATCGTACCCAGGTCGCGATATTCGACAGTCATCTTACTCTATCTCTTTTCTACGCTCTTCAGTGCCTCTTCAGCCAGGTAGGAGGATCGAACCAACGGCGCCGAGGCGCAGTAATCGAAGCCCATCTCCATAGCCTTTTGGCGGTACCAATCGAATTTTTCGGGAGTGATGTACGCCGCCACGGGGTAGTGCTCCAACGAAGGTCGAAGGTACTGGCCGAGGGTCACAATCCTCACGCCTGCCTCACGCAGGTCTTTGAGGGTCTGAATCACCTCGTCATCGGTCTCGCCAAGGCCGACCATGATGCCGCTCTTGGTCACAGCTCCCTGCTCACTCAGATAGCGCAGCGTAGCCAGACTGGTGCGATACTTCGCACGCGAGCGCACCTCGGGGGTCAGTCGTTCAACGGTCTCGATGTTGTGTCCGACAATGTCGGCCTTCGACGCCAAGATGATGTCCAACAACTCATCTTTGGCATCCAGATCGGGAATAAGAAGCTCAATGGCAGCGTCGGGATTCTCCTGGCGGATCGCCTCGACGGTTGCAGCCCAATGGCGGGCGCCACCATCCTCGAGGTCGTCACGCGTAACGGAGGTCAGGACGACATACCGCAATTGCATGAGTTTCACGCTCTCGGCCACCTGCTGTGGCTCGTTTGCATCGGGTGCGAGCGGACGACCGGTCTGTGTGGCACAGAAACGGCACCCGCGCGTGCAGATATCACCAAGTATCATGAATGTAGCCGTTCTGCGGCTCCAGCACTCGGCCTGGTTCGGACAACGTCCGCTGCTGCAAATCGTGTGCAGGTTGTGCTGCTCGACGATGTGACGCACCTCGGCATAGTCGGCGGTGCGATGCAGACGAATTTTGAGCCAGTCGGGTTTTCTGATACTTATTCCCCTTTCATGCAATTTCGGCATCTAAGATTACTTTTTCCCAATTGATGCAAAAATAGAAAAAAAGATTGAATATTCCACGTAAAAAACAAAGAAAATCAAAAACGAGCCGGAAATGACAGCGTTTGACAACATAGAACCGAGCTTCGTCGCCCCATCGGCCCGCCTCACAAAAAACATCCCCGCCTAATTTTAGGCGGGGACATTGCATCATACTTTAATCGCTGATTTAGCGGGTCATATTACCTTATACGGAAACTCTTACGGCTCAACATCTTCTCCGGAATTCTCGCCAGAGCCACCCTCCTCCGCATTACTACCACCATTATCATCACCCGCTTCTTCGTCACCCCAAGCACCATTTGGATTATTCCAATAATTGATACTATAAACGGCTACAACCATCCCTAAACAAACATTTTGCTTGTCGTCTTCAGTAAGAGCAGTTGAGTTGGCGATATATTGATTGTAATACGCCACCACGGAATCCAATAAATTGCCAGGTCCATTACACAAGGCAGCCGCCTCTAAAAAGAGATTCATTACCGTATCAGAAACGGTATCCTCCTCATCAAGAGGAATATCGCCCTGCTTTTTTTGAATACATTCCATTACAAAATCGGCAAAATCCTCCTCAAAAACATCATCACTAAGTATATCTGCACTGATGTTTTCTCCATACATTTCGGCAAAACTGATTTCCACATCAAGCTCACCGCCATCACCGCCATCACCGGTATCCGATCCTCCTCCACTATTGATATTATTAGAAGGAGGTGATAACAATGCAGCCAACAACAAATTATGACCTATACCAACATTGATTTCATCCTCGCCTACATCATCACCCACAGATTCCTCTGCTGTGCCAACATAGACTGTTTCAACATCTACACCCAAATTATACAGACTGTCTGGGATAAAAATTGATTCATTTTGAACCATCGTACAAAGAACCGGAGCTTCCACTCCACCATCATCAATGGTCTGATCTATAGCTTCCATGGCTGAAGCAATCGCACCATATAGTATTGCTCCGCCAATTCTTCCCCATTTGCCCTTTCCAGCGCCTTTTTTAGCACCATTATACGCACCTTTAGCATCTGCAGCGAAGATGTCTCCATAATCCAAACTTCTCGTTAGAGGTTTGTTAATGATAGTGTTTGTGTTTTTGTCATACTGACGTGGCAGTTGGAGTTGTTCGGACAGCGCAGCATTGAAGCCGTCCAGTGCTTCAATGAGTTTTTCTTCCTCCACATTTTTTTCAACACGGGGCAAATTCTGATCTTGCAACTCACGGTCGTTGTTGCAACCAACGGCAAGCATACCCCAAATAATCAATGGTAAAAATGCATACCTTTTCATAGTTGTAAAATTTTAGATTTGTACTCGTGGGATTTCTCCCTGTCATTCGCAATATACGAATAATTTACAAAACACGCAAATCGCATTAAACAAAAAAGATATAACAATATACACTATAGATGTTTTAGAATATTATTTTTCTAAATTGCCCATATGGCTTACTGCCACAATAATAAATACCACAGCCAAATCAGACTTATTCCGACAAAAGAAGGCGTCCAAACTGATTGGACGCCCTCCCTCTCTAAATCTCCTTTCTTTAACGAGTAAATGTTTGTGCGTATGTGAATCGCTTGTAATAAGAACCAGTCGCTGTATTACTATTGGCTTCTACACCTGTGAATTTGTAAAAACCAAAACCGTGGGCTACATAGCCCTCTTGAACAGCATTCCAATGACCCTCATCTGTAAACGTCAATGTCTGGTTATTTTCATCCATATTATAGGGTATCACAAACTTTCCGTTTGCCCAAGAATAGATAGCTTTTGCTGCATCTCGTAAGCAAATCCACATATGGTGAACACCATCCGAAGCGGGACATACATATTGTGATACAAGCGTTAATCTCGGTATATCATCTACAACTTCATAGCCAAAGACCACATTGTTGCGATACAAACCGTCCACATAATAGCTCTCTCCTGGAACATTTTCGCGAATTGTCACCGTTAAACTACCTTGATCATGCGTAAACGTCCAGTTTCCTAGGAAGAATTTATAACTATAAATCTTTTGATCGACAGGGTACGATTTGATCACCTGTCCATCCATCAAAATTTGCACCATACCGGTACGCACGTTGCCACTTGTGTTCTCTGTTACATCAATTGAGCATCCCGTTTCGGTCTTGGTGATCGTGATCCAGTCGTTGGGGCTTTGCACATCCCAATTACCGCTCGTCAGAGCCATATACTCAGTTGGCGTACACTCAATAGTAACAGCATCACGATCCAAAACATCAACATAGAAATCAATCAGATAAGCAATCTCTTGCTTAACGGTAAATTGTACGGGTTTCCAACCCTGTTCCACCGTTACAATCGTTTCGCGATCTCCAGTCACATTGGTGTCAGGGATAAAACTCAATTTACCCGCTTCGGCCGTAACCTTGAGCCATGTAGCATCGGCGGGAATCGTCACCACGGGAGCCGAGGTCATCGACGTCTCGTAGGTGATCGTTGTAGCGGTCTGACCCGTAGGATCAACCGTAATCGTCTGGTTCTCCATCACCATCGTAGCGGGAGACTGCAGAATCGAAACCGCCTGCGAAGCAGCACCGGCCTTGATCGTAATCGTAGCCGTACGAATCAGCGACTCACCACTCTCGGCAACCGTAAAGTTCACCGCCTTCGCGTTGGCGTTATTGATCGTAACCCACGGCTGATCGGCCGTAGCCGTTACCGTAGCCTCTACGCTCTTGATTTGGATCGTACCCACGCCGCCGGCAGCTGCAAAGTCCACATCCGACTTCACCACCTCGAGCGCTACGGGCACAACCTTATCCTCATCGTCGTTGCATGCCGTGAAGGCGCAACCGATAAGGGCAAGAGCCATCATATACCAAAATATCTTTTTCATAATCGTCTCGTTTTTTTGTAGATTGATTATTTCTTGGTCAGGGTCTTGAAGTAGGTCAGACGAACCAGGTTGTAACGCGAACCCGTACCCGGAGTGTTGTTCAACCAACCCGAGAAGAGGATACTGTTACAGGTGTACGAAATCCACTTACCGTTGTCCTTGAACTCCATGACCAGCTGATCACCTTCACCGATGTTGTTCAACACGAAACCGTTGCCGTTCGTCCAGCAGAGATAACCTGCATTGGCATCCCACGGGCAGAGGTAAGCGTAGTAGTTGTTCGAACCGCTCTTGTAGCGACCTACATACTGGTAGAGAATCGACAGCGAACCGTCGGTCTTCGAGTAACCAACCTCCACGTCAAAACCACCAATCTTCGACAGCGTGTAGCTCTGGTAGCGAACCTTCTCGGTCATCGTCACGGTCGTAATCGTACCGTTCTGATTCAGCTCCCACTCACCCAGGAAGTCGTCGTAGTGGATGAACTCCTCGCTGTGGAAACCTTCGATCGTAGCCTCGGCAGCTGCACCCGAAGCGGTCTTGGCATCGGTAGCCACAAACGAACCCTCTACCCAATCGAAGTTCTGTACCGTAACGCCATTGATCGTTGCGGGCTCATAGAACGTGATACCGGTTGCGGTGTAAGCATAAGGAATCTTCTCGTAAGCACCCTGCGTATTGCCATCGGGATAGTAGGTCAGCACCGAATAGATTGCATCGTCATAGAGCTCGGCGCCATCACCCATACGGAAGCCCATATAGAGACGATCGTTCACGCTATACTTCAGATCTACCACCTGCTGGATAGTCGACACGATGTCGCTCTCAAGCGCCGTGAAGACAATCTTGTTGTCGGTTCTGATACCGCGGAAAACCATCTGCTTGGCGTTACCCTCTACATAGGCCCACTCAAAGTCACCCTCGAACTTATTCTTCGAATAGGGATCCGGATCGGCCCAATAGTGGATGTAGTCGTTGAACGTATCGAACGTCAGCACGACACTCGACGACGAGTTGATCGAATAGTGGCTCGTAATGGTCTTAGATGCATCACCCGTCACACTCGGAGCTACATCACCCGTTACGGTCACGTCACCGTTCGCCTCAAACTTGGCTGCATAGGTCGAACCACCATAAGCCTTGCTCGACGAGGGGTAATATTGGATCATCCATCCATACTCAGCAGAGGTCAACAGCTTCTGGCACTCGATCATGCGCTGCTCCAAACGCTCCGAAGCGGGCACATCAAATACCTCCTCCACCTTGTTGACGCAGGCGCTCAGCGTGAGTGCCAACGCAAGAATCGGGATTAAAAACAGCTTTTTCATAACTTATTCGGTTTAAAAGTCCGACCAATCAAGGCGATCGATCTCGGCGTAGCGACGACCCAAAACATCGCGCAACTCGTCCATATCGATACCCCACGTATCCTTCATGTAGCTCTTCACGATAGCCAGCTTGCGACGAATGCGGTCACCACCAACCTCGCCACCTTGTGCCACCTTGGCATTCCATACCTCGGGGCTCCAGGTCAGGTAGTAGGAGAACACCTCTACGAAGTCCTCAGTCTGGGCGCTCGAACCATAACGGCTCACGAAACCCTTCTTGGCAGCCTCCTCCTCCGAAATCGAAGTCCACTGAGCTACGTACTCACCCTGCGAAATGGTGTTGAAGTCGAGCGGATACATCTTCTTCTGGTGCAGGATGTGGGCAAACTCGTGGTGGATCGTATGCAGGTAGTAGTAGTTCACCTGATCTGCATCGAGAATCTCAACCCAATAGCCCTCCGTGTCGTCCACGTTGTTGTTGTAGTGGATGGTCATAAAGCGCTCCAGCCAGTTACCGACATAAAGCGTAATCTTCTGACCGCCCTCGGCCGTACCGAGCAGCAGGGTGTTGTTCTGGTTGTAGGCACCCGAACCGATTACCTGCATCATACGCGGCGAGTGGCTACGCATGAAGTGGGCATTGGTAACCTCCGTATAAGGGTCGAGCCACAGGAAGCGAACCATCTTGGCAATAATGCGCGAATAGATCTCCTTGGCAGGTACCAAATCGTACGACATATCGGTCTCGATATCCTCGTAACGATAGAGGAAGCGGATGTTGAACGGGGCGCGGTAGTTCTGCTCCAACCATACGTCAAACTCAGTCTCTTGGTTCACCGAGTTCGTAATCACGCTCTGGTCGCTCAGCTCCTCCTCGCTGCACGCTACAGCCATCAGGCTGAAAACGGCAAGCAACGTATATTTGAATAAGCGTTTCATAACTCTGTACTTTCTCTTAAAAGTTCATACTCTTCATTAACGCGGGTTATCCTGCATACCGGCCGAAACAACGGCTGCCGGCAGACGAATAGCCAGACGCTTGTCGTAGGGCTCGATCTCGAGGTTATCGGCGCCGTCTACATAGTGCGTGTAGGCAATGCCGTAACGCTTCAGATCCTGCAAACGAGTACCCTCCTGCAGGGTCACGATGCGACGAGCGTGGAGCACGGCATGGATCAGGTTGGTCTGCGTACCCTCCTCAATCGTGAAGCGCGGAGCAAGCGGCTTCTTCGTAGCCTCGTTAGCG
Organism: Alistipes sp.; assembly: GCA_017555975.1. GTDB lineage: Bacteria > Bacteroidota > Bacteroidia > Bacteroidales > Rikenellaceae > Alistipes. The sequence continues at coordinate 14,090 of JAFZFJ010000034.1, read as the reverse complement.
CTTTCGTAGTACGAGGTAATCTCAGCCTCCGTGAAGGTGTGGTTGATACCGGCCTGCTTGTAGAAGTAGTTCAGGTCGCGAACAGCGTTCGTATAGTCACCCGACAGGGCATAAGCCTCGGCACGGTCCAAGATCGTCTTCTCGGTCGAGAACATCACCAGCACCACATAAGGCCAACCAATGTTGTTGGCGATATCGGTGTACATGAAGAACTCGTTGGTCTTCGGCATGAAGTAGCTGCGCTGGCTGATTACATAAACCTTGTCGTACGACGGCAGATTACCGGCCGAATAGTAGGGCGACCACGGGCCACGGCTGCGAAGCGTCTCGTTCAAGAGGGCGTTCGTGTGGATGTAGCGGTACGAACGGGCACGCGAGGTAACGGTCGTGAAGCCATGGCAGAAGATGTTAGCCGGCTCCTCGGTAGCTACGTAGGTGTTGGTGTACTCGTCCGAGCTGGTACCCGTGTAGAGTGCCCAGTTACGCATCAGGCTCGTGGGATCCTCGCCGATAGCAGCATTGGCATACTCGATGGCCTTGTCATACTTACCGTAGTAGAGGTAGAACTGCGCAGCGAAGCAGGCAGCAGCCTTACGCGTGAAGTGGAACTTCGGCTGTGCGTAGGCAGCATCGTTGATGAGCGGATAACCGGCCTCAATGTCGGCAGCGATCTTCTCATAAACACCGGCTACCGTACCACGATCCACATCCGAGAAGACGGTCTTTTCGGGAGCGGTCATGTAGGGAATACCGAGGTCTTTCGAGCTCGACTCCGGGTTGTAGGCCTGCGAGAAGGCATTCACCAGCGTAAAGTGTGCATAAGCACGGCACATGAGGGCCTCACCACGCTGCGGATCCATCTCCTCTCCAAGACCTAACTGATCCATCGCCTCCAAAGCATGGTTGGCCGACGAGATAGCTGCATAGTTATCCTCCCAGATCCACGACGGCGTATCGCGGTTGGTGTTGGTAACCGTCTTGAAGAGATATGCCTCCTGGAAAATATCGTAACCAATATTGATGGTCGAGCTATAATCGGTAGCATTATCCGACATGAGCTCCTGCATCGTCACGGGAAGCGACGCCGAATAGGCCGAAACAAGCATCTGCTTCACCTTCTCGGGCGTATCAAGCTCGGTGCGGTTATCGGGCATCTCGTCGAGGAACTTCTCGCACGAGCTTACCGACAGCAACAAAGCACCGCAAAGAACGAGTTTGCTTGTATAATAAAATATGCGTTTCATAGCGAACAGTGTTTTAGAATCCTACTTTGAGCGTGAAGGTAAACTGGCGAGCCAGCGGCGACGATACACCACCCGACTGGAAGTACTCCGGATCCTGACCATTGAGCGACTTGTGAGCATAGATCAGGAAGGGGTTCGTAACCTGAACCTTGAGCGACAGGTTGTCGATCTTGGCGCGGCTGATCCACTGCTTCGGGAAATCGTAGGTCAGCGAGATCTCCTTCATGCGGATGAAGTCACCCTTAGCAACGCGTGCGCTCGAGTAGTTGTAAGCGTTGTAACCCTTACGCATTGCCGAGCTGCCGTACTCAATCAGCTGACGCTGGCTGGCGATGGTCGGGATATCCGTTACAAGCTCATCACCCGGCACCATCCAACGGTTCTTGAACTCGTTGGGCATGGCGTAGAAGTCCGAATACGACGACTTGAAGATCGTGTTCATACGAACTGCATTGCCAAAACCGTAGGTCATGAAGATGTTCAGACGCCAGTTCTTGTAGTTAAAGACGTTACCAAAACCACCCGTGTAGATCGGATCGGTCGGACCCTCATACTTCAGCGACTGGAGCAGATCCTCGCTCGTAGCCTGGAAGTTGATGTCGGCGTAGTTCTCCTTGGTAATCTTTTCGCCACCAATCTCGAAGGTCGGGAAGCCCTCAGCATCAAGACCCGTGAAGGGGATCGAGAAGAGTGCATACGGGGGATAACCCTCCAGGTTGTAACCCGTACCACGTACCAAGCTGATTACGTTGGCGTCGGTCTGCAGGTTGGTAATCACCTGCTCGCTCCACGAGAAGGTAAAGTCGGTCGTCCACTTGAAGTCCTTCGTCTTGATGTTGTGCGTCGAGAGCGTCAACTCAATACCATTCGACTTCATGTCGGCGATGTTGGCATACTTCCAAATCTCACCACCAACACCCTGCGTATTCGTACGACCCAGCAGGTCGAAGTTGTCACGCCAGTAAGCGTCAACGGCCAGGTTGATGCGGTTGTTGATGAAACCAGCCGACAGGCCTACGTTGAACTCGTGCTTCTTCTCGTAGGTCAGACCGTCGTTACCCAGCATGTAGATCTGCAAACCGGTCTCCTTATCACCAGCCGTCGGACGATATGCCGAGTTGTAGCTGTGGATCACGGCGCTCGAGTTGGTAATGTAATCCGGACCTGCATCAGCGGTCAGCGAGTACGAAGCCTTCAGGCTCAAGTGCGAGAGGGTCTTCGAGATCGACTTCATCCACTCCTCCTCGTGGATGTTCCACGAAGCACCCACGTTCCAGGTGGGGAGCCAGCGAGCCGTACGCGACTTACCGAGGCGGTTCGTACCCTCATAACGGAACGTACCGTTGATCGAGTAGCGACCCTTATACGAGTAGTTGGCCATGGCGAAGAAGGCGGCCGAACGACGACGCGTATTCGAGAGGGTGAAGTAGTCCGAGTTGTTCTCCGACGACTGCTTGAAGGCAAGGTAGTTGTAGAATGCCTGCTCACCCTGATCATACTGCAGACCCCAACCGCGGAACCAGTCGTTCGTACGCTCTACCGAGGTGATCTCCATACCACCATAGAGGTGTACGTAGTGCGTGTCATCGAACGAATCGTTGTAGGTGATCGCATTACGGATCGTGTACGAAGGCGACTTGTACTCACGCTTCTCGTAGATACCGCCATTCGGCAGGATCGACGTCGGCAGCGAATTCAGGTGGTCGGGATCCGTATAGAGATAGGGGTTGTTGTTCTGGATCACGGCGTCCGACATCTCGCGGTAAGCGCGAGCCTGATTCGACTGATCCTTAATGTGGTGCTGCATCGAAGTCTGCGTGTAGCGGAACGAAGCCAGCGAATTGAAATCCAGACCGGGGATGATGGTCCAATTCAACTCACCCTGGAAACGAACATCAGCAGCATCAATCTCAATGTGGTTGTTCTCCAACTCCTGGTGGATGTTGAAAGCCGTGTAGTTGCGTACATAATCCTCATCGGGCGAAAGCGTACGCGACGTGTTCATGGCGAAGCTGAAGGGGTTGATATCGAAATCACGCTTGATCTCACCCGATACCGAATCCACATCCTGGCTCAGCGTACCCGGGGCCTCCTGCTTACGATAGCTGGCGTTACCGAGGATATTCAGGCTCAGGTTATCCAGAATCTTGAAGGTCGTGTTGGCATTGAACGTGTAACGGGTTACACCGCTGCGCTCATACCATCCCGGATCGTCCATGATCGACATCGACATATACGACGTAGCGCGATCCGAACCGGTCGAGATGCTCACCGAGTGGTTCATCATAATCGAGTTGCTGAACAGCTCGTCGAACCAATCCGTGTTGCGATACTCGGCCTGACGCAGATAGGCGTTCATAGCAGCCTCCGTGTGAGGCAAACCAAACTGACCCGAAGTCTCGTTGTACTGGTTAATCAGCTGGTACATCTTACCATAAACACCATACTCCTTACCGCGAATCGTCTCAGCCAAGTTGAAGTAACCCTTCTTCGAAAGCTCGGCGTAGACACTCATCTGGTCCTGCGAATTCATGATGTTATAGTCGGCGTAGTTGGGCTTCAGACGAGTCGTAAACTCACCCATATAGCTGAGCTTCGTACCACCCGAGCGACCCTTCTTAGTCGTCACAACGATCACACCGGCCATTGCCTTAGCACCATAGATCGAGGTTGCCGAACCATCCTTCAAGATGTTGATCGACTCGATATCGTCGGCATTCAGACCGGCAATTGCCGAGCTGATCATCGTCACGGCGTCACCCGACGAAAGCTCATCGGCACCAACCTCCGTTACATCCTCGATGATCACACCATCAACAACCCACAGCGGTCGCGAGCTACCGAGAATCGACGTAGCACCACGCACGCGAATCTTCGGAGCCGTACCGAACGTAGCCGATACGTTCTGAACCGATACACCGGCCGAGCGACCCTCGAGCGAACGGCTTACGTCAGCCACACCACTCAACATTACGTCATCTGCAACCAGTCGGTCCGAAGCACCCGTAAAGAGTCGCTTGTCGATCTTGGTCATACCCGTCACAACGACCGCCTCTACGGCTTGTGCATCTGATTCGAGTTGTACGTTCACCTCGGGTGCAATAGGCACCACCTTAGTCTTGTAGCCAAGGAACGAAATCGACAACTCCTTTGCGTTTGAGGGAACGGTGCGGATTTGGAATTCACCGTTCAGGTCGGTCGTCACACCGACAGTCGTACCCGTAATTACCACCGAGGCGCCAATAATCGCCTCGCTGTTTTCATCTACGACTCTTCCTCGAATTTGCTTGGTCTGCGCCATAACGCACCCTGCAAATACAAGGGCTCCAATTAACGATAGCACAATTTTCTTAACCATAACAATGGGTTTTAGAGGTTTTTCAATCTCTAAATTAAGCAAAAAGGGACAATTTTGCAACAAAAAGTAACAAAAAAATTCACCTTGTAACGATCTGTAAGTTGCGCTATAAAAAATTGGGGATGTGAAAGGACACTAAAACCACCAAATCTAATAATTTGTCATTTTTTTATATTTTTTACTATTTCCTATAAACAAAAAAGCGAAAACCCCGCCATTTGCAGGGTTTTCGCATACCTATATATAATATTATAAGTTGTTAGTTAAGACTCATTAATGGGCATCGAGCCAGTTTTCACCCACACCGGCCTCGGCTGTGAGGTGAACACGAAGTTGGGCAACGCCCTCCATCGCCTCCACCACAATACGACGAACGTCGGCCTCCTCACTGCGCAACAGATCGATGACCAACTCGTCATGCACCTGGAGGATAACCTGCGAACGGATGCCCTCAGCACGGAAACGGCGCCACACCTCAACCATGGCCATCTTCATGATGTCGGCTGCCGAACCCTGAATCGGGGCATTGATTGCGTTACGTTCAGCCACACCGCGCGCCACGGCATTGCGCGAAAGAATATCATTCAGGTAGCGACGACGACCGAAGATGGTCTCCACATAGCCCTTTTCACGAGCATCGGCCACCACACGCTCCATATACTCCTGCACCTTGGGATAGGTGCGAAAATAGCCCTCAATCAACTCCTTGGCCTCCTTGCGCGGAATCTCCAGACGCTGACTCAGGCCAAACGCCGAGATGCCATAGATGATACCGAAATTGGCCGTCTTGGCTCGACGACGCTCCTCGGCACTCACCTCCGAAATCGCCTTTCCAAAGAGTTTGGCAGCCGTAGCCGCATGGATATCCTCACCATCAGCAAAGGCCTTGATGAGCGACTCGTCGCCCGAAAGGTGGGCCATCAGACGCAGCTCGACCTGCGAATAGTCCACAGCCAAGAGCAGGTGCTCGTCGTCCGAAGGGATGAAGGCCCGGCGGATACGCTTACCGAGCGCATCGCGCACAGGAATATTTTGCAGATTGGGGTTGGTCGACGAGAGACGCCCCGTGGCCGTCACAGCTTGATTAAACGAGGTGTGGATGAGACCCGTTACACGATTTACTAGCTGCGGCAAGGCCTCGACATAGGTTGAAAGCAACTTCTTCACACCGCGATACTCCAACACCAATGCCACAATGCGATGCTCTGCAGCAAAACTCTGCAGGTACTCTTCATCGGTGCAGAACTGCTTGGTCTTGGTCATCTTGGGTTTCTCGGCTATGCGCATCTTGCCAAAGAGCACCTCACCCAGCTGGCGGGTCGAGTTGATGTTGAGGGTCGGCTCATCAGCCTCACGACGCACTTCAGCCTCCAGCTCCGCAAGCTTTTGGTTCAGCTCTACGGCATAGTCGGCCAGATCCTCCGTATTGATCTTCACGCCCGCCAACTCAATATCGGCCAAGACGCGAATCATCGGCTCCTCAACCTCATGATAGAGACGCTCCAACCCACGCTCCACCACCTCGGGATAGAGCGTTTGTTTGAGTTGCAGGGTAAGATCGGCATCCTCGGCAGCATACTCCAGAACGCGCTCCACGCCCACCAAATCCATCGTCAGCTGCTTCTGGCCGCGACCAATCAGGCTTTCGATCTCGATCGGTCGGTAGTTCAGATAGCGCTCTGCAAGGTAATTCATGTTGTGTCGCGACTCGGGATCGAGGAGGTAGTGCAGAATCATCGTGTCGTACAGACGACCCTTCACCTCGATGCCCAGGCGATGCAACACCATGTAGTCGAATTTGATATTTTGGCCGATCTTAGCCACCTGCTCCGACTCGAAGAGCGGCTTCAGAATTGCCACATATTGTGCCTTTGTCTCCTCATAAAAGGGCACATACCACGCCTTGTGGGGCTCAACAGCCAACGACAGGCCCACGATGCGGTCGTTAAAAAGGTCGAGACCCGTCGTCTCGGTATCGAAGCAGAACTCTCGGTATGCAGCCACGGTTTTAACCACCTCGGCCAACTCTTCGGCCGACTGCACGAGCGTATAGGTGTGCGCCACGCTCTGCACGGTCTGCACCTCAGGCACCGCATCAAAGAGCGAAGGCTCGCTCGCCTCTACGGCAGCCTCCACCGTTGCCGACTCCTCAGCCGGTGCACCAAAAGCAGCAAAGAGATCACCCTGCCCCTCCAACTTGGCCTGCTTCAGCGCGGCCGACTTTTTGCGCGCCACTTCGGCCAGCTGACGTTGATCCTCCTGACGGGGACGATCCGCCACAGGCTCGGCAGGAGCCAGGTTCTGCAAATCGTACATAAAGGCCTTGAAGTCCAACTCGGCAAACAAGGCTCTGAGGTCATCAATATGGGGACAGCAGACCGTCAAATCGGCCTCATTGAACGCAATCGGAACATCCAGACGAATCGTGGTCAGCTCCTTGGCCAGGCGCAAATTATCCCCCCAGGCAGCAATCTTTTCGCCCTGCTTTCCCTTGATGGAGGCAACATTAGCTAAGATATTCTCTACCGTACCCCACTCCTGTACCAGCTTGCAGGCGCCCTTCTCGCCAATACCCGGCACACCGGGAATATTGTCTGAAGCATCTCCCCAGATGGCCAAAATATCACGCACCAATTGCGGATCATCGATGCCATACTTCTCGGCAATGGCCGCACGGTCCACAATCTCGATACCGTCGCCCTTCTGCTTATAGATCTTGCAATTGTCGCGCACCAGCTGGCCGTAATCCTTGTCGGGGGTCACCATAAAGACCTCGTAACCCGCCTCGGCACCCTTCATCGAGAGGGTTCCGATCACGTCATCAGCCTCGAATCCCGGCACCTCCAAAATCGGGATGCACATCGCCTCCAACACCCGCTTAACGTAGGGCAACGAGAGAACAATATCTTCGGGGGTCTCGGCTCGATTGGCCTTGTATTCGGGGTAGAGTTCGCGACGGAACGAGCCCCCCTTGGGATCGAATGCCACACCCAACAAATCGGGTTTCTCGCGCTTCTGAATATCGCGCAAGAACTTCACAAAACCGAAGACCACCGAGGTATTCAACCCCGCATGGTTACGCATCGGTCGCCCCAGAAAGGCGTAGTAGTATTTAAACATCAATGCATACGCATCGACCAGAAAGAGACGCTTCACGATTCGAGAGTTGAGAGTTAATTTTGCCCCTCTCAATTTTTAATTCTTAATTTCTAATTATCCTCGGCAAACCACTCGGCATAAGAGGTTGCCGTCTCGTGCAGGCGCAAACTATGGAGTTTGACACCCGCAGGTAGACGTAACGAGATGCGACGAGCAAAGTCGTCGAGCATATTCTCGCAGGTGGGTTGATAATCCACCACCACCACATTTTCAAATTGGGTAGCCAGCACTTTGCGCAACTCCTCGTTGGTCGACGAGCGCAACACCAAGGCGTGGTCTAAGCGCGAGATGATCTCCTCGCTGACGATCTTCTTCAGCACGCCGAAATCCATCACCATGCCCTGCTTCGGGTCCTCAGGATTAACCGAGGGCTCACCCTTGATCGTCACAAAAAGACGGTACGAGTGTCCATGAATCTCACGGCACGGGCCATCATAGCCCCCCAATGCATGGGCCGCCTCAAACGAAAATTCTTTGGTTAAACGAATAATAGCCATTCTTCTCAATTCTTATTCTGCAAGCAATTGCCAACGCTTAGCCCAGTCAGCCATAACCGCTTGACGCACCTCAAGCTGGGTGTTGGCTCCCGCACAATTTTTCCAATAATCGGCTGGTGCATAGCTGTCAGTCCACCACTGATTGCCAACCTTCAGATCGTGCTCCGAGGGGGCAACATCCCAGGTGTTTACCACCGTAATTTCACCTTCGATGGGCTCGAACCCTTCGACCGTCGAGGTAATCGTGTAGGGCAACACACCCGTATAATAGGTCGAGTGGCGCAACACATAGTTACCATCACCCTTGTAGTAACCCTTCCACTGCTGTTTGCGAATATCGAGCGTGAGGCAAGGGGTATCGATAGCCAGATCCTCGCACACCGGACCCTTCAAACGCCACTCGATGATACCGCAAACCTGTGCCGTATCGCAAGCCGAGGTCGGACCATAGAATACACGGCGTGGCGTGCTTTGGGTCTTCACGAAACGACCCGCCCACGAGCACTGCTCGGGTTGCTCGGGGTTGTTGTCGCTCATCAGGTGGAGCAGCGTCGGCGTATCGCCCATCTTGGGGTTACCCTTGTAGTAGGCAGCAAAGTCACGACCCAGGTGGCCGGCATCCTTGATGTACTTCTCAAAGTAGCCCATGTTCCACTCATCATCGTTCTTCGTGTCGTAGATAAAACCGCGATAGGTCGTGTTGTTCTCGATCATCCAGAGGTCGGGATGGTGCTCCACGATATACATGTAGGCATTGACACCCCACTTCTTGTTCGGGCCTCCAATCCAATGCACACGCAGCTTGGGGGCAATCTCAGGGGCATCGTGCAGCGCTTGTGCCACATCCTCCAGGCAACCCCACACCAAGACATGCAACGGGCGCTTATCCTCTTTGCGAGCGCATTCGATGATCCACTCCGAACCCTCGGTCGGCTCGCCCCAACCACACGCAGGGGCTTCGCTCTGACGACCCTCCTTAACCAGCGGACGCAACGCCTCAGGGCTCATCAACTCGGGATAGGCCGTGCGAAGCTTCGAAAGATCCTCGGCATAGACATCGATCATGCGCAGAATCTCCGCCGTGTTGCCATCACCAAACGAAGGTGTCGACACCAACCCCTCCAGATCGAACAGATCGCTGTACATCAGCAGGTGGGCCATCGACTGGTTATCGTCGGGGTCCGTACCACCGATATCGGTCGAGATCAACACACGCGGTTTTTCCTCTTGCGTAGCGGTAGTGCAACCGGCAAAAATCAGGGTTGCAAGGGCAATAACGAGGAGCTTTTTCATGTGAAATTGGTTGGTTCGAATTAAAAATTAACCTTGTAGGGCGAGTACATCACCACACCCGACTGCGACATGGCCTCCTGCAGGTGGCGGTACTCCTTCATCGCAACACCCAGCTCCGAGGCCTCCCACGAACTCTTCAACTGTGCCGAGAAGGCCGACAGATAGGCCGCCAAACCGGTGGGCGTCTCCGTGCGCTCCACGATGCGGTAATCCTCACCCAAAGCAGCCTTATCAACCGCCACGGCGATAGCCTCCTTCAGACCACCATTCATATCCACCAGACCGATGTTGAGAGCCTCCTCGCCCGACCAAACACGACCACCGGCAATCTCCAACACCTCGTCGATCGGCAAATTGCGACCCTCGGCCACAAGACCCGTAAAACGCTCATAGACACGATCCACCGAGCGCATCAAGGCGCGCTTCTCGGCAGAGGTCATCGGTACAAAGGTGTTGATACCGGCCGAACTGTTGGTCTTCACGCCATCGACCGTGATACCCAACTTCTGCTCCATCGCCTTACCAACATTGGGAATCATACCAAACACACCGATCGAACCGGTGAGGGTCGTCTTATCGGCCACAATTGCATCAGCCGGAGCCGAAATGTAATAACCACCGCTGGCAGCATAGCCACCCATCGAGATAATGACCGGCTTCTCGGCCTTCAACAGCTCCATCTCGCGCCAAATAAGATCCGATGCTAAAGCCGAACCACCCGGCGAATTGACGCGCACAACAACAGCCTTCACACCCTCGTCGAGGCGCACCTCGCGAATCTTGGCAGCAAGCGTATTGCCGTAAATCTTGCCGTCGGTTCCCTCGCCGTCCACGATCTGACCCTCGGCATAGACAATGGCTAACTCGGGCGTGGAGTGTTTCTTATTATCGGCACCCACCTGGGCTGCATAACCACCCAGCGAAACGTAGTTCAGTTCGCCATTCAGCCCCTTCTTTACACCCAACTCTTCGAAGACGGTCTCCATCTCATCCTCATACTTCAGGCTGTCGATGAGTTTTGCCTCCAAGGCGTCCTGCGGAAGAATGATCGAGAGGTTGTCGGCCAGCGCGTTCAGCTCCTCCACCGAAACACCACGCGATTCGGCCACTGCCGAAGTAACCGTATTCCACATCGAGTTTACGAGAGACTGCATCTGGGCACGGTTTTCGGGCGACATCTTCTTCAAGAAGTAGGGCTCGACGGCACTCTTATACTTGCAGACCGTCGGACGGAAAATCTCCATCTCTACGCCCAACTTGTCGAGCAAACCTTTGTAGAACATGATCTGCGAGGCCAAACCCGTCCACTCGAACGAACCCTCAGGCTGCATGTAGATCTGATCGGCTACCGAAACCAGATAGTAGAGACCCTGGCTGTAGGTCTCGTTGTAGGCGATAATAAACTTACCGCTCTCCTTGAACTGCTGCAACGTGGCACGCAGCTCCTCCACCTGTGCCGTGCTCGACAGTCCACCCATGCCATTCGGACGCAGGTAGATACCCTTGATGCGATCATCGTTGGCGGCTGCATCAATCGCGCGCAGAGCCGAGTAGAACGAGAGTTGCGGCGTGGCCTGCATCGTCATGAAATCAATCGATGCAAACGGATTCACCGAAGGCGAATCGGTGATCACCTCCGAGAAGTCAATCTTAAGAATCGTATTGTTAGTCACGGGCTCCATCGAACCACCGCCCATCGAGCCGGCCATGCCGACCAGCACCAAAATCCACAAGAAGAAGCAGACAAACGAGCCTACGACAAAGGCAGCCAGCGCCGCCAGGAAAATCTTGACAAATTTCATAATTAAAAACTCTTTTACTGTTTAACCTCCGTACCGCTGTTTACAGCCATCGAATCGGCGCTGATCACCCACGGCATCTCCTCCTTGGGCCATACACCATCGACAATGGGTACACCAACAATCTTCGCGGGGTCAACCACCACGTGCTTGATGCGCTTGCGGTGCCACGAATAGGAGATGTGGACCAAACCATCCTGCGTCTGAATTATCGAAGGATACGAATACTGCACAGCACCCGTACGATACTCCAAAACGGCAGCAGCCTCCCAATTCTCACCATCCTCCGTAACGGCCAGCGTCATAATACCGCGACCCTTACGACCGCAGGTCTCATCCTCGCGCGTCGAGTGGTTGTAGATCAGCAGGTGGCGACCATCCGTAAGCGAAACGGCATCGATCGCCGAGTTATTATTCGGGAGGGTCGTATTGGTCACCTCCGACCAGGTCTTACCACCATCCTCCGACCAGCACTGGGCAATCTTCGTATCGGCATCCTTACCACCCGAGCGTGCCAGGAGCTGAATCTTCTCCTCGCTATGCTTGAGGAAGGTGGGCTGAATGAGTTTGAAAGCCTTCGGATCGTTTAACACCGGTGTGCGGCTCCACGTCTTACCCTTATCCTCCGAACGCTCCACATGGATGCGCCAACCCGGGCCACCCTCCATCGAACCACCGGCCAGGATCGTACCGTCGGCCAGGTAGATGGGCTTATTCACCAGCGGACCTGTGAACTCCTTGTCGAGTGCCGACGAGGGACCCCACGTCTGACCACCATCACACGAGGTCATCACACGACCGTCGTTGATGTCGGGCGAGAGGTAGAAGAGCTGAATCGTATCGCCACCAAGCTGCACCAACACGGGGTTGAAGACCGAACCACCGAGTTCCTCCTCAGCTTTAGTAATGGGTACCGGCTCGCTCCATACGCCTCCAATGGGTTTACGCGAGAGCCAAATCTGCACATCGGGGTGGCTTTCACGCGTACCACCAAACCAGGTGCAGAGCAGATCGCCATTCTCGAGCTCCATGAGCGACGAGGCATGACAATCGCGCGTGAGCTGATCCTCGAAAATAAGTTCCTCGAGCACAATCGCCTTTTTCGATGCAGGCACCTCGGGAGCTTTGGGCCCGCAACCCACTGCCATGATGGCCGCAGCCAACAGAATAATTACCTTTTTCATACTTTCTTTATATTTTATTATATTCTTTTTTCTAAAAAATCCGCATCCAAAGAATGCGCTTTTCCTTCAATTTACAAAGATAGAAAAAAATCCCGTTAGGATATCGTTTTGCGATAAAAAAGGGAGGTTATACCTTAATATATATTATTTTTAAGCTATATTTGTAAGTTGAAAAAAATGTACCTATGCAAGAACAGATCTTAAACCTGCTATCGGAGGTAATCCATCCAGAGACGGGTCAAAATATCGTAGCGAGCGGTTTTGTGGAGCAGGTTGCTGCTTCGGAGGCCGCCATCACCGTTTCGGTGCGCTTCACGAAGGGTCGTGATCCCTTTGCCGTGAAGATTAAAAATCAGGCAGAGGCTATTCTGCGCGAACACTTTCCCGATGCCAAAGTGTTGGTTATGATCAAGGAGGGTGGTCAGAAGAAGCTCCCCGATCTGAAGGAGAAAAGCACCACGGGTGACATCACAAAGGTGATCGCCGTGGCTTCGGGCAAGGGTGGCGTTGGTAAATCGACCGTGGCGGCCAATCTGGCGGTGGCCTTGCGCGACATGGGTTTCCGTGTCGGCCTCTTGGATGCCGATATTTACGGTCCTTCGCAGCCCAAGATGTTTGGTGTGGAGGGTTATATCCCCGACGCCGAGGAGGTGGACGGCATGGATCAGATCGTACCGGCCGAAGCGGAGGATATCAAAATCATGTCGATCGGCTTCTTTATTCGTCCTACCGACGCCCTGATGTGGCGTGGTGCTATGGCGGTGAATGCTCTCAAGCAAATGATTCACCAAACAAAGTGGGGTCCGCTCGATTTCCTTATTTGTGACCTTCCTCCCGGAACAGGCGATGTCCATCTGTCGATTATCGGCGAGATGAAGATCGATGCTGCCGTGATTGTCTCTACCCCCCAGCAAGTAGCTGTAGCGGATGTGGTTCGTGGTGTGGAGATGTTCCGCAACGAACAGGTAAACATCCCTGTAGCTGGTGTGGTTGAGAATATGGCCTACTTTACCCCTGAGGAATTACCCGATAACAAATACTACATCTTTGGTCACGGCGGAGCTCGCAAGGTGGCCGAAGAGTACGGTGTTCCTTTCCTGGGTGAGATTCCGATCGTGCAGTCGATCATGGAGGGAGGTGACACCGGTCGACCCGGTTCAACCATCGATCCGCGAGTAGCCGAATGGTATCACAAAATTGCCGATAAGATTGTTGGTAACGTGATGAAAAACGGTTGATAAGTGGTTCATAAAAGAGAAAAAAGTTTTGAAAGATTTTGCTTGCTTTTTTCAATCAAAGTCGGCTTAATCGATCGATAGGAATTTTCCAAAAAAAGTTTTTCTTTTTTATGCGCTATTTTCAACCACGATTCAACACAGTGGCTGTTTATAAAAAGGGAATGTTGAGTTGTTGAAAAGAGTTCATTGAGTTTGTTTATTATTTTCTTTTAGATTGATTTTTAATTATTTATAAAGAAAAGTAATGAACATAATTTTTCAAAGGCGTGGATAACTAAATTTGAAAATAGTTCTTAACACTATCAACAGGCTTTATTT
>JAFZFJ010000033.1 GCA_017555975.1 Alistipes sp. | reverse complement strand
GTGGCCTTTGTGGAGGCCGGTGACCGAGTGGCTTTTTGCGATATTGACCCGAAAAGGGGCGAGGAGGTGGCGGCCGCAACGGGGGCGCGCTTCTTTGCCGTGGATGTCTGCGACAAGGTTGCATTGGAGTGCTTGGTGCGGACGTTGCTCGATGAATGGGGTGATTTGGACGTTATTGTGAATAATGTGGGAATCAGTGAATTCGAGCCGATTACCTCTACCTCAATCGAGCATTTCGATCGGGTCATAAACACCAACCTTCGCTCGGCCTTTATTACGGCGCGACTGCTGGCTATCCATCGCGAAAAAGAGGGGGCTCAGAACCCTTACGGTCGCATTGTTAACCTCTGCTCGACACGCTATCTGCAGAGTGAACCCAACACAGAGGCCTACGCAGCTTCGAAGGGTGGCATCTGGTCGTTGACCCACGCCTTGGCGGTCTCGCTCGCACCTTACCACATTACGGTGAACTGCATCGCGCCGGGCTGGATTGATGTCCACGAAGGGTCGGTTTTGCGTCCCGAGGACCATGCGTTCCACCTCTCGGGTCGTGTGGGGCAGACGGAGGATATCGCCCATACGTGTCTCTTTTTGTGCGATGAGAAGAGTGCCTTTATCAACGGCCAATGCATCACGGTCGATGGAGGTGTCACGAAGAAGATGATTTACCCTGAGGAGTAATCCCTGAAAAAGGAAGCTGCCTAATAAGGAATGGGGCTGTTCAACATGGTTGGACAGCCCTTTTGTTTTTGAGGCGATCGGTGTCGTCGGTATGTGGCACACGCTTTGTGCTTGGACGGCTTATTTGTTTAGGTGTTATGGTGTCGATGATTACGGATACGATAAGCTATGTCGGGGTGGATGACCTTGAGCTGGATCTCTTTGAAAGCCAATATGCTGTGCCGAATGGTATGGCCTACAACTCGTACCTGGTTTTTGACGAGCGGGTGGCCTTAATGGATGCTGTGGATCGGCGCAAAAGCGATGTGTGGCTCGAGAAGGTGCATCGGGCATTGGCGGGGCGCAAGCCCGACTATTTGGTGATTCACCACATGGAGCCTGACCATTCGGGGGCGATTTTACAGGCCTTGGAGCGCTATCCGGCAATGAAGATCGTGGGGTCGGCACGCGCGATTCTGATGCTCGGCCAATTCTTCGATGGGGTGGATTTTAGCCACAATACGCTCGTGGTGAAGGAGGGCGATACGCTCTCGTTAGGTGAGCGCGAACTCCGATTCTATGCCGCCCCCATGGTGCATTGGCCTGAGGTGATGGTGAGCTACGATACGTGCGATCGTGTGCTCTTCTCGGCCGATGCCTTCGGTAAGTTTGGGACCCTCTCCTGCAACGAGGAGTGGGTGAGCGAGGCGCGTCGTTACTATTTCAATATCTGCGGTAAATATGGCGTTTCGGTGCAAGCGTTGCTGAAAAAGGTGGCGGAGCTGGATGTGGCCTGCATCTGTCCGTTGCATGGGCCGGTGCTACGCTCAAAGTTGAACTATTATATCGATCTGTATGCTAAGTGGAGTAGCTATGAGCCTGAAACGGAGGGTGTTTTCGTGGCCTATGCTTCGATTCATGGCGGCACGGCCGAGGCGGCTCGTCGTCTGGCGGAATTGCTCTATGCGAAGGGGGCGAAACGGGTTATGGTGGCAGACTTGTGTCGTTATGATCGAAGTCGCGCTGTTGCCAACGCCTTTCGGATGAGTAGGCTGGTGGTGGCGGCCTCCTCGTACGATGGCGGGCTCTTCCCACCCATGTACGACTTCCTGCACCACCTGCAAATTAAGGGTTACCAGCGACGGCGGGTGGGAATCATCGAAAATGGTTCGTGGGCCCCTTCGGCCGATCGCGTGATGCGAAACCTGCTGGGGCAGATGGCGCACTTGGAGCTAATCTCGCCCACGGTGACGATTCATTCGCGCCTCAAGCAGCAAGATGAACATGCGCTTGAGGCCTTAGCTGCGGCGATGCTGAAATAATATGCGATGCGTGAAGCGGTGAACAAAAGCTACCCGATGGGTGGCTTTTTTTGTGGTCGTAGGGTGGCCCCTTTCGGTAGCTGAGGGTGGGTGTGAATTGTTCGTTTTGTCATCTGTTCGTGATTCGAGATTGGTACTTATCGGAATAAATTGGGCCCATATGTGCACAATCGCGTAGTTTTCTATTGAAAACCGCCTTCGGTGTTTGCTATTCTTGGTTTTTTATCGTTTCTTTGCAGGAAACTTTGATTAATTTTTTTAGGTTAAATATTGATGTTAATGAAACGCAAAACACTTTTTCTGATGATGCTCGCGTCGGTAGGTTTCGTAACCACGCCGATTCTGGCGCAGGAGCAGGTGGAGCAGCCCGTGGTCGTTGCCCAAAATGGCCCGATGATGCTGACCCTGGACAAGGCATTGCAGATCGCCCTGGAGGAGAACCCGACGGTGCAGATTGCCGACCAGACGAT
>JAFZFJ010000032.1 GCA_017555975.1 Alistipes sp. | reverse complement strand
GCCCAGAGGTCGAGGAACTCCTTCTCCGTAGCCCAATTCTCCATGATCTGCGACGGGAGCTCTACGAAGTCGCGATAAACCGAGGTGCCGGTCTGCGACTCAAACTCACCCTCACCCAGAATGCCGTGCAGACCGTGGCCGAACTCGTGGAGGAAGGTCTCCACCTCATCGAAGGTCAGCAGTGCGGGAGCGGTCTCTGTCGGCTTCGAGAAGTTCATCACGAGCGATACGAGGGGGCGCGTCTCTACGCCATCCACGATCTTCGAACCACGGAAATCGGTCATCCAAGCACCGGCACGCTTCGTAGCGCGGGGGTGGAAATCGAGGTAGAGCACCGCCATGAAACGGCCATCCTTATCGGTCACCTCATAGACGGTCGTCTCCTCGTGGTAGCCCTCGATCTCCTTCGTCTCCGTAAAGTTCAGACCGTAGAGCTTGTTAGCCAGCAGGAAGACACCCTTCTTGACATTCTCCAACTTGAAATAGGGCTTCACAACCTCGTCCGAGAGGGCATACTTCTCGTCCTTATACTGCTCGTTGTAGTAGGCCCAATCCCAGGGCATCAGCTCGCCCTCAAAGCCCTTCGAGGCAGCGTACTCGCTGATGGTCTTATAGTCAGCATCGGCATACTCCTTCGTAGCGGTCAGGAGCTCCTCCAGGAAACCGTTCACCGTCTCGCGATTCTCGGCCATGCGCTCCTCGAGCACGTAGTCGGCGTAGGTCTCAAAGCCCAGCAGGTTGGCAATCTTAAGACGCGTATTGACGATACCCTTGATCACCTCCGAGTTGTCGAACTCACCACCCAGCGCACGCGAATTCGAGGCCTTCCAGAGCTGCTCCTTGAGGGCGCGATTCGACGAATAGGTCAGGAAGGGGATGTAGCTCGGCGCCTGCAGCGTCACGGTCCAACCCTTCTCGCCACGCGCCTTGGCCTCGGCAGCCAGACCCTCCTTCACAAAGTCGGGCAACTCCTCCACCTGCTTCTTGTCGGTGATATTGAGCGTAAAGGCATTCGTAGCCTTGAGGGCGTTCTGACCAAACTGCAGCGTCAGGGCCGAGAGCTCGTTCGAATACTGGCGATAGAGCTCCTTATCCTCATCCGAGAGGGCGGCACCGCTGCGTGCAAAACCCTTATAGGTGTCCTCCAAGAGCTTCTTATCGATCTTCGAGAGGCCAAAACCGGGCTTCTCGTACACGGCCTTCACACGCTCGAAGAGGACCGGATTGAGCGAAATATCGTTGCTCAGTTCGGTCATCATGGGCTGAATACGCTGGGCTACCTCCTGCATCTCGGGCGTAGCCTCCGTACCCATCAGGTTGTAGAAGACACCCGCAACGCGGTTCAGCAGCTCACCGCTGCGCTCCAGCGCCACCACCGTATTGCCAAAGGTCGGCTTGGCGGGGTTGTTTACGATTGCCTCAATCTCGGCACGCGAGCAAGCAATAGCGGCCTCCACAGCGGGCTCGAAATGCTCGAGCTTGATCTGCGAGAAGGGAGGGGTCTGGTACGGAGTATCCCACTCGGCCAGCAACGGATTCGAGCGGTCCAACTCCGGATAATCGGCCTTGGGGATCGACTGATCACCACACGATACGGCCAAGAGGGAAAGTGCCATCATAAATAACTTTTTCATCTGCTTATCTGTTTTGTTTAACGTATTGTTTTGCCAAATTATTTCTTCTTGATATCGGCTACGGGAACCACGGCCTCCAGCTCGACGGCCGCACTCTCCTCCGATGCCGAGTTCTCCTCCGAGCCCATCATCTCGGCCTGCTTCTCCAGGTCGGCCACACGGGCAGCACTCAGGGTCACCTCCTCGGCCGACTTCTCAATCAGACCACGACCTAAGAGCATAGCCGTCTTGTCGGGATTCTGACCGCGGAACTCGCGATAGAGGGTCATGCCATCCTTCGAGCCACCGCTCTCGAGCAACTTGCGGAAGCGGGCTGCAATCTCGCGGTTGAAGTAATCACCACTCTCGGCAAAGGCGGCAAAGGCATCCTTGTCGAGCACCTCGGCCCA
This sequence comes from Alistipes sp., assembly GCA_017555975.1. Taxonomy (GTDB): domain Bacteria; phylum Bacteroidota; class Bacteroidia; order Bacteroidales; family Rikenellaceae; genus Alistipes. The sequence continues at coordinate 3,525 of JAFZFJ010000032.1, read as the reverse complement.
GATGTAGAAGTAGTAACCGGCCGAATAGCCTCCGTCGAAGATGTGGCTGAAGTAGGGATAGCGGTAGCGGGGTTCGATCTCGGGGTTCATCTTGCGCTGCTCATAGAGGGCATGCTGCTCGAAGCTGCGCGGATCGAAGGGCTCGTAGGCCGTAATCGAGTGGATATCGAGGTCCGACAGGGCAGCAGCCACCAACTCGGTGGTTGTGAAGCCCTGGTTGAAGAGTTCGCTGCGCTTGAGCTTCGCGATGAGGTGCTGCGGGATGATATCGCCCGTACGGTAGTGTACGGCATAGTTTTTCAGCACCTCGGGATGGAAGGCCCAGTTCTCCATGATCTGCGACGGGAGCTCAACAAAGTCACCCTCCACCTCCGACAGACCGCGATACTTCACATCGTGCAGCAGGAAGTGCATGGCATGGCCAAACTCGTGGAACAGGGTCTCGGTCTCGTCTACGGTCAGCAGTGCCGGGGTCGAGCTGGTCGGACGGGTAAAGTTGCAGACAATCGACACCACGGGTGCGATGCGCTTGCCCGCCTCGTAGCGCTGCTCGACATAGTTACCACACCAAGCACCCTGACCCTTGCCATCACGCGGATGGAAGTCGAAGTAGAGGATACCGATGTGCGACTGATCCTGATCCAGTACCTCGTAGGCCGACACCTCCTCGTGGTAGAGGGGCACCGACACGGGACGGAACGTGATGCCATAGAGGCGGTTGGCAAGGAAGAAGATACCACCACGCACATTCTCGAGCGAGAAATAGGGGCGCAACATCTCCTCATCGAGGGCATACTCGCGCTTGCGCACCTTCTCGGCGTAGTACCACCAATCCCAGGGCTGGAACGTTTCGCCCGGGTGGTCCTGCTCGAAGAGGGGCATCATCACCTCCAGCTCCTTTTTCGAACGCTCCACGGCCGGCGTCCAGATCTCGTCCAGCAGGCCATAGACCGCTTTGGTCGTTCCGGCCATTTCGTTCGAGATAACATACTGGGCATACGAATCGTAGCCCAAAAGGTTGGCCTTCTCGACACGCAGACGGATGAAATCGTTAATCAGTTGGTTGTTATCGAACGCATCGCCGTGGTTGCAACGATTCAGGTAGGCCGTATAGAGCTCCTTGCGCAGTTCGCGCTCGCTCGAATTGGTCAAGAAGGGGATCAGGCTCGGCTTGTGGAGCGTAAAGGCAAACTGACCGGCATGGCCCAGCTCGTTGGCCTTCTCGCGCGCAGCCTCGCGCACACTAGCCGGAAGGCCGTTCGTCTGGTCGCTCTTGAGCACCATCACAAAGTTGTTGTTCTCGGCCAAAATGTGCTGACCATACTGCACCGAGGTGGTCGACAAGGCCTCGTTGATGGCCATCAGACGCTCACGCTGCTCACCCTCGAGCAGGGCACCCGAGCGCACAAAATCGTCATAGGTCTGCTCCACCAGACGCAGCTGCTCGGCATCCAGACCGAGCGAAGAGCGCTTCTCGTAGACTTGACGAATGCGCTTAAAGAGCGCCTCGTTGAGCATGATGCGGTCGCTATGGGCGGCCAACAAAGGCATCATCTCGGCCTCGATTTCCTGCATCTCGGCGTTGGTCTCCGCAGCCGACAACATGCCGAAGACGAGCGACACACGCTCCAGGAGCAGGCCCGAATTATCAAAGGCCAGGATCGTATTCTCGAACGTAGGCTCCTCCATTGAAGCGGTGATCGCCTCCACCTCCGCAACATGAGCCGTCATCGCCTCCTCGAAGGCGGGCACATAGTGCGCCAGGGTAATCTCATTAAAGGGAGGTACACCATAAGGCGTGGTCCACTCCGCAAGCAGCGGATTAGACTCCAGCTTGGAATTTTGCTGACACGAAAGGTTCATCATAACGAGTAAAAGCGTAAAGATTGCAGCAATCCGTTTCATCGGTTCTATTTTTCTTATTTTTTACTTAACTTTGCAACACGCAATGCGTGTTAACTGACAAAGATACGAAAAAAAACGTCATGCAACTATTCTACGCTCCGGAAATTACATTTCCCAGCTATACTTTGACCGAAGAGGAGTCGAAACATGGTGTACGCGTGCTACGACTTGCGATTGGTGATGAAATCCACCTCACCGACGGACGTGGTTCGCTTTACCATGCCCGCGTGGTGGACGACCACCCGAAACGATGCAAGGTGGAGATCGAGCGCACCGAAGAGAACTTCGAGCCGCTGGGTTACGCACTGACGATGGCCGTAGCGCCGACCAAGAACAACGAACGCTACGAGTGGTTTTTGGAGAAGGCTACCGAGGTGGGTGTTAGCCGTTTCATTCCGCTCGAGACCGACCACAGCGAGCGCCGCGTCTTCAAGGCCGAGCGCAGCGAGAAGGTGATCATCTCGGCCATGAAGCAGTCGCTCAAGGCCTTCAAGCCGACCCTCGATCCGCTCACGAGCTTCAAGTCGCTGATTGCCACGCCGTTCGAAGGCCGTAAGCTGATCGCCCACTGCGACACTCCAATGACTCCGGAGGGCAAAGCCTACCTGGCCTCCACGCTCAAAAAGGGCGAGCCGGCTCTGGTGCTGATTGGCCCCGAAGGCGACTTTTCGAAAGAGGAGATCCAGGCCGCTATCGAGGCCGGCTATGAGGAGATTACGCTCGGCACGCAACGTCTGCGCACCGAGACGGCTGCCGTGGTGGCCGTCACGATGGTCTCGGTCGTCAACAACCAATAAAACGCCCTGCAACGATGCTGTTACGCCTGCTCGTGAGTTTTCTGAAGATTGGAGCCTTCACCTTTGGTGGCGGCTACGCCATGATTCCGATTATCGAGCGGGAGGTAGTTGACCGTCGCGGTTGGATCGAGAAGCAGGATTTTCTAGATCTGCTAACCCTGGCCCAATCGGCTCCGGGCCCCATTGCCCTCAACACGGCGGTCTTCGTAGGTTACAAGGTGCGAAAAATTGGCGGTGCACTGGCGGCCATGCTCGGCATCGTGATCCCCTCGTTTACGATCATCCTGCTCATCGCCCTGCTCTTTGCCGACATTCGCCACAATCCGTGGGTTGAGGCAGCCTTCAAGGGGATGCGTCCCGCTGTAGTGGCGCTGATCGTAGCCCCCGTGCTAAAACTCTCGCAACGCATGCACCGCGCGATGTATCTTGTCATTGTGGCCACCGCCTTTGCGATCCATTGGCTCGGCTGGTCGCCCGTCTATATTTTATTGGCTGCTGCCGTGGGCGGCATCGCCTGGGAGTTATCACACCTGAAAATGTTGAAGCAATGATTTTCTGGCAACTCTTCCTATCGTACCTCAAGATCGGCTTCTTCGGCTTTGGTGGCGGCTATGCCATGCTCTCGCTGATCCAAAACGAGGTGGTCGCCCGCCACGGCTGGATGACGGGCAGCGAGTTTGCCGATATTGTCGCCATCTCACAAATCACACCGGGCCCGATTGCCATCAACTCGGCCACCTATGTCGGCTACACGGTCGGCCTGCAGGGGGGCGGTGTCGGCTACGGCATCTTAGGTTCGCTCATCGCCACCTTCGCCGTCTGT
>JAFZFJ010000031.1 GCA_017555975.1 Alistipes sp. | reverse complement strand
TCCTCCTTTGTGCAGCTGCTCACGGTCGCCAGGACCAGCAGCAATGCATATAAAGTAACCTTCTTCATAATCGTATCATCTTTTACTTTACTCAACCAACTCCTCATCCGTCGGACGCGTCTTCTTGGTGTAGATGTCGTAATAGTAATTCAAACTTGCGGGCTCGTTCGAGAAGAGCGCCTGCGTACCATCCTTGGCACGACCCTCCTGCGGGAAGACCAAACTGTAGGGAATCCACAGGTCGAGTGCCGGGTGGTAGAGCAACCAATCGGGAAGCTTACCCGAAAGGCGGTTGAGGTTGATGGCAAAACGCTTCGTGTTGGGCATCACCTTCTTGATGCGGTTGTCCACCAGGTATTGCGGCAGGGTGTCCACGGCGTCGATATCGGCCTGCTCGTAGTAGGGGATCGTTGCATCATCCTCGAAGGTCGGCAGCTCGCCCTGCAGGTAGTTCACCGACAGCACCAGCGTGTCGAGATTCCATTTGATCAGGTCGACCGGGAACGATGTCTCCTCCATGAAGCCACCCAGATCCGTGCGCGTCGTGTTGCTCAGATCCGAGATCGTGCTACGCTGGTTGGCATTCAGAATGAGGCTGCGCAGACGCGGGAAGTTCTCCTTCGTGAGCAACTTGGGCAGCGACTGGAAGTTGTTTGAACCGAGGTTCAGATATTCCAGGTTCTCCAGATTCTTGAACGACGCGGGCAACTCAGTCAGACCATAAGCACCAATGGTGAGGCGCTTGAGTTGCTTGAGCTCGGTGATATACTCACCCGTTGAGAGGTTCAGCAGGAAGGTGTTCGTGTTACCGAAGAAGTTCAGCTCCTCGGCAGCCGTGAGGTAGCGCACCTCGAACGGAAGACCCTCCTTGATGTTGAAGAGCATAAATTCGGCATACTTCACGCGACCCTTGTTCTCGGGCTTGTAGCCAGCCATACCCTCCTCCCAGAGCGTCACACCCGACCAGGTTGACATCGGCGTCGAGGGATCCCATTCGCCACCCAGCATGTTCAGCGAGCGGCTGATGCTCAACAGGGCCACCGAGTCACCGGCACGCGTATCCTCCTCGATCGGAGCTGCAGCCTGCTGCTTAACGCTCAGACCATCCTGACGGCTCAGCGTTACGTCGTCCTTCGGCTGGAAGACGATCTCGGCCAGGCGCTCGCGCGGCGAGGTATTAATGCCCCAATCGAAGCGAATCGTTACTTCACGCGGACGCAAGCCGCGATTCAGGTTGAGCGTGTAGCTCTTGTTCGAGATCCACATGGCATTTTCAGGGATCTGGACATTGAAATCCACGTTCGAACGTACCGTAACCTCGAAATAGCGTTTGTCGAAGGCCTCGTAGTTGCTCACCTCGACATCGCTCTTCGTTAGCTCGATCGAGTAGGGGAAGCCCTGCTGCTCGATGACCACCTCACGCTGTTCGAAGGTGGCCTGATTCTCGATGCGTACCACACCACGGCGTGGCGTAGCCGAGAGCGCCGAGTCGATCACAAAACGACAGGGGGTCGAACCGCGGCCGTTGGCCGGCGATACAGTAATCCAGGGTTCATCGGTCGATGCTACCCAGGCATCGGCGGAGCTTAGTTGCACGGTCTGCGTGCCACCGATGGCCTCCACGGCGATTACATCACGGTCGAGTTTGAAATCCACCGTGCCGTTATCCTTCGTGCAGGCAACTACAGCCACCATCAGGAGTGCCGTAGCGATATAATAGATTCTTTTCATAGACATCATCGGATCTTGCTGTTTATTCGAGCATCAGGTCGCAGTTCGTAATGTTCTGCGTCTTGTCGTAGATTAAGATATAGGCTCCGGCTTGCCATGCATAGCAGATGTCCGAAGCGTCGAATACGATGTTCGGGTTGTCGCTGATGTCGAGGTAGTAGCAGAGCGTCGAGATCGTGTCATCCACCACGCGCAGGTCGTTCGAGCCGATGTAGAAACCGCGCAAACCGACATGCTGGTAGATACCCGTCGGCCACTCACGCAGGCAGCGTCGACCCTCCTTGTCGCGCTGCGAACGAATCGCAAAGACGGTCAGTCCGGCCGAATCGAGCGGGCGGTAGGGGAACTCGCTGAACGAGTTGAACGAGAAGTCCAGACCATAGAGGTAGGGAAGATTTCCGGCGTGGAAATCGTTCGGGAGCTTCGTCAGGTGGTTGTACGAGAGGTCCATCGACATCAGGTCGATGGCGTTCGGGTAGGAGAAGGCACCGTTGGGGATCTCCTCCAGACCGCAGGCACGCAGAATCAGGTAGCCGACAATCGAGTTCGACTCCTTGAAGGCCATCGGGTAGCGCTTCATGTTGAAGTTCTGTGAGAGCGAGAGGGTCTCGACACGGATACCGCGGAAGTCGGCACCGCCCTCAAACTCGGTGATGTCGTTGCCCGAGAAGTCGACCGACTTCATGGCAAACGAGCTCTTGGCCGAGAAGATGTTGGGGAACTTCGTTAGCTTGTTGTACGATACGGAGAAGGCCTCCGAATCTACGTAGCCGCAGAAGTAGCCCTCGCTGTCAACCGGCATGCTCTCAATCTGGTTGTGGTCCAGATAGAGCTGTACGGGCGAGAATTTCTTGCCCAGGGCGTGCAGCTTCGAAATCTTGTTGTAGGCCAAATCGAGCAGACCTACCTTCTCCATGGCGGCAATCTCCACGGGTAGCTCCTCGAGCGAGTTCTCGCGAGCATAGAGAATCTGAATCTTCTCCTTCGAAGGACCTTCGGCCAGACCGATCAGGCCCTTGCGAATCTCCTCGGCCGACCACTGCTTGTTGTTCGAGAGGTTCAGCGAAACCAACTCGGGCATGCGCGTGATCACCATGGGGAAGCGCTTCATGTTGGGACAGTTGTAGATCTCCAGATCGGTGCACGAGGTCAACTGCTCCATCTCCTCGGGCAGCTCCGTGATGGCGCTGTTGGCGATGTTGAACGTGGTCAGGTTGGTCAGCTTACCGATCGAAGCGGGCAGCGAGGTTAAGCCGTTGCAGAGCGTGCCGTGCAGCGTGTCGTAGCGACGAATGCGCTGTGCACCGCTCTTCAGATCAAAGATCTCACCCTCGTTCATCGTCTCATAGAGGCGCGTAGCGGGCAGTGATAGCTGGTGCTCCTTCACAGCGCGGGCACACGGCTCCGAGAGTTGCGGACCCGGATAGAGCGTGGCAAGATAGCTCTTGTGGCGCTCCATACGGTTTTGCTGCAACGCACCGATAGCCTCGTGCTTCGCTATCGTCGGGTCGTAGGTCATCAGGTTTGAGTCGTTGTGCGTGCCGAGGTAGAGCTCAATGAGCTGTGTCAGCTGACCCAACTCCTCAGGCATGGCACCGCGGAAGGCAAAGTTGCTGATATCCAAACGGGCTACACGACCATTCGAGTGTAACTCGACACCGGGCTGATCTCCCCACAAATCGACATCTTTGTTGAAGTCCCAGTTGGCACCCGTGGCGAAGGTCTCACCGATGTAGTACCAATTCTCACCATCGAGGGCTTCCCAAATCTTACGCAGCGCTACGTAGTCCTTGATGTACTCGTCCGACTCGCGCAGCAACACCGGCACATCGACCTCGGTCGTGCGGTTGTCGTGGATCGTAAATTCGGTCTTCGAAGGCTGGGTGTTGATCTCCAACAGCGACTTGTTGCTGTCATAGAGCTCGTACGACAGCAGCGTGTAGTCACCGGCCGGGATCTGCAGGAGCGTATCGCAGACGATCGACGAGGTTTGGTAACCATCGCTATCGTCGCCGTTCTCGGCAAAGTGTACCGAGAACTTGGCTCGCAGCTCCTCGAACTGCAGCGTGCGGTTAGTCTGCTGGTTGCGCACCGTCAGCGTCACCTTCTTGATCTCGTCGAAGGTGTATTCGCGCTCCGTTGCACGTGTCGAGGAGAACTCCTTCTTCAGGTTCACCTGCAGCGCACCACGCTCGGCTACCTCGACCGTCAGATCGTGCACGCTCAGACCGCCGGCAACGACCTCGAGTTGTGAGGGCTGCTCGATCGTACCGAGGTAGATCACCTCGTCGTTGAGGTTGTAGAGCTGATAGGTCAGCACACGGTATTGACCTGCCTGCAGCTTGAGCTTATCGCTGCGCAGACCATACTCGGCCAACGAGTCATCGGCAGCGTGCAGACTCAGCGTCTGCTTGATGGTCGTCTCGCCGTAGGTCAGCACCACCTGAATCTTGGCAGCGTCTGCCAAGTAGTCAAGCGGCAACTGCACGGCACGACTGCCCATCGCAGCCTCGGCCTGCTCGTAAGAAGCGGCCTTGTATAATTTGAACTGCACATAACCGTACTCCATGTCACGGTTATCGATCTGCCCGTCGTTCGAGCAGCCGACTACGGCCAACGCAACCATCAGCGTCCATGCCGTGTGTGCTAAAATTCGGAAAAGTTTCATCTTCAAAATCCTATGCTGTAAAACTTTCTGTCTATACTCGTCGTTACTCCTCGTTCTTGAGGATACACTTGATTTGCGCTACGATACCCTCGTCGTCCATCGCCGTATTCTGATAGAGCGAGATGAACGAGCGCTGCTCCTCGCTACCCGTCGAACGCATCGTGATGGTGATCTCGGTTGCACCCTCCACCCAGTTGGGCGAGAAGTTCAGCCAAGTACCGTTCGTGTACTCCCAGCCGAAGTAGTAGGCCGGAACCTTCAGGGTAATCGTGCCTGCCTTTCTGAGCTTGAGGATAAACTGCGGTACATCCGAGTACTCCAGGTTGTAGCTGTAGTCGTCGTCGGTGTTCGGCATGGCGTAGAGCGATGCACCCAGCGCCTCGGCCTGCGCCATATCCTTGAAGAGGATGGCACCGTTCGGATCATACTCCGGTTCGCGCTCGCTCACCGGAATGTAGGTCGGATCGAATACGCAGGTCAGGTGGGCTGCCTCCTCGGCACCCAGCAGACCCATCGAGGCGTAGAGCGATACACCGCAGCTCTTGCCCGTGGTCGTAGCCGAGGCTGTGAGCGTGACCACCGTCTCGCTCGTCTGCTCCAGATTCAGCCACTCCGTATCGTACGACATGCCGTAGATGTAGGTCGGAACCTGCAGGGCCACCGTAGCTGCCTTGGTGAAATAGACATAGTATTGCGGAACGCCCATGTAGGCGAGCTCGGCACTGAAGTGCTCATCGCCCTCGACGATCGGCTCGAGGTAGACGCCGGCCGCAGCAGCAGCCTTGGCATCGACAAACGAAACGGTCTTGATCTCCGAGCCACCCGGGTTCGAACTCTTGCTCAAAATGCAGTAGATCATCGCCTGAGCAACGCCGTTTGCGTCGTAGAAGACAATCGTAGCCTCGTTCTCGCCATCATAGCCGGCCAGCGGGTTCTCGTAAACCTTCGTCGAACCGTCGCTTGCCGTATAGCTCTCGCCGAGACGCATCTTCACGCGCTTCGAGCCCTGCTGCTGACCCTCTTCAAGAGCGATCCAGCAGGTCGAAAGATCGGTGTACTCGGCGCTCTCGCCGTCAAAGCCGAAGATGCGGTACGATGCGTAATTTACGTTGATGAAGAAGTCGCTGATTGCCTCTACGCTCGTGTGGGTCAGCTTGTAGCCATAAGGAATCGACTCCCAGTTATTCATCCAGGGCCACTCGCCCATCTGCAGTGCGCTGAAGGTTGAGCCCCAGCCTTCCAAGTCGTGGATGTTGACCGCCTCTACGGCCTCGAAATCCTCCGGAAGACCGCTCTCCTGCTTGAGTGTTGAGACTACATACGACGGCTCCAGGAAGGCTGTCTGATCCTCGTTCAACAGCTCCTCGAATGCGTTCAGGTTCTTGGCAACGTGCTGCGGAACAGCTACCAGCACCGCCTCGCGTGCAGCCTCCGTGTTCGGCGACACGACGATCGTCAGGTCGCGTGTCCAGATACCGTACTCGGCCGATGCACCGCTGGGAAGCACTTCGTTTATGCTGATCCAGGCTGTATCCTCCTCGGCAAACGAGTAACGATCTGCGATCTTGGCAGCTACGCAAAGCTGTGCGCCCAGCGGGGCCATCATATCACCCAGCATACCCGTTTCCACCAACGAGCCGTTGTTGTCGAAGGCGCCATTCTTGTCGAAGGTTACCGACTTGTTGATACGGCCCACCACGCAGAACTCCTCACAGCCCGGAAGGGTTACAGCTACCTTCGTCGGTTGCTCCTGCGGCTTATTCGGGTTGCTTACGTCGAGGAAGCCCAGCTCAAAGGTGGTCTCGGTGAAGGGGTGCGCCTCGGCATTCACGCGCGTGAAGACCTCCGTGCGACCGGTCTCACCCTCCGTAACCTCGTTCGTGCCAAACCAGGCAGGGATCTCCGTGAAGACCCACTTGAAGTTGGCCTCTACAGCAAAACGCTGCAGGTAGACATAGTTGTAGGCGTCGTAGATGTAGCCCATCTCGTCGATGGGGGAGCCATAAAGCAGTTGGCTCTCTTCGTCGCGTGCGAACTCCTCGGCCTCCGAGTCATACTCGGCCAGCAGGACCGACAACTCGCGCTGCAGTGCCTTGCGGGTCAAGGTGAGAATCGTGCGGGTCTGTTGCAACGAGCCTGTGCCAAGGGTCAGCTCCAACTCTCCTGTGCGGTCGGTGTCGAACTCATCGAACGGAGCTACGCTCACCGAGATCTCGTGTGTGCCGGCCTCACCGCGCAGGCGGTAGACGGCCGACTCCTTGTCGAGCAACGTAAAGAAGTTTACCGAGCTATCGCTAAGCGCCAGCGTCCAAGCCGTGTTGGGCGAAATGGTGAAGGTGTAGACCTCACCGGCAGCCACCTCTACGGCGTTCGACGCGGGGAATTCGGGCGCCACCTCGGGCACCGTCTGGTCCTCCGTGCAACCAACGAACATGGTTGCAGCCAGAAGCCATCCCCCTAATTTTCGGAACATATTGTATTTCATGCGTATCTTATTTTCGCGGTTGGTTATCCTTACAAGCCCTCCTTGCGCAGGCGCTCATATTCCTCCTCCGAGATCCACTCGATGATGTTGTAGTAATCACCGACCGTGCCGACCGTGGCGCCCATGTTCTCGATGTAGACGTGCATCCACAGCTCGACAAAGCGCTGGCAGGAGTTGTAGTACGAATCGTAGTAGGAGCTGTGCGTGCACAACACTTTGTTATCGCCGTGAATCAAGCCAAACATCTGGTCTGAAGAGCTGAGCACCTGATCGCGATCCATCGTCACCAGCGGGTTGGCCGGATTCGAGGGATCGAAGGTGAGCGTCACGTCGTAACCGTCGAAGAAGGCGTTCTGCATGATGACCGTATTGGGCTCGGTGGGGTGAGCCACCGTGCGTGCGAGACGCTGGTACGAGACATTCTCGCCCGGATAGTCGCGCAGCAGCATCGAAGTCAGGATGCAGGGACCGACAAAGTTGTTCAGATCGAACGGGCAGACCTTGTACATCACCACCTTCGTCTCGGTCCACTCCTTGTAGAGTTCCCACTCCAGCTGCTCGGGCATGACCAGACGCAGCACGAAGCCGAGCGAGTCGGTCGGCTCGATATTCTCGTAGATGCCCTTCACCTTGACCTCGGTGGCCAGCTTACCGGCCGGAATGGTTACTGTGTTCGAGAGCAGGCGATAGTGTTTGCCCTCGATGGCGTTGCTACCCTTGTCGATTACCTCGACACCGAACGTGCGGTCGTATTTGCAGGCTACGGTCGAGGCTACGGGCACGCTAAAATAGTCCGCGTCGCTCAAGACGATGTTCATCGAGAGCGTATCGGCAAACATCACATACTCGGCATCCGAGTAGGTGGTGTACTCTTCGCTGCACGAAGCGGCACCGAAGGCCAACGCTGCGGCCACAAAGGCCGCGTAGATATATTTCATCATCGTAGTATCGTTTTTCGGTTATTTGTTGCTTGCGTTTGGCTCCACCTCCGAACCGGGCGATTCGATCTCGTGCTGCGGGATCGGCCAGGTGAAGAGCGGATTGTCGAGGGTCACCTTGAGCGAGCTGCCCTCCTTCAAGCTGTTGGACTGAGCCTTGCGTGTGAAGCCCTCGCCGTTGTTGTAGAGTTTGCCCCAACGCTTCATATCCCACAGACGGAAGCCCTCCATATAGAGCTCGCGTACGCGCTCGTTGGCAATTTGCTCGATGTAGTTCGAGGCCGTGAGCGAGATGTTACCGCCGCCCGACTGGAAACGGGTGGCACGCAGCTTCGTCAGATCCTTCGAGGCGAGCGAGTAGTTGGGTTGCTCCTGACGGCAATAGGCCTCGGCGCGAATCAGGTACTGCTCGGCCAAACGGAAAATCTTCGGCATGCAGACGTGGTAGATCATGTTCTGCATGAAGTTCTGGTTGCCGTAGTACTTCACCAACAGCGGCCATACCAAACCGTGGTCATAGCCGGTCTGCAGCGAGGCGAAGTAGCTGCCATAGCGCAAGTCGCTCGACTGATAGAGGTTAAGCACCCACTCGGCCGGCACGTAGTCCGGGTAGTAATAGGTGTAATCGTTGTTGAAATTCAGGAAGTTTTGACCCAGCGCACCACCATACGAGGTAACCGTGTAGCCCACCTGCAGGATGATCTCGAAGGCCTGGTCGTAGCTCCACATGTAGTCGAAGTAGCTCATGTCGGCCGTGTAGAGGCTCGTGGCGCTGGCCAGATCGAAGGTCTTCTTGGGGTGGTCGATCACCTGCGACGAGTAGTTGATGGCCGTCTCCCAATCCTGCATCTGCAGGGCAACGCGTGCGCGCAATGCGCATGCGGCTGCACGGGTCATATAAAAGGCACCGTAGTAGTCGTTCTCGGCATCGAGCAACGTCTCGGCCTGCTCCAGGTCGGCAATTACAAACTGGTATGAGTCGTAGAGCGAAGCACGGTGCGAAGACTCCGGCGTGCTGTATTTCGAACGAAGCACCACACCCAGCTCCTCCTTGGCAGTCTGCGGATCGTAGGCATTGGCGAAGCACTTGATCAACTCCGAATAGCAGAGCGCTCGGATTGCGTAGACCTCACCCATGTAGTACTCGAGGTAGGCGATGTTCTCGTCGCTCGTCTGGCAACCGATCACACCGTCGATGCGCTCGAGGAAGAAATTACAGTTGGCGATCACCGCATAAAGCGATGCGTAGACCGCCTCGATTTCGGGATTCGTGGGGCGGATATTCCACTGCCAGATGTCGCCATAGGCGTTCGAATAACCGTCTACGGCATAGACCAGGTCGGCCTGAATCTCAGGCACGAGGGTCAGGTAACCACTCCACAGTGCGCTGCTCATCATGCGGGCATAGATACCCGTCAGCACCTGTTCGGCCTCGTTGAAGGCCTTCGTGGGGTTCGAGGAGGGCATCATCACCTCCTCCTCCAGTATGGCCGACTCGGGGACCTTGTCCAGACAGGCCGTGAGGCTCATCGTCAGAGTCATTGCCAAGATGGCATATTTCATATTGCGTAACATACTCTTCATAGCGCACATTAGAATTTAAGATCCAAACCTGCCGTGAATTGGCGCGACATGGGGTACTGCGCCGCATAGATGTTCGAAGTGCCCTCCGGATCCAGACCCGAGAACTTCGAGAAGGTCAACAGGTTCTGAGCCTGTACGTAGATGCGGGCGCCACTGAATACGCGCGACTTCTTGATCCACGCGCTCGGCAGCGAGTAGCTCAGCATCACATTCTTTAGGCGCAGGAACGAGGCATCCTCCAACAGACGGCTGTCAAACTCGGTGTAGACACCGTGGCGCGGGATGTCGGTTACATCACCCGGCTCCTTCCAGCGGTTGAGCAGGCGGTTCGATTGGTTGTAGGAGGCAAAGCGACCGTTCGACTCGTCGAAGTAGCGGTCGTTGTTGAGCATCCAACGGTCGGCAACCCAGCTAAACTGTGCGCTCAGCGAGAGACCCTTCCAGCTGAGCGACGTGCCGAAACCACCCTGCCAGGGTGCAATGTAGCTCTTGCCTACGAGTACCTTGTCGCTATCCTTCAGCTCGTTGGTCAGCTCACCATCCTTCGTATACCACAGGGCGTCACCATTGGCCGGGTTGACACCGGCGAAGCGGTTGATGTAGAACTCGCCCAGCGGATGGCCTACGACGAGCTTCGTGTTCGTGTTCGAACGCTCGTACTCCTGCACGCCGTTGTAGAGCTCGGTGATCTCGTTGTGGTTGAACGAAACGTTGGCATTCACGCTCCAGAAGAAGTTTTCGGTCTGGAGCAGCGTGCCCACGACGTTGACCTCAAAACCCTTGTTGACCATCGAACCAACATTGTCCCAGTAGCAGCCGTAGCCCTTGTCCGAGGTGGGCTGCGGTACCTCCATCAACATATCGGAGGTCTTCTTGTAGTAGAGCTCCAGGTCGACGTTGAGGCGGTTCCAGAAGCCGAGCTTCAGGGCGAAGTTCGAGGTCCAGGGCTTCTCCCAACCCAGATCCTCGTTGCCCGGCTGGGCCAGCGTGATGCCGGCGTCGCCCACATAGTCCATGCCGCCCGAAATCAGCGCCAGATGCTCGTAGTTCGGAATCGACGAGTTACCCGACGTACCGGTCGAGAGCGAGAGCTGGGCGTTGCTCAGCCAGCTCGACCACGACTCCAGGAAGTGCTCGTTGCGCAGGTTCCACATGAAACCTACCGACCAGAAGCCGGCCCAACGGCGCGAAGCACCGAAGCGCGACGAGGCGTCGGCACGCAGAGCTCCCTCGAAGTAGAAGCGGTTGTCGTAGTTGTACTCACCGCGACCAAAGAAGGAGAGGAAACCGTAATCCGAGTCGGTCGTGTCGCTCCACGAGGTGGCGCGCGTACCGGTCGAGATGTTCGTCAGTTTGTCGTTGTTCTGACCCTTGGTCATCAACGAGAAGGCCTCGTAGTGGTAGTCGATGCCCTCCTGACCCACCATCAGGTTGAATGAGTGCTTCGTGCCCTTCGAGAAACGGTAGTTGATGGTGTTGGTGACCGTCAGCGTGTAGCTGTCGGTCGTGCTGCGCGAGGCGGCGCCATCGTTCTGATTGGGAGCGTAGCTCGGGTACGACTTGCCGAAACCGGTCGTGTGGCCGTAGTCGAGGCTGAACTGCGAACGAATCGCCAGCCCCTCAATCGGCTCGGCCTCGGCAAAGAGGGTCGAGATCAGTTTGTATTTCTTATACTTCACGGGGTTGTTCTCCAGCCACTCCAAGGGGTTCTGACCCGTACCCTTCCACGAGCCGTCGCTCACCGAGGCCAGCGAGCCGTCGGCGCGGTGCGGATCCCAGTAGGGCATCATGAAGCGGGCAGCCGAGATGGGTGTCACGAGCGTGTAGCTGCCCTCGTCGGCCTGCTGAATATCCTGGTAGTTGAGCATCGTGTTTGAGCCCACCTTGAGCCAACTGTTTGCGCGGCGTTCGATGTTCGTGCGCAGCGAGTAGCGGTCGAAGAGCGAGCCGACAGCCGTACCGTCCTGGCTGTAGTAGCCGGCCGAGAGGTAGTAGTTGGTCTTCTCGTCAGCACCCGAGAGCGAAACCTCGTGGCTCTGCAACAGGGCAGCCGAATTGAATACCTCCTCCATCCAGTTTACGTCGGTCTGGCTCAGCAACGGGTAGTTCTGACCGGCCGTCATGCCGATCTCCTTCTCGTATTGGATGCGCTCGGCCGTGTTCATCAGATCCCACTTGCCGCTTGCCACCTGCGAGATACCCATCTGCATGCGGTACTCGACGTTCGGGCGGTCGGCGATGCGACCACGCTTGGTCGTGATGACAATCACGCCGTTTGCGGCACGCGCACCGTAGATCGAGGTCGACGAGGCGTCCTTGAGAACCGACAACGACTCGATGTCGGCCGGATTGATCGTATTGAAGTCGCTGCTCGAGATGGGCACACCGTCGAGGATGTAGAGCGGAGCCGTACCCGAATTGATCGAGTTCGTACCGCGAATCGTCATCACGGCAGCTGCACTCGGCTCACCTGTATTCGAGAGGACCGTCAGACCCGGAACCTGACCCTGCAGGGCCTGGTCGAAGGCTGCCGTCGGCGTGTTCTCGATCTTCTCGGCCTTAACGGTCGATACCGATCCGGCCACCGTGCCCTTCTTGCGGACACCGTAGGCGATCACGACCACCTCCTCGACCTGCTGCGCCTCGGGCGATATGATGAGGTTGTAGGTCAGGTGGCTCTGTCCGGTGGGAACCTGCCACTCGACGCGCTGATAGCCGACATAGTCAAACGTCAGTTTTGTGCCGGCCTCGACTTCGATGGTGTAGTCGCCGTCGATCGAGGTGGCCACACCGTTTAGCTTCTCGGTGACAACGGTTACGCCGATAAGCGGCAGCTTATCTTCGGACGAGGTCACCACACCGCTTACGACCACCTTCTCCCCTTGTGCAACCACAAGTGCGGGGAGCAGC
>JAFZFJ010000030.1 GCA_017555975.1 Alistipes sp. | reverse complement strand
TTAAATTGTTCGATGGCCTCTTTGTCCTTTAATACCGAGATGGCCTTGATCAGGCTGGGGTCAATCTTCTTCACATCCTCCTCGGTCAACTCTTTCCACTGTCCCTCCTTGTTCTGCAACAGGTAGAGCGGATTGGCTACAGCCACAGCCTTCTCCGAGCGGTGTTTCACGCGGACGCCCGAGTCGTCTCCGCCTACGACCACAACCTTTTCCTCACTCTCCTCCACAGTAGCCGTGCCGGTCTCTTTATCGATACGCACGGTGGTGATTTCCAGCTTCTCGTCGGCCTCTTTGGCGATCTTGATAATCCTCATATCACCCTCCAGGGTGAGCACCTTTTTCGTGGTAACCACGATGGCACCCTCGATATTCTTGAAGATATCGATGTTCTGGATTTGGTCGGAATCGAGCGCATCGAATTCCGCCTTCGGCACCACCTTGCCATCGACCACTACAAGGGTTTTGGAGGGCTCCTGGGCGTAGAGCGCACCCACCATCAAAAGAGCCGCTACGGCCACTAAATACTTTTTCATCTTCGTCCTTCGTTTTAAGTTACACAACCTGTTTTGTGGAAGTTTACCGGTTTTTCCAAGTGCAAAGATAGAACGGAAACGGAGCCTCGAAGTCAAAAAAGTGTTAAGAAATGTTAACTAATGTTAACTCGGTTGCGGGTTTGGATTTTATCCCTACCTTTGTAAATAAGTAAACCAAACGCCCGATGAATCGCACCTATTTTCGCAACCTCTCGCTTGTGGTTGTCAGTTCGCTCACGCTGCTGGCTGCCGTGCAGTGCTTTTGGGCCGTGAGGATGTATCGCGAGCAGGTGGGCGACTTTCAGCGACGAGTCGAATCCTCAGCCTACAAGGCGGTCTATAAGAGCTTCCGCATGGATGCCATTCCGGGCTTGATCGCAGCCAAGCGCATCAACATCGACCTGGACGACTTTGCCATCACCTTCAATCCCAACCTGCTGGAGCTGGATGCGATGACCACGTGGCGTGCCGAGATTATCGACCGCACGCTGGAGGACCGGGTCGTGATGCGGCGCGCGCAAGACCTGAAGATCCCCCATCCGCGCACGGCCCTGATCGAGATCGATGACGACGGGGTCTACCTCTTGCGGCTGACCTATGAGATGCCTATCAACCACTTTTGGGGGCAGATGTGGGTGCTGATTATCTCCTCGGCGGTGATCGTGCTGTTGTTGGCCTTTGTCTTGGCCTACCTGGTGCGAACCATGAAGCATCAACGCACCCTGGAGGAGATGCGCCGCGACTTTACGCACAACATCACCCATGAACTGAAAACCCCGATTTCGGTCGCTGTGACAGCTACGGATGCCCTGCGCAACTTCTCGGCCGAGGCCGATGCTACACGGCGCAGTCGCTATCTGGAGATTGTTGAAAGCCAACTCACGCAACTCTCGGCTATGGTCGAGCACATACTCGCCGTCTCGGTCGAGGGGTGCGCAGTGAGCCACAACCCCACCCGCATCCAATTGACCGAGCTCTTGGAGGAGGTGACCGTAGGGTTGCGCCTCGAGAAGCGGGCCGAGATCACGATCGCATGTCCCTCGGAGCTCACGCTGGAGGCCGACCGCTTCCACCTGCGTAACCTGCTCACGACGCTCCTGGACAATGCCCTGAAATACACCCAGCGCGATCCGATCCTGCACCTCCGGGGCTTTATGGAGGAGCAGCAGGTAGTTCTTCAGCTCACCGACAACGGGTGTGGCATTGCCCCTGAGCACCTTCCCTACCTCTTCGAGAAGTTCTACCGCGTACCGCAGGGCGATATTCAGTCGGTGCGTGGCTACGGCCTGGGGCTGTACTATGCCCGTCGCGTGGCCGAACGCCACGGAGGGAGCCTCTCAGTCGAAAGTCGCAAAGGTGAAGGCACCACCTTTACCCTAAAAATTCCTGTCCATGGCTGATAAAATCCGAATATTGCTTGCCGAAGATGAGCGCATGCTCTCCGAGATCCTCTACGACACGCTTGCCGATCGTGGGTTTGAGGTGGTTGCAGCCTACGATGGCGAGGAGGCTCTCGAGCGCGTCCGCACCGCCCCCTTCGACGTGATCGTCACAGACGTCATGATGCCCCGCATGGATGGCTTTACGCTAGCCAAGCAGCTCCGCAAAGCGGGTTATCAAACCCCGATCCTCTTCCTCACGGCCCGCTCGGCTACCGAGGATGTCGTGAAGGGCTTCGAGGTGGGTGGCAACGATTTTCTAAAAAAGCCCTTCGCCCTCGACGAGTTGATTGTCCGTCTGCGGGCCTTGGCAGGGCGCATGCTCTCCCGCGAAGAGACACAAAGCTACCAAATCGGCCGCTACACCTTCGACCCACGACACAACAGTCTCTCGCTCGATGAGGAGCAAATCATCCTAGCCGCCCGCGAGACGGCCGTACTGCTGCATCTTTGTCGTCAAATGGGCGAGACGGTCGAGGCGGCGACCCTACTGCGGGACCTGTGGGGCGACGATAATTTCTTCAACCTGCGCTCGCTCAATGTCTATATCTCGCGCCTCCGCCGTCACCTCGCAGCCGATCCGCAGGTCGAGATTGTGAGTCTTCGCGGAGTCGGCTATTGCCTCAGGGACTAAAAGATTTGCACGAAGAGAGGGACAAAGAGTGCTCTTTTTCCACGTTTGTTACTATAGATACTTGCGCTCGCCGGGAAAAATATTCAAGCAAGTTTGATATTTCTCGCTCGTCTATCCGTATCTTTGAGATAAATCTCTTAGATACTCTCGCTCGCCGGGAAAAATATTCAAGCAAGTTTGATATTTCTCGCTCGCTTATCCGTATCTTTGAGATAAATCTCTTAGATACTCGCGCTCGCCGGGAAAAATATTCAAGCAAGCTTGATATTTCTCGCTCGCTTATCCGTATCTTTGCCAAAGACGAAATCAAACTACTACTATGCTTACATTTAAAGATAAGACCGTGCTCATCACCGGAGGTGGTAGCGGCATCGGCGAGGCATTGGCCTACGAGTACGCCCGCAAGGGAACGCATGTGATTCTAACGGGTCGTCGTCTGGAGACGCTCGAACAGGTAGCCGAGGGTTGCCGTGCGCTGGGCGTGAAGGCTTGGTGCCATACGGTCGACATGGAGCAGGCTGCCACGATCGACGAACTGGTCAATTGGATTCACGCCGAGGGCCATCAAATCGACTTCCTGCTGCTCAACGCCGGCATTTCGCAGCGTGCGCTGACACTCGAGACCGACATCGCAGTCGATCGTCGCTTGATGGAGGTGAACTACTTCGGTGGCGTCTATCTTGTCAAATCGCTCAAGGAGATGTTCCTCGAGCGCGGAGTACATATTGCCCTCGTGTCGTCCGTATCGGGCGTCTTTGGTTTCCCCGTGCGCTCGGCCTACTGCGCCTCGAAGCACGCCATCCACGGCTTCTACGAGACCATCGCCCTGGAGTATCCCCAGATCAAGACCACGATCCTCATCCCGGGACGCATCCACACCGACGTCTCTAAAAATGCCCTCGACGGTGCCGGCAAGGCCACGGGCATCATGGATCCGGGTCAGGAAAACGGCTACGACGTGAAGCGATGCGCCCGCAAGGCAATTCGCGCCATTGCGCACTGCCGTCACGAGCAGGTGATCGGTGGCTTTGACACCATCATGGTCCCCTTCTACCGCTACATCACGCCTCTCTTCCGCCTCATCGCCCGCAATGTCTCGGCGCGATAGGAAGGCGCGTCCTGTCACCTACACGAGGATGTCGAACGGTTCCCGATTCGGCATCCTCGTTGTTTTTTAGGAGGCTGCATCCACACCGTCGCAACAAAAAAACGCAAAAAAGGTGACAGATACGTATTCGGTCCGGCTGTTAATTCGTTTGACGACTATCGCTGACGCGACAGCCGTCGAGCCTCGCGCTCCCGCGGGGAAGCGTTCAACTCCCAAGCAAAGGCTCCCCTGAAGGGGAGCTCTTTTGCTGTATCGGGGAGTCCATCTCATGCAAGCATGGCGGACTCCCCGATACAACAAAAGCCACCTTTTAGGTGGCCTTTGCTTGGTTGTTGAGCTGTTGATGAGGCTTGAACTCACGACCTCTTCCTTACCAAGGAAGTGCTCTACCACTGAGCTACAACAGCAACTTTCCTCATTTGAGTGGTGCAAAAGTACACAAGAAAAATGAAAAGACCAAAAAAAAGCGCAACTTTTACAGATTATTTTCTATCTTTGAGCAACGATTTACAATACTTACCCCATGAAAAAGATTCTCATCGTTGGTGCAGGTGGCCAAATCGGCTCGGAACTGACCGTCTACCTGCGTAAGATTTACGGCAATCAGAACGTAGTGGCAACTGATATGCGCGACTGTAAAGAGCTCGGCGAGGATGGTCCTTTCGAGGTGCTCAACGCCCTCGACGCAACGGCCATGGCCTCGATCGTGGCGCGCTATCATATTGATTCGATCTTCAACCTCGTAGCGTTGCTCTCGGCCGTAGGCGAGCGCAATCCGCAGATGGCTTGGTCGGTAAACATGGGTGCACTGAACAACTCGTTGGAGGTAGCTCGTCAGCACCACTGCGCCCTCTTCACCCCCTCGTCGATCGGCGCCTTCGGTCCCTCGTCGCCCAAAGATGGCACGCCGCAGGATACGATTATGCAGCCCACGACCATCTACGGTATCTGCAAATACACGGGCGAGATGCTCGGCAACTACTACCATCAAAAATATGGTGTCGACACGCGTTCGGTACGCTTCCCGGGTATCATCTCGAACGTAACGCTCCCCGGTGGCGGTACGACCGACTACGCCGTGGAGATCTACTACGAGGCCATTCGTTCGGGCCACTTTACCTGCCCCATCCCGCCTCAGGAATATATGGACATGATCTACATGCCCGACGCCCTGCGTGCCTGTGTGGAGCTGATGGAGGCCGACCCCACGCGCCTGAAGCACCGCAATAGCTTCAACCTCGCCTCGATGAGCTTCACGCCCGAGATCATCGCTGCCGAGATCAAGAAGCGTCTGCCCGACTTCACGATGGACTACGACATCGACCCCGTGAAGCAGGCAATCGCCCAAAGCTGGCCCAACTCGCTCGACGACAGCTGCGCACGCGAGGAGTGGGATTGGAAGCCCGAGTGGGATCTCTCGGCCATGACCGACGACATGCTGCTGCACATCCGCCAGAAGTTGGGCAAATAGTCTATGCGAAAGGTGATCAGCTGGAGTATCGGCATATGCATCGTATTGGTAATCACCGCCCTCGGCGGTGGTTACTATTTAACGGAGGTAGCTCTGCGCCCCCGTTTCGAGCGCAACGAGTCCACGTGTCTCCAAAAATGGGGCGAAAACTACCCCACCCACCTCGCCTGGGGTGAGGAGCTCTACCGCTCGGGGCAACTTCGCGAGACCACGCTGACCGCGCCCGATCATACCATCCTGCACGCCTACTACCTCCCGGCCGAGCAACACGCTACGCGCACAGCTGTTGTCGTGCATGGTTACACCGACCATCCCTTCGGCATGCTCCACATCGCACAACTCTACCGCGAACAGTTGGGATGCAACATCCTGCTGCCGACGTTGCGTTTTCACGGCAAGAGCGGTGGCACTTCGATGGGCATGGGTTGGCAGGATCGGCTCGACATCAAACAATGGATTGAGCATGCGCCCACCCTCTTTGAGGGCGAGCAGCAGGTCATTGTGCATGGTCTCTCGATGGGTGCTGCAGCCATCATGATGCTCTCGGGCGAAAAAGATTTGCCCGCCTCGGTGTGCTGTTTTGTCGAGGATTGCGGCTATACGAGCGTCTGGGAGCAGTTCAAGAAGGAGCTCAAGGAGGATTATCACCTCCCGGCCTTCCCGGTCTTGGAGATTGCCCGCCGCATCACGCGAGCACGCTTTGGTTGGGATTTTCACGAGGCATCTGCCATAGAAGCGGTGCGACGATCAACCCATCCGATGCTCTTCATCCATGGCGGTAACGACCATTACGTCCCCACGCGCATGGTCTATCCGCTCTACGAGGCCAAAGTACATGGCGAGAAGGCGATCTGGATTGCACCCGACTCGGGACATGCCGACGCCTACATGGACCACCCTGAAGCCTACAGCGAACAGGTGGTTGCGTTCTGTGAGCAATACTTTAACAAATAAAAAAAGAGGGAAGATTAACTTCCCTCTTTTTTTTATTCTACCTGAGCAAATGCCCGCTCGAAGTCCTCAATCAAATCATCGGCATGTTCCAGACCTGCCGAGATACGCAGCAGGGTTGGCGTCACGCCAGCAGCCTTCAGATCCTCTGCCGAAAGCTGCTTATGGGTGGTCGATGCAGGGTGGGTAATCACCGTAATCGAGTCACCGATCATGGTCATATGGGCCGCCAACTGCTGCGCCTCGACGAAGCGCACCGTACTCTCAAGCGTACCCTTCAGCTCTACCGTAAAGACAGCCGACGAACCGAAACGGTAATACTTCTTAGCATTGGCATAGCTCGGATGGTCCTCAAAACCCACATAGCTCACACGCTCCACCTTGGGATGCGAACGGCAGTACTCTGCCAGACGCCAGGTGGTCTCCACCTCCTGCTTCACGCGCAACGACAAGGTCTCCAGACCGAGCATCATCAGGTAGGCATCAAAGGGCGAGGGACAGCAACCGAAATCGCGTAGACCATCCACTCGGCACTTCACGATAAAGGCAGCCGCGCCAAACGCCTCATAGAGATTCAACCCGTGATAGTCCTCCGACGGACCATCGATTTGGGGGAATTTTCCGTTGGCCCAATTGTAGTTACCGCCATCGACAATCACACCGCCCATGGCCGTACCGTGGCCATTGATCCACTTCGTAGCCGAATCAACCACAATATTTGCACCCCAATCGAAGGGGTTACAGAGATAGCCCGCAGCACCAAAGGTATTGTCGACCACAAACGGCACATCCTTCTCCTTTGCTACGGCAGCCAGCCCCTCCAAATCGAGCACGGCGCAGGTCGGGTTACCCATGCTCTCAACATAGATGGCCTTCGTGCGCTCATCACACAAGGCGGCAAAAGCGGCCGGATCCTCCGACTGAGCGATGCGGACCTCGATACCGAGGTTACGCAACGAAATGCGGAACTGGTTGTAGGTACCACCATAGAGGTAGGGGGCAGCGACGATATTATCGCCCTGCTTGGCCAATGCCGTCACCGCAATCAGAATGGCCGACATGCCCGAAGCCAAGGCCAGAGCACCCACACCGCCATAGAGCGCAGCGATACGCTCCTCGTAGGCCGACGTAGTGGGATTCTGCAGACGCGTGTAGATATTGCCACCCTCCGACAACTCGAAGAGTTTGGCAGCATGGTCGCAGCTGCGGAAACGGTAGGCCGCCGTGGGATAGATTCCCACGCCACGCGCACCGTTCTCTATTTTAGGATCGAGACCCGCGTGAATTTGGCGGGTCTCGAAACGATATTTTTTAGTATCCATTATACGAAGGGGATTTTCACCACCTCAGCCTCGATCAAGCGGTCACGGATCACCACGGCGATCTTCGTGCCGACCTTGGCATAGGCAGTCTTGACATAACCGAGTGCAATACCGCACTTCAAGCTGGGCGACATCGTACCCGAGGTTACGTGGCCGATCTCCTCACCCTCGGGCGAAGCGATCTTATACTCGTGGCGGGGAACACCGCGTCCGATGAGCTTCAGACCCACCAACTTATGCTCTACACCGTTGGCCTTGAGGGCCTCCATCTTATCACGGTCGATAAAGTCTTTGCCCTCGGCGAACTTCGTGATCCAACCCAGACCTGCCTCCAGCGGCGAAGTCGTGTCGTCGATATCGTTGCCATAGAGGCAGAAGCCCTTCTCCAAACGCAGCGTATCGCGTGCGCCCAGACCAATATTCTTCAGGCCATACTCCTCGCCAGCCTTCCAAAGCTCCTCCCAGAGTTTGTCTCCGTCCTCGTTGGCTACGTAGATCTCGCAACCGCCCGAACCCGTGTAACCCGTGATCGAAAGGATGGCATCCACACCGGCTACCTCCATCTTGCGGAAGGTGTAATACTCCATATCCTCCACCGGCTCAGCGCACAGCTTCTGGACGATCTTCATCGCCAAAGGACCCTGCACGGCGAGCTGGCAAATCTCGTCCGAAGCGTTATAGAGCTGCTTGCCATGGCCGGCCTCCATGCCCAATTTAGCACCCTCGGCACAGATGTGCTGCCAATCCTTCTCGGTGTTGGCGGCATTCACGCACAGCAGGTAGCACTCCTCATCAATGCGATAAACCAGGATATCATCCACGATACCACCCTTACCGTTGGGCATGCAACTATACTGCACCTTACCATCGTAGAGCTTCAAAACGTCGTTCGTCGTAATCTTCTGCAACAGCTCCACGGCCCTGGGACCCTTCACCCAAATCTCGCCCATGTGGCTCACGTCAAAGACACCGGCCTTCTCGCGAACAGTCATGTGCTCATCATTGATGCCCGAGAACTCGATCGGCATGTTGTAACCGGCAAACTCAGCCATCTTGGCACCATTTGCAATGTGGTACTTGGTAAATACAGTCTCTTTCATATGATTGTGTGTTTTAGGATTTTGTACGTTTAAGTCCTAAGCGCGGACAGCGCTTAAACTCCTTTTCGCGATCAAAAAGATAGCGATAGGTTGTATGCATCTTGTGGCATTCAGCACCGGCGTAGCTCACCAGCATGCGGTTCATCACGGGGTTGAAATCACCAATCCAGGCCATCTCGACCGACTTGTACCCATTCTCGGGCGACTGCACAAAGGCATGGTAACGGCTCATGATGGCCGACTCGACACCCTTGCCCTGGTAGTCGGGCGAGATGCCGAAGATGATGCCAAAGACTCGATCACACGATTTGCGCACCTTCAGATTCCACATCATGCGGAGCTTCTGCACCAAACCGAACTTGCCGTTGAAACCACCGATTAGACGATTCAGGTCGGGAATCGTAATGAAGAAGCCGATCGGCTCGTCGTTGTGGTAGGCAAAGAGGATGATGCGCGGATCGATGATCGGCAACATCGTCTTCATGATCTGCTGCGCCTCCTCCTTCTCCATCGGCTTGACGCCCGTAAACAGCGCCCACGCCTTGTTGTAAATTGTGCGGAAATGTTCGGCCGCCTCGGGCAGCTGCTTCTTGTTGATCGGTTCGATGTGGTAAGCCGGATCGGCCAGCAGGCGCGATGCTCGGTCGTGGATACGCTGCGAAGCCTCCGACTGACCGACACACCACTGGTAGCTGTGCTGGTTGAAGTAATTCTGGAAACCGTAATGCTCGAACAACGCTTGGTAGTAGGGCGGGTTATAGGGATTCATGTAGAGCGGCTGGTAGTCAAAGCCCTTGACGAGCAGACCCCACCAATCACTACGCTGGCCGAAATTAATCGGACCATCCATCGCCTCCATGCCCCGTGCCTTGAGCCAGTCTCGAGCGGCATCGAACAACAGGTCAGCCACTTGCTGATCATCGATCGCCTCAAAAAAGCCGCAACCTCCCGTCGGCTGCTCCTCCAGGGCAGCCTTCTCACGATTATAGAAGGCAGCGATGCGACCAACAATCACCCCCTCGCTGTTGCGGACCACCCAACGAATAGCCTCGCCCTCAGCAAAGAGTTCGTTGTGCTTCGAATCAAAGACCTTCTCGACATCCACATCGAGCGGGCACACCCAATTCGGGTACTCCTTATAGAGCCCCTTCTTCGGGAAATCGATCCATGCTCGCCGATCGCTCGGCGTCAGCACTTCGCACAACGTATAGTGTTGAACACCCATATTGCGTTAAATAAAGATGTACTTCAGTACAAACAGTACGGCCAAAATAGCAGCCAGTACAGGGATCTTCTTCACCTTACCGCAGCAGAGGTTGATTGCCACGTAGCTGATCATACCGAGCAGGATACCATCCGAGATTGAATAGGTAAGCGGCATGGAGATGATGCAGACAAAGGCCGGAATCGACTCCGAGAATTCGTTGAAGGGGATGTTGCGCACCGGCTCCAACATAAACAGACCCACGATCACCAGCACCGGAGCCGTAGCAGCAGCCGGAATGGCCAGGAAGAGCGGCGAGAAGAAGAGCGCCACGGCAAAGCAGCAAGCAGCTACAAAGGCCGTCATACCCGTACGACCACCCTGGGCCACACCCGACGCGCTCTCGACATAGGTCGTCGTCGTCGACGTACCGATACAAGCACCTACGGTCGTAGCGATTGCATCGGCAAAGAAGGCCTCCTTGAGGCGCGGAATCTGACCATCTTGACCAATGATGTTGGCCTTGATGCAGACGCCCACCAGCGTACCCACCGTATCGAAGAGGTCGATAAAGAGGAACGTGAAGACTACGGCCAACATATCGAGCGTAAAGATGTGCTCCCACTCAAACTGCATAAAGAGCGGTTTGATCGAGTGCGGCAATGAAATCACGCCACCCCACTGCGTAATACCCATCGGGATACCAATCAGGGTCGTAATCAAAATACCGAGCAACATGGCGCCACGCACGTTCTTGGCAACCATCACGGCCGTAATGATCAAACCGATCAGAGCCAACAATGCACTGCCCTGCGTCACCTCGCCCAGCGTAACAAGCGTAGCCGAATTATCAACAATCACGCCAGCATTCTTCAAACCTACAAATGCAATAAAGAGACCGATACCGGCTCCGATAGCATTCTTCAGTGCTGCGGGGATGGCATGAACGATTGCTTCACGCACATTAGTTAAGGTTAAAACGATAAAGATCAAACCCTCGATCAAGACAGCCGTCAGTGCAAACTGCCACGAATAGCCCATACCCATACACACCGTGTAGACGAAGAAGGCATTCAGACCCATACCCGGAGCCAACGCAAAGGGGAGCTTACCCCAGAGGGCCATCACAAGCGTACCCACGATGGCGGCCAGTGCAGTCGAAGTAAAGACGGCGCCACCGGGCATACCATCCAACTCCTTAAACATATTGGGATTGACGGCCAAGATATAGGACATCGTCAAAAAGGTGGTGATACCGGCCAGCACCTCTGTACGAACCGAGTGTTTCTTGGCATCAAAGCCGAAAAGTCGTTGTAACATCATTTATTAATTTTGGGATAATCTAATTCTTCTTACTTAAAAGGTCCACTTTACGGCCAGCGTAGGGATGGCGTAGAAGCCTTTAGCCACAAAGTTGTTCGAAAGCTCCACCTCAGCACCAACGCTCAGCTTCACATCCTCCCAACCCGAGATCTTGTTCAGATTCAGCCACAGCTGCGGCTCAGCCAAAAAGATATGGGTCGTATTCTGCCACGGTCGGCACTCGCGCCAAAAATCAACAAAGCCCGAGAACGAACCCCAACCATCGGCAATCGAGATACCCCAAACACCCGTAATCTGGAAATTGGCCTCGGCATCTTCACCCTTCATATCGACAGCATCGACGATATGCTTGTACATGACCGACAGCGACCAGGTCTTCGAGTAATCCTTCGAATGGCCCGAATAGGTCAAACCGGCGAGGAATGCATCGTCGTAGCTGCCTACCACATTATTCAGACCGCCATCATACTCGACATGCACCGACAGCCAATTCATCTTCGACTGCTGCCAAAAATTCAACTCACGCGAAATCTCCCAATAAGCGCCACTCACACCCTTGTTATAATCCATGTCGACAAAGAAGAAGGTCGAACCGAATTTATCGGGACGGAACATCTCGACGGTGGTCGTCAATGCAGCACGGCCATTCGACTCTGCCGTCTTGTCCAAATCGTTGTAGAGCGATCGTCCAAAATCATAGTGCAGCTGTACGTTTTGGGCCATAATCGGCAAACTCAAGAATAACAGCGCAATCAGCAAAACTTTTTTCATGATGGTTTCTTTTTGGTTTCGTAGTGTAAATATAGTATTTATTCACTACACGGCCAATAAAAATTGAGAAAATCGGCCGATCGGACCCCTATTTTCGAGTGAGCCTCCTCATAAAAAGCAAAGAATCCTCCCTCAGAAAGGCGATCGATTCCGCAACAACTGCCTCCCATCCTGCCCAGATCGACCGCCCGCAACCGATGGGCCTTGATGAATGCGCTTTCTCGCAGTCTGGAACACAGAATAACTTTTTTGCTACATTATTTTTGTTTTTGATAACAACATGACGGAAAAAAGTTTATATTTGTATAGAAAAAAAATCGCAATCCGGCTATAAACCTTAAACTTCTTATACTATGAATGTAGCAAAACTTATGGCAGATCTCGAGCTCCGTCATCCCGGTGAGAGCGAATATCTGCAGGCAGTTCGTGAGGTCTTGACCACCGTTGAAGAGGCCTACAACAAGCATCCTGAATTCGAGGCCAATCGCATTGCCGAGCGCATCGTGGAGCCGGATCGTCAGTTTACGTTCAAGGTGACGTGGGTAGATGATCAGGGTGACGTTCAGGTAAA
The DNA here is from genome assembly GCA_017555975.1 of Alistipes sp. Classification (GTDB taxonomy): domain Bacteria; phylum Bacteroidota; class Bacteroidia; order Bacteroidales; family Rikenellaceae; genus Alistipes. The sequence continues at coordinate 2,886 of JAFZFJ010000030.1, read as the reverse complement.
TACGGGTTACCGCGTACAGTTCAACAACGCCATTGGTCCCTATAAGGGCGGTCTTCGTTTCCACCCCTCTGTGAACCCCTCGATTCTGAAATTCCTCGGTTTTGAGCAGATCTTTAAGAATGCCCTGACGACCCTCCCTATGGGTGGTGCCAAGGGTGGTTCGGACTTCAACCCGAAGGGTAAATCGAGCCGCGAGGTGATGCGTTTCTGCCAGGCCTTTATGACCGAGCTGTGGCGCCATATCGGTCCCGAGACCGACGTTCCGGCCGGTGATATCGGTGTAGGTGCACGCGAAATCGGTTACCTGTATGGTATGTATCGCAAGCTCGCTCTGGAGAATACGGGTGTGCTGACCGGCAAGGGTATGACCTACGGTGGTTCGCTGATTCGTCCCGAGGCTACGGGCTTTGGTGCTGTTTATTTCCTCTGCCAGATGCTGGCTAAGCACGGCATGGAGCTCAAGGGTCAGCGCGTGGCTATTTCGGGCTTTGGTAACGTAGCCTGGGGTGCAGCCAAGAAGGCTACCGAGCTGGGTGCCAAGGTAGTAACGATTTCGGGCCCCGATGGTTATATCTACGACGAGGCTGGTCTGAACGAGGAGAAGATCGCCTACATGTTGGAGCTGCGTGCGTCGAACAACGACGTGGTTGCCCCCTACGCCGAGAAGTTCCCCGGTTCGGTATTCGTAGCCGGTCACAAGCCTTGGGAGGTTGCTGTTGATATCGCCATGCCTTGCGCTACGCAGAACGAGCTGGGCGGCGAGGATGCGAAGCAGCTGCTGGCCAACGGCGTGAAGATCGTGGCGGAGGTTTCGAACATGGGTTGCCGTCCCGAGGCTATCGAGGCCTTCATCGAGGCTAAGGTTCCCTATGGTCCCGGTAAGGCTGTCAATGCCGGTGGTGTTGCTACGTCGGGTCTGGAGATGACGCAGAACTCGCAGAAGCTGAACTGGACGGCCGAGGAGGTTGACGCCAAGTTGCACCAGATCATGAACTCGATCCACGAGGCCTGCCTCGAGTATGGTACAGAGCAGGACGGCTACATCAACTACATGAAGGGTGCTAACATCGCTGGTTTCATGAAGGTTGCCAAGTCGATGGTCGAGCAGGGCATCATCTAATAAGCCTACTATTCAAAACAAAGGGGTGCGACGATAAGTCGTACCCCTTTTGTTTTGTGAAATGTTTTCACTAACTTTATATCATGAAACAGCTATTCACCCTTTTTGCAGCTCTTGCAATTTGTGCCACCTCGTTCGCGCAACTCCCCGAGCGTACGGCGGAAAATGTAAAAAAGTACACCGACATCTGTCGCAAACACATCTACCGCGACATGCGTGGCATGTATCGCGAGGCGGGCGGAGCGTTGGTCTATCCCTTCTTGGCACCGGGCAGTAACCAATATTTGGACATGCTGTGGGACTGGGATTCCTGGCTCAGCAACGTGGCTCTGCGCCAAATTCTGCTCGAGCATGGCTCAAAAAAAGACCATGAAGAGGCACTGGCCTACGAGCAAGGCTGCGTACTGAACGCCCTGCACTATGGCGGCATGGAGGGTTGGATTCCGATTTGGATTGAGCGTAATGCCCCCTCGCGCGAAGAGATGCTCAAAAAGAGAAACCCCTGGAAGAGCAACATGCACAAGCCGACCATCGCCCAACACGCAGCATTCATCGTGCGCACGATGGAGGGGGATGCGGAGTGGCTGCGCGAAAAATTCTACCATCTGCAGGCCTTCGTATCGTGTTATCTAAACCACCATCGCCACCGCGCCACCGGATTGATGTACTGGCAAACGGACGAGGCTATCGGCGTCGATAACGACCCAAGCACCTTCTACCGCCCACACGGAAGCTCCGGATCAATATTCCTCAATGCGCTGATGTACCGCGAGTTGCTCGCCATGGAATACCTCGCCGACTGCCTTTCAATGCCCGAGATTGCCGATCGCTACGCACGCGAGGCTGAAGAGCTAAAGAGTGCTATCCGCAAGCATTGCTGGGATCCGCGCGACGGTTTTTATTACAGTGTTGATCTGAATTTGCTTCCGATCGAGAAACCAGAGATTGAGAGCCTGCAACCGGGAGAGCTCTACCTGCATGTGGGGCAGCCGCGTACATATGATTGTCTGATACAGCGCTTTAGCGTATGGAGTGGATTTATGGCTTTGTGGGCTGGAATTGCTTCTGAAGAGGAGGCACGCGAAGTGGTTGAGCGTCAGTTCCACGACACTCGCTCGTTCAATGCCCCCGCCGGTATTCGTACCCTATCGCCGCTCGAAAAGATGTATGACCTGCGAGCCAGTGGCAACCCGTCATCTTGGCAAGGGCCTATTTGGATCAATGTTAACTACTTGGTTTTCCGCGGATTGGTTCGTTACGGATTTAACGATGAGGCGCGCGAACTAGCCGAAAAGACGATCCTTTTGCTGGGCCGTGACTACGAGCGCCATGGTGCTCTGCACGAATATTATCTTCCCGAAAATGGCGAACCGGTCCTGAACAAAGGCTTCCAGAATTGGAATCTTTTGGTTCTCAATATGGCCGCGTGGCTGGAAGGCAAAAACTTCGTCACCGAATTTTAAGCTATTTATATGATATAGGTATAGGCCCAATCTCGCGATTGGGCCTATTTTTTTGTTGTAGTAACATGGCCTTCAGTAGCCATAGTTGCCATAGTAGCCCCAGTGGCATAGCCGGTTGTAAGGTGAGCTTAACTTGAGCAACAAAGCCTTTGGCTTTGATTGCTCTTCGGTCGGCTACGGCTCAGCAAAGCTCGCGAGCGGCTCTGCGCTCGCCTTGCACGACCGTCCTCTGTTACACGTCGCAGTTAAGCTCACTAATACCTATGAACAACGGCTACTCATAATAGAGTAGGTAGCTGCCTC
>JAFZFJ010000029.1 GCA_017555975.1 Alistipes sp. | reverse complement strand
GGGTAAGCGACTCAAAACCGGGAACCTCGTAGCGGATCACCTTGATGTCGTCGAAACGATCCACGATCCAAGGCTTCTCCACCTCCGAGGAGGGGGTGCAGGCCGTCATGGCCAGCGTCAAAAAGGGCACGGATGCCATAAGAATCTTGTTTTTCATAGTTTAAGTTACAAATTAGTCGGCAACAAAGATAATACAAACCACGCAATTTTACACGATTTCATTTCGCTTTCTCATTTATTGTTTCTACTTTTGCGATGATTAATCTACCTGTAATTAGGATGAAAATAGTAACTACGATAAAGGCGCTTCGCGAGGCTTTGGCGGAGGTAAACCCCGAAGGGGTTGGCTTCGTGCCGACGATGGGCGCCCTGCATGCCGGCCACCGCTCGCTCGTAGAGCGTGCCCGCAAGGAGAACGAGACGGTCGTGGTGAGCGTCTTTGTCAACCCCACCCAGTTTAACGACAAGGGTGACCTGAAGCGCTACCCCCGCACGCCTGAGGCCGATGCAGCCCTCTTGGAGGCCGCCGGCGCCGATCTGGTGCTGATGCCCTCGGTCGAGGAGATCTACCCCGAACCCGATACACGCCAATTCGACTTTGGTGCCGTGGACAAGGTGATGGAGGGAGCTACGCGCCCGGGCCACTTCAACGGTGTGGCACAGGTCGTGAGCCGTCTGTTTGACATGGTGCAGCCCGCTCGTGCCTACTTTGGCGAGAAGGATTTCCAGCAGATTGCCGTCATCAAGGCGATGGTGGCTCAGCTCGGCCTTCAGGTCGAGATCGTAGAGTGCCCGATCATCCGTGCCGAGGATGGCTTGGCCCTCTCGTCGCGCAACGAGCTGCTCACGCCCGAGCACCGCGCCATCGCACCCGCGATCTACCGCGCGCTTCAGACAGCGGTCGAGAAGTCGCACACGCTCACGCCGCAGGAGCTGAAGGCGTGGGTCGAGGCCGAGATTAACCGCACCGAGCTCTTGCACTGCATCTACTACCAGTCGGTGGATGCCCTGTCGATGCAGGAGGTCGAGGCTTGGAGCGACGCCGAGCAGATCCAAGGTTGCATCGCCGTACAGGCCGGCGAGATTCGTCTGATTGATAACATTCGCATTCGATAATATGAAATTCCAGATTGAAGTCATCAAATCGAAGATTCACCGCGTGTCGGTCACGCAGGCTAATCTGAACTATGTGGGCAGCATCACCATCGACGAGAAGTTGATGGAGGCGGCCAATATCATCGAGGGTGAGAAGGTCCAGATCCTCGACATCAACAACGGTGAGCGTTTCGAGACCTACGTCATCAAGGGTGCTGCCGAGAGCGGTTGTATCTGCCTCAACGGCGCAGCTGCCCGCAAGGTGCAGGTGGGCGACGTAATCATCATCGCCTCCTACGCGCTGATGGATTTTGAGGACGCCAAGACCTTTAAGCCGTGGATCATCTTCCCCGACACGGCAACGAATAAGCTGATCGAGTAGTTTTTCGAGTCAGGATTGAGCAAGGTTGCTAAAGGCGACTAAAAAAATAAAGGGTAGCTAAAACTTAGCTACCCTTTATTCTACTTAATGGTTAATAACCGAAGATCTCCTCCTGCGACACGGTGCGTACCGGGCCGAGGGTCTTTAAGAAGTTCATATCCAGGTCCTTGATATCGCCCAGAATACCATACACATAGGGGCGATCCTTCACCCACTTCTCCTGCGTAGCCTTCACATCCTGGAGGGTCATCCCCTGCACCTGCTCGAAGACCGCTTTGTCACGATACTCCATCTCGCCCAAATCCTGCTGATAGATGTAAGCCCAGAGCAGCTGCTCCTTCACGATACGCTGGGTGCGGATGCGCTCGATCAGGGCCTTCTTGGCAATCTCGAAGGCAGCCTCCGACTCGGGCATCTCATTGATAATCTCATCGAAAGCCTCGATGGCCTGCTGCATCTTATCGTTCTGCGTAGCGATAAAGGCCGTGAAGGTGTAGGGCACCGTCTTGTGCGTGGGCAAGGTCAACTGAGCCTGAGCCGAGTAGGCCAGACCGCGTGCCTCGCGCATCTCCTGGAAGACAATGGCATTCATACCACCACCGAAATACTCGTTATAGAGCGCCAGTTCGGCATCGTGAGCGGGATCAAACGACTCGCCACGATTCGAGAACTGAGCATAGTAGATCTGCTTGGCGTCGTACTGCGCCAACACAACCTCACTCTTGTCGGTCTTGACGGCCGCGGGCAGACGATACTCCAGCGGCTCGGGATTCTCCACCACAGCATGGTGCTCCACAAGCAGAGCCGAAAGCTCCTCTTTCGTAAGCGGGCCATAGTAGAGTACGCGATGCTGCTTTGCAGCCAGGCTCTTTATCTGCGCCAGCAGGTCATCCGACTTAAGATTCATCAGAGCCTTGTTCGTCAGTGTCGTGCGGGCAATGTAGTCACCACCGTTGGTACAGTAGCGACGCAGCGCAGCAAAGCAGGAGCGCTGGCTATGCTTTGCGTTGGCACGGCTCTTGAGCGTATTGGCCTTCACGGCCTGCAGAATAGCCTCGTCGGCTACAGCATTGGCGATGTGATCCTCGTAGAGTTGCATCGTGGTAGCCATGTGCTCCGACAGACCCGACAAGGAGATAGTCGTGCGCGTGAGGCCCGGCATTACGTTGTAGTTCGATGCAATGTTGTAGAGCTTAACGGCCAACTCCTCAGCCGTGTGCGACGTGGTGCCGAGGTAGTCCCAATAACTGCAAGCCATACCCAGCGAAGGGGTATCCTCGACGCCCGTGTTGTAGAAGTACGACAACTGGTAGAGATCGGTCGTTGTGTTCTGCTTGTAGAGCACCTCTACACCATTCGAGAGCGTAAAACGCTCCACATCGCTCTTCGGATCGAAGAACTTCGGCTCGATGGGCTCAACCACCGCGTTCTGAATCTCCGTGAGGAAGGCGCTCTGCTTGTCGCGATTCGTCACGATCGGCGTGATGGCGGGCTTGGCAATCTTCTGCTCCGAGGGATCCACACCCTGACGCTTATAGACGATGACGTAGTTCTCGGCGCCCAGCTTCTCCTTGGCCCAGGCAACCACATCCTCCTTCGTGATCTGCGACAGACGATCCAGCGAGTTCACCACGTCAACCCACTCCTCGCCATTGACGAAGGCATCAACAAACATGTCGGCACGACCCTCGTTCGTATCCATGGTCTGCATCATGCCGGCCTTGAGGTTGTTGATCGAGGCCTGGAGGAGCGACTCATCCCAAGCGCCATTGCGCAGATTCTCGATCTCAGCCAACATCAGATCACGTACCTCGTCGAGCGACTGGCCCGCCTTCGGACGACCCTGCATGACCATCATACCGTAGTCGGGCTGGATGCTCTCACCGGCAAAGACGCCAAGGGTCTTCTGCTGTTGGTTGATATTCAGGTCCACCAGACCCGCTTTGCGGTTCGAGAGGATCGACGCAGCTACGGCAGCCAAGTCGGCATCCTCGCTCGTCGAGCCACCCAGACGCCATGCCACCGTAACATTTTCAGCCTCAGGACCGAAGATATCCTTCACGATCGGCGTCGTGATCGGCTGCTCGGGCTCATACTGCAGGGCCGGCAACTCGGGATTGGGCTCCATCTGACCGAAATACTTATCAATAATGCGGATCATCTCCTCCGGATCGAAGTCACCCGAGAGGCAGATGGCCATGTTATTGGGCACGTAGTAGGTCTTGTGGTAGTTCTTCACATTCGTGATCGAGGGGTTCTTCAGGTGCTCCTGCGAACCCAGCACCGTCTGCTTACCATAGGGATGGTTGGGGAAGAGCAACATATCGATCGCCTCCCATACCTTGCGCGAATCCTGCGTAAGCGACATATTCTTCTCCTCGTAGATGGTCTCCAGCTCGGTGTGGAAGCCACGGATCACCGGATTCATGAAACGGTCGGCCTCGATCTTGGCCCAATTCTCAATCTGATTCGAGGGGATGTTCTCCACATAGCAGGTCACATCCTGCGAGGTGTAGGCGTTCGTGCCACTGGCACCGATAGCCGACATGAGCTTGTCGTACTCGTTGGGGATGGCGATCTTCGAGGCCTCATAGCTAATCGAGTCAATCTGATGGTAGAGAGCCTTGCGCGTAGCCTCATCCTCGGTCTTGCGATAGATCTCGAACAGACGCTCGATCTCATCCAAGAGGGGCTTCTCGGCCTCGTAGTCCTGCGTACCGAACGAAGGGGTACCCTTGAACATCAGGTGCTCGAAGTAGTGGGCCAGACCGGTCGTCTCTGCCGGGTCGTTCTTACCACCTACGCGCACAGCAATATAGGTCTGGATGCGCGGCGTCTCGTCATTGACGGCCATATAGACTTTCAGGCCGTTGTCGAGCGTGTAGATGCGGCTCTCGATCGGGTCGCCCTTCACGCTCTCGTACTTGTAGTTGCTACAAGCGGTGGCAATCATCGCTACGAGGATCACCACCAGGGTCAACATGCGTTTCATATGCAATATGTAATTAGTGTTCAACCATTAAAAGAGCGACACTATCGCCTCCCAAACCGGACGCCAGCAGGCGGCAACGACCACGCCGGTCATCCAGAAGGCAACAATGAGCTTAATGCCCGTACCGACAAAGAAGGCGAGGAACGAGCCGAAGCCACTCTTCAGCGCCTGATGGGGGGTACCGTTCTTGCGACTCATCTCACCCAGCACAGCACCAAAGAAGGGACCCAGGATGATACCCCAGGGCGGGAAGAGGAACAGACCGGCAAAGACGCCAATCGTAGCACCCCACTCACCGGCCTTCGAGCCACCGAACTTGCGGGTCATCAAAGCGGGCAGGAAAAAGTCGGCCAGCGAGACGATGCCGACAACCACCAGCCAAATGATAAGCGACGTGAGGTCGATCTCGGCATAGGAGGTGAAGTAGAGACCGACAAGGGCCAAAAAGTTCAGCAGCAGGCCCGGCAAAACGGGAATAATGCAGCCGAGAATACCCACCAACGACAGCAGGAAGGCGATGATTGCCAATGTAATATCCATAGATCTATGATTTTCGGGTTATGTATTATGCAAAGATACCTTAACAAAACGAAAAATTCAAAAAATAATTGTGCGATCGGGGCTCAAGGCAAAAAACAAAGGGCTTTACAACAACCTTATTCGCGTGAAGTTGTATAACAAGAGGGGAGGGCAAGCGTAAGGTTGCGATTAAGCCGAGAGCAGAGGCTGCTTGCAGACTTTGCCGAGGCGGAGCAAGCAAAAGGAACTTAACGCAGAAATCGCCTTGTTAAACAGCTTAAAAAAAATAAGTCCCGAACAAATGTTCGGGACTTACCTCATGAGCTTTCAGCTCTAAACGTTGGAGAGACTACTCCTCGGTAGCAACTACCGTGAACTTAACCTCTGCCTTTACCTCGCGGTGGAGCTTAGCAACGGCGATGTACTCACCTACCGTCTTCACAGCCTCAACAGCGATAGCCTTGCGGTCGATCGTGATACCCTTCTCAGCCAGAGCCTCAGCCAGGTCGGTAGCGGTAACCGTACCGAAGAGCTTGCCCTCCTCAGCCTTAGCCGAGATCGTGAGCTGCAGGTTCGAAATCGTCTCAGCGAGTGCCTGAGCGTCGGCCAGGATCTTAGCGTCCTTGTGAGCGCGCTGCTTCAGGTTCTCAGCCAGGATCTTCTTAGCCGAAGCCGTAGCGGCCTTAGCGAAACCCTGGGGAATGAGGTAGTTGTTAGCGTAGCCGGGCTTTACGTTCACGATGTCGTTAGCGTAGCCCAGGTTCTCCATATCTTTGATCAGAATAACTTCCATAATCGTGTCCTCCTTGTTTATTATTTCATACCATCGGTTACGAAGGGCAGGATAGCCAGGTGGCGTGCACGCTTAACGGCCTGCGCTACCTTCTTCTGGAACTTCTGCGAAGTACCCGTCAGGCGGCGGGGCAGAATCTTACCCTGCTCGTTGAGGAACTTCTTCAGGAACTCACCGTCCTTGTAGTCTACGTACTTGATGCCGAGCTTCTTGAAGCGGCAGTACTTCTTCTTCTTCACGTCTACCGATACCGGGTTCAGGTAGCGGATCTCCGACTGTGCTGCGTTGTTCTCCTGTGCCATAGTTTACTCCTCCTGTTTGTTAGCAAGTTTTGCACGACGCTTGGCCGAGTACTCTACGGCGAACTTGTCCTGCTTGAAAGTTAAGAAACGGATCACGCGCTCGTCGCGGCGATACTGGGTCTCCAGCTTGT
>JAFZFJ010000003.1 GCA_017555975.1 Alistipes sp. | reverse complement strand
GCTGGCTGAGGAGGACCCCACCTTCACGGTGAAGACCGATGAGGATTCGGGTCAGACGGTCATCAGCGGTATGGGTGAGCTCCACCTCGACATTATCGTCGATCGTCTCCGTCGTGAGTTCGGTGTAGAGATCAACCAGGGTGCTCCCCAGGTGAACTACAAGGAGGCTCTGACGCAGACCGTACAGCACCGCGAGGTCTTCAAGAAGCAGACCGGTGGTCGTGGTAAGTTTGCTGATATTATCTTCGAGATCGGTCCCGCCGAGGAGGGCAAGATGGGTCTGACCTTCGTAGACGAGGTGAAGGGCGGTAACATTCCGCGCGAGTTTATCCCCTTGGTACAGAAGTGCTTCGAGCACGCTATGGCAAATGGTGCACTGGCAGGCTACCCGATGGACTCGATGAAGATTACGCTGAAGGATGGTTCGTTCCACCCCGTCGATTCGGATCAGCTTTCGTTCGAGATCGCTGCCCGTAACGGTTATCGCGCCGCTGCTCCCAAGGCCGGTTCGATCATCATGGAGCCGATCATGGCCGTTGAGGTTGTGACGCCCGAGGAGTCGATGGGTGACATCATCGGTGACCTGAACAAGCGCCGTGGTCAGATCACGGGCATGGAGTCGAAGGGTACGGCTCGCGTGGTTAAGGCCAAGGTTCCCCTGTCGGAGATGTTCGGCTATGTAACCGTGTTGCGTACCATTTCGTCGGGTCGCGCTACCTCGTCGATGGAGTTCTCGCACTTTGAGGAGGTTCCGGGCGGTTTGGCCAAGGAGATCATCGAGAAGGCGAGTGGTAAACGTAAGGATATAGAATAAGCAAACGATATGAATCAGAAAATCAGAATCAAGTTAAAGTCGTTCGATCACAACCTCGTCGACAAGTCGGCCGAGAAGATCGTAAAGACCGTAAAGAGCACGGGCGCCATCGTTAGCGGTCCGGTACCCCTGCCCACGCACAAGCAGATTTTTACGGTAAACCGCTCGACCTTCGTTAACAAGAAGGCTCGTGAGCAGTTCCAGCTCTGCACCTTCAAGCGTATCCTCGACATCTACTCGTCGACGCCCAAGACGATCGACGCGCTGATGAAGCTCGAGCTCCCCTCGGGTGTTGAGGTTGAGATCAAGGTGTGATAAATTGGGAAGTGGGCGAGGTGAATCGCCTTGCCCACCCCTCCCAAACCTTTTAGGGCCAAGCCGCCGAGGCTACGCCCACGGGTGATGAAAATCGCCCATCCCTCGAACGAGGGGCGGACATATATAATATAGGTGTGGGCCGTGAAATTACCAGGCTCTTAGCCCGTATTGCGCCTTTCGGAAAGGGACCCCGAAGTAGAAACACTTCACTTTTAATACATTTATAACAAACAAATTGACAACAAAATGTCAGGACTTATTGGAAAGAAAATCGGAATGACTTCCGTTTACAGTGCCGAGGGAAAGAATATTCCATGCACTGTCATTGAGGCTGGCCCGTGCGTTGTTACGCAAATCAAGACTGTCGAGAAGGATTCGTACGAGGCAGTCCAGATTGCCTATGACGAGAAGAGTGAAAAGCACACCACCAGCAGTTTGTTAGGTCACTTCAAGAAGGCCGGTACGACTCCCAAGCGCAAGCTTGCTGAGTTCAAGGGCATGCCTGAAGTGAATCTCGGCGACACGCTCACCGTTGACCTCTTCACCGAGGAGGACTGGGTAGACGTGACCGGGATCTCGAAAGGTCGTGGTTACCAGGGCGTTGTAAAGCGTCACGGCTTTGCCGGTGTTGGTGGCCAGACGCACGGTCAGCACAACCGTCAGCGCAAGCCCGGTTCGTTGGGCGCCTCGTCGTACCCCTCGCGTGTCTTCAAGGGCAAGCGTCTGCCGGGTCAGATGGGTGGCGATCAGGTAAAGGTGCTGAACCTGAAAGTTTTGAAGGTAATTCCGGAGAGCAACCTGATCCTCGTGAAGGGTTCGATTCCGGGTGCCAAGGGTGCTTACTTAACCATTGAGACGTAGTATGGAATGAGCAGTATTGAACGCACAAGGAAATGAGACGGGCCGTAAGGTAGTCCTTTCGGAGGCCGTTTTCGGCGTGGAGGCTAATGACCACGCTATCTATCTCGACGTGAAGCAGTATTTGGCTGACCAGCGTCAGGGTACGCACAAGGCAAAGCAGCGTAATGAGGTTGCCGGTTCGACGCGCAAGCTGAAGCGTCAGAAGGGTACCGGTGGTGCTCGCTGTGGCTCGATCCTCTCGCCCCTCTTCCCGGGTGGTGGTCGCGTATTCGGTCCGGTTCCCCGTGATTACAGCTTCAAGCTGAATAAGAAGCTCAAGCAGCTGGCTCGTCGTAGCGCGCTGACCTACAAGGCTCAGGCCGGTCAGATCATCGCTCTCGAGGCTCAGCAGTTCGAGGCTCCCAAGACGAAGGCCGCTGTTGCTCTGGCCGAGGCCCTGAAGGTCGCTGACAAGAAGGTGCTCCTCGTACTTCCCGAGGGCAACGTAAACCTGCAGCTTTCGTGCCGCAACCTCACCTACATCAAGCCGGTTCTGGCTCAGAACGTCTGCACGTATGACGTAATGAACGCATCGGTTATCGTAATGGTAGAGGGCGCTGAGAATGTACTGAATACTTTGTTAGCATAATACGCAAGACAACCATGGAGATTATTATTAAGCCGGTTTTGACCGAGAAAATGACGATTCAGGGCGAAAAGTTGAATCGCTACGGTTTTATCGTTGACGTGCGCGCTAACAAGCTGCAGATTCGTCAGGCCGTTGAGCAGATGTACAACGTCGTCGTAACTGATGTTAACACGATTAACTGCATGGGCAAGCTCAAGAGCCGCTACACGAAGGCGGGTCTGCTGGAGGGCCGTGCCAACAACTTCAAGAAGGCTATCGTTACCTTGAAGGAGGGAGATAAGATTGATTTTTACAGTAATATCTAACGAAGATGGCAGTAAAGAAATTTAAGCCTGTTACCGCAGGTACAAGACATAAGGTAATCAGCGCATTCGACGAGATCACGAAGTCGAAGCCTGAGAAGTCGCTTTTGAGCGTAAAGAAGAGCTCGGGCGGCCGCAACAACGACGGTAAGATGACCGTACGCTACATTGGCGGTGGTCACAAGCAGATGTACCGTCTTGTAGACTTCAAGCGCGCCAAGGATGGAATTGCTGCGACTGTAAAGTCGATCGAGTACGACCCGAATCGTACGGCACGTATTGCCCTGTTGGTATATGCCGACGGTGAGAAGAGCTACATCATCGCACCGAACGGCCTGAAGGTTGGTCAGACTGTAATCAGCGGCTCGGGTGTTGCTCCCGAGGTAGGTAACGCTCTTCCGTTGAGCGAGATTCCGCTGGGTACGGTTGTACACAACATTGAACTCTATCCCGGTCAGGGTGCCGCAATGGCTCGCTCGGCCGGTTCGTACGCCCAGCTGCTGGCTCGTGAGGGCAAATTTGCCATCATCAAGCTGCCCTCGGGCGAGACTCGTATGGTACTCGTAACTTGCCGCGCAACGGTGGGTGTTGTATCGAACGTTGATCACAACCTGGAGTCGTCGGGTAAGGCTGGTCGCAAGCGTTGGCTGGGCCGCCGTCCGCACAACCGTGGTGTTGTGATGAACCCGGTAGATCACCCGATGGGTGGTGGTGAAGGCCGCGCCAGCGGTGGTCACCCGCGTTCGCGCAAGGGTCTGCTTGCTAAGGGTTACAAGACGCGCAACCCGAAGAAGACCACTTCGAAGTTTATTATTTCCAAGAAGAAAAAGTAATTAAATAAGAGTACATAATGAGCCGTTCATTAAAGAAAGGACCGTATATCGATCCGAAACTCGAGGCTAAGGTTATCGCCGCTGCCGAGGGCAACAAG
>JAFZFJ010000028.1 GCA_017555975.1 Alistipes sp. | reverse complement strand
GGTGACGGGCTTCCAGATGAACCGCCTCCTGCAGGGCGATGTTGGCAGCGGAAAGACCCTCGTAGCACTGATCTCGATGCTGCTGGCCGTCGACAACGGCTATCAGGCCTGCATCATGGCACCGACCGAGATCCTGGCACGCCAGCACTACGCCTCGTTCCTCCGCTTCCTGGATGGTTTGCCCGTACGCGTAGCGATCCTCACCGGCTCATCGAAGGCCAAAGAGCGTCGCACCGCCCTCGAGGGGATCGCCTCGGGCGAGGTGCAACTGCTCATCGGTACACACGCCCTGATCGAAGACAAGGTGCAGTTCCAGAACCTCGGCTTCGTGGTGATCGACGAGCAGCACCGCTTCGGCGTCGAGCAGCGTGCCCGCCTCTGGACCAAGAACCAACAACCGCCCCATATTCTGGTGATGACCGCTACGCCCATCCCGCGCACGCTGGCCATGACCCTCTATGGCGACCTCGATGTCTCGGTGATCGACGAGCTGCCCCCGGGGCGTAAACCGATACAAACCTCGCACTACACCGATGCGGCGCGCCTGCGTCTGTGGGGCTTCCTGCGCAAGCAGATCGCCCTCGGGCGCCAGGTCTACATCGTCTATCCGCTCATCGCCGAGTCTGAGACCATGGACTATAAAGACCTCACGGACGGCTACGAGGCTGTCTCGCGCGACTTCCCGCTGCCCGACTATCGCGTAGCGATCTGCCACGGTAAGATGAAACCGGCCGACAAAGAGGAGTCGATGCGCCAATTCAAGGAGGGCGAGGCACAAATTTTGGTCGCTACCTCCGTCATCGAGGTGGGTGTCGATGTGCCGAATGCCACGGTGATGGTGATCGAGTCGGCCGAGCGCTTCGGCCTCTCGCAGCTCCATCAGCTGCGCGGTCGCGTGGGTCGCGGTGGCGAGCAGTCCTACTGCATCCTGATGTCGGGCGAGAAGCTCTCCCGCGAGTCGCGTGCACGCCTCGATGCGATGTGCGAGACGAACGACGGTTTCCGCCTGGCAGAGCTCGACCTCAAACTGCGCGGCGCAGGCGATGTGAACGGCACGCTGCAGAGCGGCATGGCGCTCGACCTCAAGATCGCCAACCCGACACGCGATGTGCAGGTGCTGACCCTCACGCGCGAAGCTGCCGAGCAGATCCTGAAGCAGGATCCGACCCTGGAGCACCCTGCGCACCGCGGATTGGCTCAACTGCGCGAGCGCCACACAGCACAAGAACGCATCGATTTTTCACAAATTTCGTAATATAACAGCATCAAAAAGCGTTACCAATAAAAACCAACCATATGAAACGATTGATCCTAAGCATACTGCTCCTACTCCCCACAGCGCTCTCGGCGCAATTCTACCACCCGGGTGAGGTGCTCGAATACCGTGTCAGCTACAGCGCGAAATACTTCCCCAACACCGAGATCGGTTCGGTGGATGTGACGACAACGGCGGTGCAGGAGCAGGGCAAGAGCTACTTCCGCGTGGAGGGCGTGGCTCGCACGCTGCCGACCTATCGTTGGTTCTTCAACATGGAGGATCGCTACATCATCGACATCGACCCGGAGACGATGCGCACCGAGAAGTTTCGCTCCGACCTGATGGAGGGAAGCTACACCTTTGAGAGCAACTATGACTACGACTGGGAGCAGATGCAGGTACATACCCGTTGGAGCAGCCGCAAACGCCCCTTCAAGGAGAAGACCATCGCCCTCACCCCCGAGAGCATGGATGCCATCTCGCTCTTCTTCAACATGCGCTCGGCCAAGGCCGAGAACTTCTCACAGGGGGAGATCGGCACGCTCGATATGCTGCTCGAGGACACCGTGCGTCGCATCCACTACCGCTTTTCGGGACACGAGACGAAGAAGATTCGCAACCTCGGCAAGTTCCGCTCGCTGAAGTTCGAGTGCCAGCTGGGCTCGAGCGAGGGGTACTCCTTCACCGATGGATCGATCTTCACGATCTGGATCTCGGATGACGAGAATAAAATTCCGCTGGCGATCGAATCGCCCGTGCGCATCGGTAGCATCAACGGCTACATCTACCGCTACAAGGGGTTGAAATACCCCGTCAAGAGCCGCCTGCGATAGTCTGCCACACGGAGAGGCGTTTGGCTTCCCGTGGAATTATTTGTACTTTTGGAGGCTCTTTCGAGCAATACATTTACTATACACAAGAAACCTCTATACGCTATGCAGCGAAGTGATTTGGAATTGATGGCCCCGGTGGGCTCCTACGAAGCGTTGGCCGCAGCCATTGAGGCGGGTGCCGATTCGGTCTATTTTGGCGTCGGCAAGCTCAACATGCGCTCGGCCTCGGCCGCTAACTTTACGCTCGACGACCTTGCGGAGATTGTCCGCCGGGCGCACGAAGCGGGCGTAAAAGCCTACCTGACTGTCAACACCGTAGTTTACGAAGATGAATTGCGTACGATGCAGGAGGTGATCGACCGTGCACGCCGCGAGGGGGTCGATGCCATCATTGCAACCGATATGGCCGCTATTCTCTATGCTCGACGCATAGGGCAGGAGGTGCACATCTCCACGCAGAGCAATATCTCGAACTCGGAGGCCGTGAAGTTCTTCTCGCAGTGGGCCGATACGGTGGTTTTGGCGCGTGAGCTAACGCTCGAGCAGGTGAAGGCGATCCACGACGAGATCGTCGCCAACGACATCCGCGG
>JAFZFJ010000027.1 GCA_017555975.1 Alistipes sp. | reverse complement strand
GCTGGTCGAAGAGCCCAACGGCAACCTCTCGATCCTCTCCACACGCAATGCCGGCACCCCGATCCGCCACGGATTACGCCCGCTGCTCGTATTCGATGTCTGGGAGCACGCCTACTACATCGACTACCGCAACCGCCGCGCCGACGCCATCGCCTCCACCTGGAATGTGATCGACTGGAAAAAGGTCGAGCACCGCTACAAGAAGCGATAAAGAAAACAGAGGCTGCCCGATTGGACAGCCTCTGTTTTCTTTGGGGGGGGTGTTCGATTTAGAGCAACGACTCCAAGATCTGCACGGCATTGAGTGCCGCGCCCTTGCGGATCTGGTCGCTCACGCACCAGAAGCTCAGGCCGCGCTCCGAGGTGAGGTCCTTGCGAATACGACCCACATAGACCGGATCGCATCCTGCGAGGAAGAGCGGCATAGGATACTGCTTCTCGGCCGGGTTGTCCATCACCACGACACCCATAGCGGCGGCAAAGGCCTCACGCGCCTCCTCCACCGAGATCGGGCGCTCGGTCTCCACCCAGACACTCTCCGAGTGGGCACGCATCACGGGCACACGCACGCAGGTAGCCGACACACGGATATCCGAATGCATGATCTTACGCGTCTCGTGGAACATCTTCATCTCCTCCTTCGTGTAGTCGTTCTCGGTGAACACATCGATGTGGGGAATCACATTGTAGGCGAGCTGGAAGGCGAACTTCTCCACTGTAGGCTCCTTGCCCTCCACCAGCTCGGCATACTGCTGCTCGAGCTCGGCCATCGCCGTAGCGCCGGCTCCCGAGGCCGACTGGTAGGTCGAGACATGCACGCGCTCGATGTGCGAGAGCTGCTCGATGGCCTGCAGCGCCACCACCATCTGGATCGTCGTGCAGTTCGGGTTGGCGATGATGCGACGCGGAGCGTTCTTTGCATCGGCCGCATTCACCTCGGGCACAACGAGAGGTACATCCTCGTCCATGCGGAAGGCCGACGAGTTATCGATCATGATCGTACCGTGCTTGGTGATCGTCTCGGCAAACTCGCGCGAGGTCGAAGCTCCGGCCGAGGTCAAGGCGAAGTCGATTCCCTTAAAATCGTCGTTATGCTGCAGGAGCTTCACCGTGAGCTCCTGGCCACGGAAGGTATAGGTCGTACCGGCGCTGCGAGGCGAGCCAAACAGCACCAGCTCATCGATCGGCAGGTTACGCGTCTCCAAGATACGCAGGAACTCCTGTCCCACGGCACCCGACACGCCGACAATGGCTACTTTCATATCTTTCTTGTTTGATTTTATAGGTTGCTAAAAAAGGGGGCTTTACTCAAAAAACTCATCGCTCTTCTGCTGCTCCTCGCCATAGTAGACATTCGGATTGACCGACATCTCACAGTCGTAGTCGGGCATCATCGGCGGACGCACAAAGCGATCCGTACGGTTCACACCGAGCGTACCGTCGGCATAGACCCGCTTGAGGAAGTCGCCCACGATCGGAAGCGCCACCACCGAGCCCTCACCACGAGCCGTGAGGTGCACCTGCTGGTCCTCACCACCAACCCAGGCGCCGGCCACGATGCGCGGAGCGACACCCATAAACCAGGCGTCACGGTTCTCGTTCGAAGTACCCGTCTTACCGCCCAGCTCCACATCGTGCAAGTCGAACATCCACTTCAGACGGCCGGCCGTACCCGCCTCAACCACGCGCTTGAGCATTGTCAGCATCGTATAGGCCGTGCGCTCGCTGATTGCATCCTGCGACTGCGGGATGAACGAGGCGATCAGGTTGCCCTGACGGTCCTCAATGCGCGTCACAAAGATCGGATCGTTGTGCACACCGCCGTTTGCGAAGGTCGAGAAGGCGCTCACCAACTCGTAGGTGTTCGACTCCGACGAACCGACGCAGAGCGCCGAAACGGGGTCGATGAAGCTGCGGATACCCATATTGTGGATAAAATCCGACACAGCCTGCGGCTCCTTGGCCTGCTTCATGATCCAGGCCGAGTAGTTGTTGCGGCTCATGGCCAGACCCCACATCAGCGGGTGTAGCACGCCGTCGTACTCGACCTGACCCGCCTCCTTCGGCGACCAGGCCGTACCGTTGGCCGTCTCGATCGTCACGGGGAGGTTCGGCACCATCGTACAGGGCGAGAGGCCGAGGTGGTCGATGGCAAAGGTGTAGACGAAGGGCTTGATCGTCGAGCCG
>JAFZFJ010000026.1 GCA_017555975.1 Alistipes sp. | reverse complement strand
CGGCGCTTGGTGCCGAGATGACCGTTCCGTGGGAGTATGCTCCGGTGACGATCGAGGCGGTCGAGCGACTGAAGGCAGAGGGCTATCGTGTGCTGGCTATCGAGCAGGTCGAAGGATCGGTGATGCTCAACGAGTTCCGTGCCGAGGAGGGGGTGAAGTATGCCCTGGTTTTCGGCAACGAGGTGGCCGGTGTGGATCAGGCTGTGGTTGATCTGGTGGATGGCTCGATCGAGATCCCGCAGGTGGGCACGAAACATTCGATCAACGTCTCGGTCTCGGGCGGTGTCGTTTTGTGGAATTTCTTTTGCCAAATTGGTGTGAAATAATTAAATTTGTAGAACAAAACCAAACAAATACAAGATATGTCGGTTGAAAGTAAGGTGCGTGCCGTCACGACGGCTACGCTGGCTCAGATGAAACACGAGGGTGAGAAGATTGCTATGCTCACCTCCTACGACTATACGATGGCCAAAATTGTCGATGGTGCCGGTATTGACATCATCCTGGTGGGTGACTCGGCCGCCAACGTGATGGCGGGCCACACGACGACCCTTCCCATTACGCTCGATCAGATTATCTACCATGCCGCGTCTGTGGTGCGTGGCGTAGAGCGTGCCTTTGTGGTGGTTGATATGCCCTTTGGTACGTGTAGCGGTAATGTGGAGGTGGCTCTCGAGGCGGCTATCCGCATCATGAAGGAGACGGGTGCTGATGGCGTGAAGATCGAGGGCGGAGAGGAGATGCTCCCCTCGGTGCGTAAGATTATCGCTGCCGGTATTCCCGTGATGGGTCACCTGGGCCTTACGCCGCAGTCGATCCACCAGTTGGGCGGTTATGGTCTGCGTGCCAAGGAGGAGGCTGAGGCCGAAAAACTTCTTCACGATGCCCATCTGCTCGCCGAGGCGGGTTGCTTTGCGCTGGTCATGGAGAAGATTCCTGCTCCGCTGGCGGCCCGCGTAACGCGCGAAATTCCGATTCCCACGATTGGTATTGGTGCCGGTGCCGAGTGCGATGGCCAGGTGTTGGTTGTGCACGATATGCTGGGAATGAACAAGGGCTTCAAGCCTAAATTCCTGCGTCGCTATGCCAACCTGCACGAGGTGATGACCGAGGCCGTAGAGCACTACATCTCGGATGTGCGCGGCGGTGCGTATCCCAATGCTGACGAACAGTGGCAGTAGGGAGTTGAAAGTTGAAAGTTAAAAGTTGAAAGTTATTAGTGGCCTCAGTGGTCCCAGTAGCCCTAGTAGCCCTAGTAGCCTCAGCAACCCCAGCAACCCCCAAATAAGAAAAACCTAATTTACACTTTTCTAAACCCTATGAACTTACTGAAACTTCGTCGAGTGGTGGCGGCGGTGGTCCTGGTGGCTATCACGTTGCTCTTTCTCGACTTTACGGGTACAGCTCATCACTTTTTAGGGTGGCTGGCCAAGGTTCAGCTGTTGCCCGCTGTGTTGGCACTCAACGTCGGCGTGGTGGTAGCCTTGGTGTTGTTGACACTCCTCTTTGGTCGTCTCTATTGCTCGGTGATCTGTCCGCTGGGTATCCTGCAGGATCTCTTTGCGCGCGTAGGCCGCAAGGCGAAGAAACATCGCTACACCTACTCGAAGGCGAAGAATTGGCTTCGCTACGGCTTTCTGGCTCTCTTTGTGGGGCTGATGGTGGCCGGTGTGGTACAGGTGGCGTTGCTCATAGCTCCCTATAGCGCCTTTGGACGCATTGCCTCGACCCTCTTGGCTCCCGTATGGCAGTTGGCCAATAACGGCCTGGCTTGGATTTCAGAGCGTGCCGGAAGCTATGCCTTCTATTCGGTGGAGGTATGGTGGAAGGGTGGCACCCTGTTGGTTGTTGCGCTGACGACCCTCGTGGTGGTGGCCCTCTTGGCATGGCGCAACGGTCGTACGTGGTGTAACACGGTCTGCCCCGTAGGTACGGTGCTGGGTTTTGTGTCGCGCTATTCGTGGCTCAGACCCGTTATCAATACCGAGAAGTGTAACGGTTGCGGTTTGTGTGCCCGCAACTGTAAGTCAGCCTGCATCGATTCGAAGAACCACGCCATCGACCTTTCGCGTTGCGTGGTCTGCTTCGATTGCATCGATGCGTGCAAGCGCGGCGCAATCAGCTACGAGCCGCGCAAAAGGGGGGCAACGACCCCCAAGACCGACGCTTCACGCCGTCAATTCTTGACCCTCGCGGCCCTCTTTGCCGGTACGGCAGCCGCCGAGGCTAAACGCCACAAGGTGGATGGCGGTTTGGCTATTATTGTGGATAAGAAAGTTCCCGCGCGCAAGACCCCGCTTGTCCCTGCTGGAGCTCGCTCGCTCAAACATTTTGCACAACATTGCACCGCATGTCAGCTCTGTGTGTCGGCCTGCCCGAATCGCGTATTGCGTCCCTCGATGGGGGTGATGACCCTGATGCAGCCCGAGATGGGCTACGAAAAGGGCTACTGCCGTCCCGAGTGTACGAAATGCTCGGAGGTCTGCCCGACGGGTGCGATTCGTCTCATGACGCGCGAGGAGAAATCTTCGGAGCAGATTGGCCGTGCGGTGTGGGTGAAGGAGAACTGTCTGCCTCAGAACGAGGGGGTGAAGTGCGATAACTGCGCTCGTCACTGCCCGACGGGTGCCATCCAGATGGTGGAGCACGACGGAAAGCGTATTCCGGCCATCGATACGGAGAAGTGTATCGGATGCGGAGCGTGTGAGTATCTCTGTCCGGCCCGTCCCTTCTCGGCTATCTATGTGGAAGGAAACCAGCAACACAGAACCCTTTAAACACCCCAATCATGCAAGACGACAAGACGATTTCGCGCCGCGAATTTCTCAAACGCTTTGGTTTGGGTGCGGCGGTAACTACGGCAGCCCTTACCGGTTGCGCCCCGAAAAATAGACAAACAACGGCAAAGGCGGCCGTGGAGCCCGATGCCTCGAAGATGACCTATCGCACGACCCCTACGACGGGCGATCGCGTTTCGCTTTTGGGCTATGGCTGTATGCGTTGGCCGCTCATCGATCCCAAGGATCGCAACTCGCCCTACGATCAGGAGGCTACCAATGCGCTGGTGGATTATGCCATCGAGCATGGTGTGAACTACTTCGATACGGCCCCGGTCTATGGACGTGGCCTTTCGGAGCGTGTGACGGGTAATGCCCTGAAGCGACACCCGCGCGAGAAGTGGTTTATTGCCACCAAACTCTCCAATCAGCGCGACTTCACGATTGAGTTTGCCAAGGAGATGTACTACAAATCGTTCGAGGAGTTGCAGGTGGATTACATCGACTATTATCTGCTCCACTCGATTGGTGGTGGCGAGGGTATCGAGACCTTCAAGCAACGCTTTGTGGAGAACGGTGTGATGGATTTCCTGATGAAGGAGCGCGAGGCGGGTCGTATTCGCAACCTCGGCTTTTCGTTCCACGGCGATGTAAAGACCTTTGATTATGCCCTTACGCAGCACGATAAATACCGTTGGGACTTCGTGCAGATTCAGTCCAATTACATCGATTGGCGTCATGCGAGTGGTCGCAACGTGAATGCCGAGTATCTCTACAACGAGCTGGCCAAGTTGAATATCCCGTCGGTGATTATGGAACCGCTGCTGGGTGGTCGTTTGGCGTCGCTCAATGATCACCTCACGGGTCGTATGTTGTCGGCTCGTCCCGAGGAGTCGATTGCTTCGTGGGCTTTCCGTTTTGCCGCAACGCCCGAGCAGGTGCTGACCGTCTTGAGCGGTATGACCTGTCAGGAGCACATCGAGGACAACCTGCGTACCTACTCGCCGCTGGATCCTTGTACGGACGAGGAGCTGGAGCTCTTGGAAGATACGGCACAGCGCTACCTGAAATACCCGATTATCAACTGCACCGATTGCCAATATTGCATGCCGTGTCCCTACGGTATCGATATTCCGGCCATCTTCCAGCACTATAACAAGTGTGTCAACGAGGGCAACGTCTCGACTTCATCGGGTGATGAAAATTACCGCAAGGCGCGTCGAGCATTCCTCGTGGGCTACGACCGCTCGGTGCCCAAGTTGCGTCAGGCTGCGCACTGCATCGGGTGTAATGAATGTGTCGAGCATTGTCCGCAGCGTATTCAAATTCCGCAGCAGATGCAGAAGATCGATGCCTATGTCGAGGCGCTGAAACAGGGCAAGGAGATCTAACGGCTCTTTCTCTAAAAAGACGAAACCTAAAACCAATACACAACCTAACTTCTTATGAAACAAAGTCTTTTGAATCGACAGGCCCGACGCATTGTGTTGGTGCTTGTTGCGACGTTGCTCTTCCCGATTGCGAGTATAGCACAGCGTCTGCGCCCGCAGCCCAACTTGATGCGCGAGACGAATCCCGCCTTCTTCCAAACTGAGGAGGCCGTACGCATTGGCGATCAGATTCTGCTCTATCAACGTGTGACGGGTGCTTGGCCTAAGAATACGGACATGGTGCGTCGTCTGACGGATCGTGAGCGTGAAGCTGTGCTTGCAGCCAAAGCGCGCATCGATGATTCGACGATCGATAACGGTGCAACCACGACGCAGATGATTTTCCTGGCCCGTCTGTATCAGGCTACCGGTGAGGTGCGTTTCCGCGAGGCCTTCCTGCGCGGCTTGGAGTACCTGCTCTCGGGACAATACGAGAATGGCGGTTGGCCGCAATTTTGGCCCAATCCCGGTGGCTATCAAGTGCACATCACCTTCAACGACGATGCCATTGCCAACACGCTCTTTGTCTTTGACGATATTTGCAATGAGCGTACCCCCTACGAGGGTGATTTGATCGACTCGGTTACCCGTAAGCGGGTGGCTAAGGCCTTCGATAAGGGTATTGATTGCATCTTAAATTGTCAAATCGTGGTGGATGGCAAGCCGACCGTTTGGTGTCAGCAACACTACAAGGATACGTTTGCCCCGGCCCCGGCCCGCGTGTTTGAGTTGGCTTCGTATTGCTCGTACGAGAGCGCTTCGCTGGTGCGTCTTCTGATGACGTTGCCGAAGCCTTCGAAACGAGTTAAGGAGGCCGTTCATGGTGCCATGAAGTGGTTTGATACCTATAAATTGACGGGTCTGCGCGTCGTGCGCACGGGCTGGTTCCCGGGCGAGAAGCGTGATGCAAAACTCGTGGCAGATCCCCATGCTACGGAGCCGATCTGGGGTCGTTTCTACAACTTTGAGTATTGCGAGCCCTATGTCTGCGATCGTGACGGTATCGAGCGTCGTGACCTGAGCCAAATTGGCTTGGAGCGCCGTACGGGCTACAGCTGGTATGGCTCGCGTCCGGCCGAGCTGTATCCCTTGTATGAGGCTTGGGCCGAGCAGCACGATCCGAAGAATAAGGTGCAGATTTCGCTGACGACGAAGGGTGCGAACGAGAATGGTACGATCGAGATGTATCGCAAGCCGACGATCGACCATACGGCCTTCGATATTATTGTAAAGCCGGGCGAGAGCATTCAGGCGGCCATCGAAAAGGCCCCCGAGCAGCCTACGGAGCCTTTCAAGATTCTGATTTCAAAAGGTGTTTACAACGAGAAGATCATCATCGATAAACCCAATATTGTGCTGGTGGGCGAGGACCGTGACGAGACGCAAATCATCTTTGCTGAGGTTTCAGACAAGCGTCGCATTACCGAATATAAAGGTAAGCCGGTTGGCAACGGTGTGATTGTGCTGCAGCAGGGTGCCGATGATTGTGTGATTAGCGGTCTGACGGTCTATAATAATTATGGTACGACCGTCGAGCAGACCACGCGTCACCAGATGGCCATCTTTGGCCGTGCAACGCGCACGATCGTGATCAATTCGAACGTGTGGGCCGATGGTAACGACGCCCTCTCGTTGTGGGCTCGTGAGGCGGGTATGTACTACCATGCCGACCTCTATCTGCGCTGTCCGGGTGTCGATTTCCTCTGCCCGCGAGGTTGGTGCTATGTCACTCGTTCGCGTTTCTACGGCGACAGCCGTGCCATGATTTGGCACGATGGTAGTGGCGATAAGTCGCAGAAGTTGGTCATTGTTGACTCGGAGTTCGATGCGGCATCGCCGACGCTCTTGGGTCGCTACCACCACGATTCGCAGTTCTTCCTGCAGAATTGTACCCTCTCGGCGAATGTCTTGGATGGCAACATCCACTACGCCTACTCGGATAAGGTGCTCGATCCCTGCCCGTGGGGTCTGCGTGTCTACTACAACGATTGCACGCGTGAGGGTGGCCATAGCGGTTGGCTCAATAACAACTTCCACGAGTCGGAGGAGAAGCCGGTCTATTACGATATGACGGCCCGCTGGACCTTTAACGGTAAGTGGGATCCCGAGCGCAAGATCCGCGAGTTGTGGCACGTGCTGGCCTATTAATATTCTAAATTCTAATAGGTATAGGCTATGAAAACGCGTTGGTTACTCGGCCTTTTGCTGCTGGTCTCGGCGGCAGTGGGCCAGGAGCGTCCGATCGCCTTTCCCGGTGCTGAAGGCTTTGGTCGTTATGCCGAGGGCGGTCGTGGCGGTACGGTCTATCACGTCACCACGCTCGAAGATGGCCCGCAGGAGGGTACGTTGCGCCATGCTGTGGAGCAGAGCGGTCCCCGTACGGTGGTCTTCGATGTGGCCGGTACGATCTTTCTGAAGGCTCCGCTGCGCATCACGAAGGGCTATCTGACCCTGGCCGGTCAGACCGCTCCGGGTGAGGGTATCTGTATTGCCCGCTATCCGGTGACGATTCGTGCCGAGCATGTCATTGTGCGCTACCTGCGTTTTCGCGTCGGCAACGAGTCGGAGGGGGACCCCGACGGCTTAGGCAGTAGCGAGAGCCGCAACCTGATTATCGACCACTGCTCGGTCAGCTGGTCGGTGGATGAGACCTGCTCGGTCTATGGTGGCGAAAACCTGACGGTGCAGTGGTGTCTCGTGTCGGAGAGTCTGCGCAATGCCGGCCACGTGAAGGGACGTCACGGCTACGGCGCTATCTGGGGTGGTGCTCATGCCTCGTTCCACCACAACCTCTTGGCTCATCATGACAGCCGTACTCCGCGCCTTGGCCCCCACATGTCGACCCAGACACGCGAGTATATGGATATGCGTAACAACGTGATTTACAACTGGGCAGGTGGTGGTTGCTATGGCGCAGAGGGCATGCAGGCCAACATCGTAAACAACTACTACAAACCCGGCCCGGCCACCCCGATGGAGAGCGCCGTGAGCTACCGTATTTGCGGTGTTGGTGTCCGCACGACACGCTATGTGACCCGTCCCAATGGGTCGTTCAACGGCTGGAAACCGATGGAGCATGTCTGGGGTAAGTTTTATGTCGATGGCAATGTCATCGAGGGGAACGAGGAGGTGACGCGCGACAACTGGACGAAGGGTATCTACGCCCAGATCGATCCGAATGGATGTGACGGTACTTATACCGAGGAGACGAAGCGTTCGATGCGCCTGCATGAGCCGCTCGAAACGGATGTGGTGACCACCCACACGGCCGAGGAGGCCTACCGCCTGGTGCTCGACCAGGCAGGTTGCTCAAAGCAGCGTGACGCCATCGATCGACGCATCGTGGAGGAGACTCGCACGGGTACGGCCACCTACCGCGGCTCGATATCGGACGATGCCGAGAAATACCCGGGACTGATTGATGTTCAGTGGGATGTGACGCCCGTAGGGGAATCTTCGCCCTGGTGCGCACTGAGCGATGGCGGCGTCAAACGCAATGCGTTGCGCGATACGGATGGCGACGGTATGCCCGATTGGTGGGAGCGCCAAGAGGGACTCAATCCCCGCCTTGCGACCGATGGTAATCAGGTCGTCGATTCGGCGAACGGATATACCCAGCTGGAACGCTATCTGAACAGCCTTGTTCCCTGATTTGAATCCTGAATACGGGCCGCTTAAAAGGCCTTAGAAAACGAATCCCCGCACCGGAAGAAAAAATCTTTAATTTTTTTTTCGTATGCGGGGATTTCTTGTTGCTAAATTATAAAAAAATCACTATTTTTGCAGGCAACAAAAAATCCGTTCATTATGTCTTTCATTGATCAGAGAGTACAGCCCGAGGGCCTGACCTTCGACGATGTACTGTTAGTTCCCGCTTATTCGGATGTGTTGCCGCGAGAGGTTTCGCTTGAAACTCGCTTCTCGCGTAAAATCCGCTTGAACATTCCTATTGTATCGGCCGCGATGGATACCGTGACCGAGGCTCCGCTTGCCATTGCATTGGCTCGTGAGGGTGGTATCGGTGTGATCCATAAGAACATGTCGATTGCCGACCAGGCAGCTCATGTACGCCGTGTAAAGCGTGCTGAGAATGGTATGATCTATGATCCGGTGACCATCTCGAAGGACGAGACCGTAGGTGATGCTTTGAGCCTGATGCATGAGAACAAGATCGGCGGTATTCCGGTGGTGGATGCCGAGAAGAAGCTTATCGGTATCGTGACGAATCGCGACCTGCGTTTCCAGCGCGATATGAACCGCCTCATTGGTGATGTGATGACGCCGCGCGAGCGCCTCGTTACGACCAATTCGACCGATCTGGAGACGGCCAAGGATGTGCTGCTGAACTCGAAGATCGAGAAGTTGCCCGTGGTGGATCAGGAGGATCATCTGGTGGGTCTGATTACCTATAAGGATATTACGAAGGTGCAGGATCACCCGAATGCCTGCAAGGACGAGAAGGGTCGTCTGCGCGTGGCTGCCGGTGTCGGCATTACGGAGGATGCCATGGTACGTGTTCGTGCACTGGTAGCCGAGGATGTGGACGCTGTGGTGCTCGATTCGGCACACGGTCATTCGGCTAATATCGCCAAGAAGTTGCGCGAGATCAAGGCCGAGTTCCCCGATCTGCAGGTTGTTGCCGGTAATATCGCAACGGCCGAGGCTGCCGAGTTCCTCATTGAGGCCGGTGCTGACGGCGTGAAGGTGGGTATCGGTCCCGGTTCGATCTGTACGACGCGCATCATCGCCGGTGTAGGTGTGCCGCAGCTGTCGGCTATCTATGCTGCTGCCGAGGTTGCCAAGAAGGCCGGTGTTCCGGTGATTGCCGATGGCGGTCTGCGCTATTCGGGTGATATCGTGAAGGCGTTGGCTGCTGGTGGTGATTCGGTGATGGTTGGTTCGATGTTTGCCGGTACGGAGGAGGCTCCGGGTGAGACGATCATCTACAACGGCCGTAAGTTCAAGTCGTATCGCGGTATGGGTTCGATCGATGCCATGAAGGCAGGTTCGGCTGACCGTTACTTCCAGAAGGGTTGCGAGAATAACATCAATAAGCTCGTTCCCGAAGGTATCGTAGCTCGCGTACCGTTCAAGGGTTCGCTCAGCGAGACCGTATACCAGCTCATTGGTGGTCTGCGCTCGGGTATGGGTTACTGCGGTGCGAAGGATATCGCAACGCTGCAGACGGCGAAGTTTATCCGCATCACCGCTTCGGGTATGCAGGAGAGCCACCCGCACGATGTAGCTATCACGCGCGAGGCTCCGAACTACTCCAGCGAGCGATAAAAACGATTGTCAAGGAGGACACTATGAATAACTTCAGCCCACTCACGGACGCTTTTAAGCATGCGCCTCGATGTGGGCTGATGTTTTAGGTTGATGAGAAGAAGAGATTACAAATAAAACTATACAAGAGCTATGAAGCAAGATATGATTGTTATTTTGGACCTGGGTAGCCACGAGAATACGGTGCTTGCCCGTGCCATTCGTGACCTGGGTGTCTATAGCGAGATCTATCCGCATGACATTACGGCAGCCGAGCTGAAGGCCCTGCCGGGTGTGAAGGGTGTGATTCTGAATGGTGGTCCGATGAATGTGGTGGATGGCGTTGAGATCGACGTGCTCCCCGAGATTTATGAGGCCGGTTTCCCCGTGATTGCCATGGGTCACGACAAGGCTACGTGCGAGGTGAAGCTCCCGCAGCTGGGCAACGATATGGAGGAGGCCAAGGCTGCCGTGAAATCGTTTGTTTTCGATGTTTGCAAGGCCGAGACGAACTGGAATATGAAGAACTTTATCGACGACCAGGTGGAGCTTGTGCGCCGTCAGGTAGGCGATAAGAAGGTGCTGTTGGCCCTCTCGGGTGGTGTCGATTCGTCGGTACTGGCCGCCCTGCTGTTGAAGGCTATCGGCGATAAGCTCATCTGCGTACACGTGAACCACGGTCTGATGCGCAAGGGTGAGTCGGAGGATGTTGTGGAGGTGTTCCGCAACCAGCTCAACGCCAATCTGGTCTATGTAGATGCTACGGAGCGTTTCTTGACGAAGCTGGAGGGTGTTGAGGATCCCGAGCAGAAGCGTAAGATCATCGGTGGCGAGTTTATCCGCGTATTTGAGGAGGAGGCCCGCAAGGTAGATGGTGTTGACTTCCTGGGTCAGGGTACGATCTATCCCGATATCGTGGAGAGTGGTACGAAGACGGCTAAGATGGTGAAGTCGCACCACAACGTAGGTGGTCTGCCGGAGGATCTGCAGTTCGAACTTGTAGAGCCGCTGCGTCAGCTCTTCAAGGACGAGGTGCGAGCTTGCGGTGTTGAGCTGGGTCTGCCGTACGATATGGTTTATCGTCAGCCCTTCCCGGGTCCGGGTCTGGGTGTACGTTGCCTGGGTGCCATCACGCGCGACCGTCTCGAGGCACTGCGCGAGGCTGATGCCATTCTGCGCGAGGAGTTCAAGAATGCCGGCCTGGACAAGAAGGTTTGGCAGTACTTCACGGTGATTCCCGACTTTAAGTCGGTAGGTGTACGCAACAACGCCCGTTCGTACGACTGGCCGGTGATCCTGCGTGCTGTGAATACGGTGGATGCCATGACCGCTACGATTGAGGAGATCGAGTGGCCCGTGCTGCACAAGATCACGAATCGCATTCTGGCCGAGGTTCCCAACGTGAACCGCGTTTGCTACGACCTCTCGCCGAAGCCGAACGCAACGATCGAGTGGGAGTAGTGGGAAATTAAGAATTAAGAATTAAAAATTAAGAATTAGGAATTTCGATTTGGAATTCAAAATTCAAAACAAGGGTTGTGGCTTGGTCACGACCCTTTTTTGTGCCTTGAAATTTGAAAGTTCGATGAAAATAGTTATATTTGTTCTATTATAGGCAATTTAGAATCTAAAAACAGATAACGTATGAAATTCAACGAAATCGGTAAGACGGGCATGGTGGTATCGAACCTCAGTTTCGGTGCTTCGTCGCTCGGTAGTGTCTTCCGCTCGACGCGCGAGGACGAGGCTCTTGAGGCGGTCTATACGGCCATTGAGGGTGGCATGAACTTCATCGATGTTTCGCCCTACTACGGCCACTACAAGGCCGAGACGGTGCTGGGCAAGGCGTTGCGCAACGTACCCCGCGATAAGTACTACCTGTCGACCAAGGTGGGCCGTTATGGTCAGGATGGCGTCAATACGTGGGATTACTCGGCTAAGCGCGCTCAGGAGAGCGTCTACGAGAGCATGGAGCGTTTGGGTATCGACCACATCGACCTGATCAATGTCCACGACGTGGAGTTTGCCGATCTGAACCAGGTGGTGGAGGAGACCCTGCCGGCACTCGTTGAGCTGCGTGAGAAGGGTATCGTGAGCCATGTCGGCATTACGGACCTGCAGCTTGAGAACCTGAAGTGGGTCATTGAGCACGTTCCTGCCGGTACGGTGGAGAGTGTACTGAACTTCTGCCACTACTGCCTCTGTGACGATAAGATGGTTGACTTCCTCGATTTCTTTGAGGAGCACAACGTGGGTGTAATTAGCGCTTCGCCCCTCTCGATGGGACTCTTGTCGGAGCGTGGTGTGCCCGATTGGCATCCTGCCCCCAAACCGTTGGTAGAGGCCTGCAAGAAGGCTGCTGACCACTGCAAGGCGAAGGGCTATCCGATCGAGAAGCTGGCCATGCAGTATGCCCTCTCGAACGACCGCATTGCCACGACCCTCTTCTCGTCGGCCAATCCGGCCAACGTGAAGAAGAACCTCGCCTTTATCGAGGAGCCGATCGATTGGCAGCTCGTTGCCGAGGTGCAGGAGATCATCGGTGACCAGAAGCGTGTCAGCTGGGCCAACTCCTAATCTGTATCGACGATGGATTACAAGATCATTGACGCCCACGCCCACCTGTGGCTCAAGCAGGATGCCGTGTGGAACGGCAAGCGCATCCAGACGCTCGAGAATGGTCGTTCGCACTTCCTGGGTGAGGAGGTGCAGATGATTCCGCCCTTCATGATCGATGGCAAGAACTCGGCCGAGGTCTTCCTCTCGAATATGAACTATGCACAGGTCTCGGCGGCGGTTATCACGCAGGAGTATATCGACGGCCTGCAGAACGACTATTTGGAGGAGGTGCAGCGCAAGTACCCGAATCGCTTCTTCTGCTGTGGCATGTGCGAGTATTTCGACGAGGATGTCGTTGGACAGGCCAAGCAGCTTAAGGAGCGCGGTTTTCAGGCCATTAAGATCCCGGCAAATCGCCTCAAGACCGATGCGGTGACCGTGGAGTTGCAGGATGAGAAGATGATCGAGCTCTTCGCCTGGATGGAGCAGGAGGGGATGATCCTCTCGCTCGATTTGGACGATGATTCGCACCAGATTGCCCAGATGGACGAGATTCTGCAGCAGCACCCCAACCTCAAGACGGCGGTGGGCCATTTTGGTATGGCTACCTTCCCGACCTTCATGGAGCAGGTGCGCCTGGCTCGCCATAAAAATGTGATGATCGAGTCGGGTGGTATCACGTGGCTCTTCAACAGCGAGTTTTACCCCTTCCCGGGTGCCGTACGTGCCATTCGCCAGGCAGCCGATGAGGTGGGCATGGAGAAGCTGATGTGGGGCTCGGATTATCCGCGCACAATCACGGCCATCACCTACCGTATGTCGTATGATTTTATTCAGAAGACAACGGAGATGACCGACGAAGAGAAGGCGATGTTTCTGGGACGCAATGCAGAGCGATTCTACGGCTTCAACGAGCTGATTGAGTTGCCCTACATCAAAAATATGTCAGAATAATTTAACGCTTATAAACCAATGAAAGCAGTACAGATTGTGGCCCCTTTGGAGATGAAGGTGGTCGAGTTGGAGCAGCCGCAGCCCAAAGCCGGTGAGGTGCTCGTGAAGATGTGTTATGTGGGCTATTGTGGCTCGGATCTCAACACCTACCTGGGTCGTAACCCGATGGTGAAGTTGCCCGTAATTCCGGGTCATGAGATCGGTGGCGAGGTGGCTGCAGTAGGCGAGGGTGTTCCCGCGTCGATTGTAGTGGGTCAGAATGTAACGATCAACCCCTATACGGCTTGCGGTACGTGTGCTTCGTGCCTCTCGGGTCGTGTGAATGCCTGCCAATTCAACGAGACGCTCGGCGTACAGCGCAACGGCGCTATGTCGGACTACATCGTGGTGCCCTGGCAGAAGGTGATTCCCGCCGAGGGTATCTCGTCGCGTGATACGGCCCTTATCGAGCCGATGAGCGTTGGTTTCCACGCGGTGGATCGTGCCCAGGT
Organism: Alistipes sp.; assembly: GCA_017555975.1. Classification (GTDB taxonomy): domain Bacteria; phylum Bacteroidota; class Bacteroidia; order Bacteroidales; family Rikenellaceae; genus Alistipes. The sequence continues at coordinate 1,837 of JAFZFJ010000026.1, read as the reverse complement.
GACTGACCTGGATACGGTGATGGTAATCGGTTGCGGTATGATTGGTGTGGGCGCTATCGTGCGCGCTTCGCTGCGTGGTGCTACGGTGATTGCTGCCGATATCGACGACGAGAAGCTGGCCCTGGCAAAGGAGTTGGGTGCTAAATATACGGTCAATACGATGACCGAGAATGTGCACGAGCGTCTGCAGGAGCTGACCGGTGGTCATGGTCCGAATGTGGTGGTGGAGGCTGTAGGTGCCCCCGCAACCTACGTGATGGCTGTGGATGAGGTGGCCTTTGCCGGTCGCGTTGTCTGCATCGGATACGCTAAGAGCAACGTGGAGTTCCAGACCAAGCTCTTCGTTCAGAAGGAGCTCGATATCCGCGGTTCGCGCAATGCCATGCCGTCGGATTTCCGCGCTGTGATTCGCTTTATGAAGGAGCACCCCGACTTCCCGAAGGATCGCCTGGTATCGGCCGTAGCAACGCCCGATACGGCACACGACGTGATGAAGGAGTGGGCTGCAGCACCGGGTAAGGTGTTTAGAATCCTTGTCAAGTTCTAATCGAAAGACGATAAAGGCGCGAAGGGCGAAAAGGGCGTGAAGGGTCAAAGAAACTTCAACTTTTTCCTTTAACGCCCTTTATGCCTTTTCCGCCTTTTTAAACCTTATAAAGAGAGGCTGTCCATGGATTTGGACAGCCTCTCTTGTGTTAGCTGTTAGTAGCTTACCGTTGCGTTTTCCCAATGAGAGGGCGCAATGTGATAACCGTCACGCGCGGCCTCGGATCGAACCGCGCGCATCTCGGATTGAGCTTTGCGCAGATCCTGCTTCAGTCGGGTGTAGTCGCTGCTGCTCCAACCGCCCAGCGTCGAGCCCTCCTTCGAGCCGTCGCGGTAGGTGATCGAGGCACCCAACGTTGTGAGGCTGTTGTAGGTGCGTTCGGCACTGCGCTCCCATAGGCTGTACATGTCGCGGTAGTAGGATTCGCTCTTCTTGTTGTCGAACGAGGGGGTTGAACTGCCGCCGCTGCCGTAATAGCCTCCGCCTGAGTTGTAGCTGCCGCCGCCACCACCCGATGCACGTGGCAGGAGTTGCTTAAACTCGGCCTGTGAAACGGGTATGTTGAACTTGTAGTTGTCGACCTGGATGTAGCTCCAATCGTCGGCGATATAGAGCTTGGCATTGCTTCCCTGGTGGCCGGTCATGTTTTGCAGGATCTCCTTGAAGATCCAACGCGAGCCGTCGTGGTACACCTTCTCAAAGTAATAGATCGTACCCTCACCTGAACCGGTATAGACATAGCAGTTGGCCTTCCATTCGTTGTTGAAGAAGATGCGGATGTCGGCCAAGTTGTTGTATGGATCCTTGTAATAGTAATAGGTGTCGCCGGTTTCCACCATCGATCCCGGTCTGGGCGTTAGATGCGAATACTGTGCACGGTTGTTGGCTGGGGCAGCTTGCTGGCTCGGCGTGGATGAACCGGTACCCACGAACGAAACATAGTCGCTCGATGCACAATAACCATTCGGCCCATATATTTGTACTACGCAATAATAGGTGTGCTTGCCTGCTTTGAGATGAAGTTCCGAAAGGGGAATAAAGATTTTTAAATCTTCATAGATTGTATTTTCGTATCCCGGGCAAAATGTAACGCTTGCTGATACGTTGCCGTCCGTGGTGCGATAGCGATTGTTTAAGTCTTTATGTCCAACTCCTTTTGGGCTTTCGAAGTAAGCAATTGCTCTCATATCGGAACCCTTGTAGCCTATCAGGCTTACCTCGGTATGGATACGTAAGCCTTTCTCGTTGTTTTGGGTTGCATTGTGCTCCAACCAAATCTTATTGACCGTT
>JAFZFJ010000025.1 GCA_017555975.1 Alistipes sp. | reverse complement strand
CGGCCGAGCATTGCGTGCATCTGCATCAGGAGATCGACTCGCCGAAATTTACCCTGGCCTACGATCCGGCCAACTTCGTATGGGGTGAGTCAATCACCAACCCGACGGAGAGCTGCTGGCCGAAGATGCAGCCCTATGTAAGCCACATCCACATCAAGGATTGGAAGTTGGGCAGCACCGATGTCGGAGCATTGGCTGGCGATGGTGACGGGCAGGTCGAGGCGTTGATTGCCGAACTTGCACAGATGCGCTATGATGGATTTGTAACCCTGGAGCCGCATATGTCGTCGGGCGGTCAATTCGGTGGAGAGACCCTTCCCGAACAGTTCGATGAAACGCTGCGTCGCGTACAAGGCTACTGCAAAAAATATGCATTAAATTACGAATAAATAACAACCTAATCATGAAACTTTTATCCTATTCGTCGAAGCAGTTGGCGGGCCTGATGCTCCTGCTGCTGGCTGCCTTTGCCGGATCGTGTAACGATCCTTCGTCGCAGCTGCCTGAAGCTCCCTCAATGAGTGAGTTAAGCGATGTTATCTACTTCTCGGAAGAGGGTGGCACGCAAACCATTTCGTTCTCAACCAACCGTGCATGGACCGCATCGCTGATGAACAATCTGACCAGCGCAAACGAGCCCTGGTGTGAACTTTCAGCCGAAAGCGGTGCAGCCGGTTCGCACAAAATCGCCATCAATGTAACTCCCCTGCAGGGCGACTACCGCGAGGCTATCCTGCTGCTCAACGCTTCGGCCACGGGCGCGGAGATCGTCATCAGCCAGAGTGGTCAGCCGGTGATCACTACGAACGAGGCCTCGGATATCAACGAGGCGAAGGCTACGCTGAGCGGTGCTTGGCGCTACTCGGGTGAGATCGAGGTGAGCGAGTTTGGTTTCGAGGTGGCTACGAAGAGCAATGGCACCTACACCCGCTACCCGGTTGCCGAGAAGGCAGAGGATGGCTCGTTTGCTTATCAGCTTACGGCGCTGAGCGCAGAGACGAGCTACCTCTATCGCATCTATATCCAGACCCCCGATGTGGTCTACACGGGCGAGGTGAAGGAGTTCAAGACCGACAAGGCTGCTGCTCCGATCGCCGTATCGACCCTGAAAGAGGCTATCTTCCAGTTGGCTAAGGGCGGTTCGAAGAACTACACGGAGAATGACCTGATCAAGGGTGTCGTAATCGCTGCATACGCAGCCGATGAGACGCAGGCCGCATCGCTGCTCTTGCAGGATGGCACGCAGGCGAACTCGGGTATCCGCGTGATCCTCTCCGAGCAGGGCGCAGCAACCTACCAGAAGGGCAACTATCTGGAGGTTCGCCTGAAGTATGGTAAGATGGAGCATAGCGAGCAGGGCCTTGCCTCGATCGTAGCTCCGGCCGATGGCATCCGTCTGCTCGAGAACAACAAGAGCGTAGAGGTGGTTGCGGTAGATCACACGAAGTTGGCCGATTACGAGGCGATGTGTGTTGCGATCGAGCAGAGCCAGCTGACGCGCCTCTTCACCAATGCGACGAACTATCCGACCTGGAGTGCAGCCGAGCTGTGGGGCGTAGAGGTGAATGGAAGCGAGAAGTCCTATTCGATCCATGTACCGGCCAACAGCGCCCTGGCATCGCAAGTTCCCGCTACGGGCAGCGGCACTGTGAAGGGTCTCGTTGAGCTCTACGCAAACGGCGAGTATGTACTCTGCTGCCAGAAGAGCGAGGATGTGGCAGGTCTGACGAACGATCGTTTTGCTTCGCTGCTCGATTTGGCCTTCCTGCAGCCCGAGTTCAAGGGTTCATTGGTAGTCGACGAGCCTGCTTCGGGTTCGGTGGTTATCCCCTATCGCAATGGTGACTACTCGACGCTTCCCGGCACGATCTCGGTAGAGGTATCGGGCGAGGCTGCTGAGGGTATCAGCGTAGCAAGCGTAACCGATTTCCAGATTGGCGCCGGTTCAGGCGAGATTACCCTGGCTGTAAGCGGTACGCCGACCACGGCCGGTGTGATTACCTTCACGGTGATCGGCTTGGACGAGTTGGGCAACAAGAACAGCTGCACGGCTGAGGTTATCGCTCCGGCAGTACCCGAGGTGGGTAACTTTGAGGCCATCTGGAACACCAACACGGCCAAGGGCGACTCTGTCATGAAGCTCTCGAGCAACAGCAACGCCTCGATTGAGGTGAGCGATTGGACGCTGCATGCCTCCTCGAGCAACATTACGGCTACGAAGTGGGCTGATTTCACCGCTACGGGCTGGGATGCCAACGAGTCGGTATTAGCACCCGTACAGTACTTCGAAACGACCCTCAAGGTGGGTGTCGGTGCTAAGCTTGTATTGAGCGGTATGGATATCACGCACCGCATCAACGGTGGCGATGTCACGCTCAGCGTTCAGTATGCGATTAACGGTGGTGCCTTCGCGGAGATTGAGTCGATGCTGCTCACTTCGGCCACGGAGCCCTTCACGGTCAACCTCGGCAAGGTGGCCGCACTGACCTCGGTAGTAGAGGGTTCGGTCGTAACCATCCGCCTCGTACCGAAGG
>JAFZFJ010000024.1 GCA_017555975.1 Alistipes sp. | reverse complement strand
CCGTGAGGGCGTCCCTCATCGTCTTTCTGACCATTGTAGCGAGTGCTGACAAATTTCGGAATGTCTACCAGTAGCTTCATAAGTAGAAAATTAGATACTTACAAATATAGTGATAATTAAGTTAAAATATCGGATGTGTAACAAAAAATAAATTTCCTGATTGGTTACCAATAAGTTGGGGTATTTTGTAAAGCTACAAGTTGAGATTGATAATATTGGAAATCCCAGAGAATTACCATGTTAAATTATTAAACTGGGATAGTGGAGCGCATTGGGAACTAATTGGAAATATTGGGAATTGTTGTTATACATGGAGCATTATTATTCTTTTTTTTCGTATCTTTGCGCATCGAGAATTCAATAAAAAACAAATCATATTCCTATGGAAGCTATTGTAAAGACCAATTTCAACCTGCCGGGTCAGCAGGAACACTATGTAGGTAAGGTGCGCGACGTCTATTCGATCGAGGGCGACTACCTCGTAATGGTTGTTTCGGACCGCATCTCGGCCTTCGACATAGTGCTGCCGAAGGGCATCCCCTTCAAGGGCCAGGTGCTGAACCAGATTGCAGCCAAATTCCTGGATGCTACGACCGACATCCTCCCCAACTGGAAGATTGCCGTACCCGATCCGATGGTAACCGTCGGCCACAAGTGCGAGCCCTTCAAGGTGGAGATGGTGATTCGCGGCTACCTCTCGGGCCACGCATGGCGCGAGTACAAGGCCGGCAAGCGTACGATCTGCGGTGTCGAGATGCCCGAGGGCATGGTTGAGAACCAGAAGTTCCCCACCCCGATCATCACCCCGACCACGAAGGCCGCCGAGGGCCACGATGAGGATATCTCGAAGGAGGAGATCATTGCCCAGGGTATCGTAAGCCGCGAGGACTACGAGCAGCTGGAGGCCTACACGCGTGCCATCTTCGAGCGTGGTACGGAGATCGCTGCCAAGATGGGTCTGATTCTGGTCGACACGAAGTATGAGTTCGGTAAGAAGAACGGTGTGATCTACCTCATGGACGAGATTCACACGCCCGACTCGTCGCGCTACTTCTATGCCGAGGGTTACGAGGAGCGTCTCTCGAAGGGCGAGAAGCAGAAGCAGCTCTCGAAGGAGTTCGTGCGCGAGTGGCTCATGGCCAACGGTTTCCAGGGCCAGGAGGGCCAGCAGGTTCCGGAGATGACCCCCGAGATCGTGGAGAGCATCACCGACCGCTACATTGAGCTCTACGAGCACATCACGGGCGAGAAGTTCGAGAAGGCCGCTTGCGACAACGTCGAGGCGCGCATCGAGAAGAATGTCACCGAATGGCTCAAGCAGCTCTAATCAGGCTTTAACAACAATTCCAACGGGGCTGTCCAACTTCCTGGTTGAACAGCCCCTTGTTTTACCCCTATGGCAAACAACCCGTACGCCCTATTCCAACAAGCTGCCGCCCTCTTTCAAACCGATAAGAGTCGCGACTGCGAGGCCGTTGCGTTGCTCTATCAATCGCTCTACGAATCTAGCTTTCGCTATCGGATGCGACCGGAAGTAGCCGCTTGGTTGGGTTGGGCGCATCAAAACGGGCGTGGAGTGCCGAAAGACGAATATACGGCCCTCATGTGGTATCGCCAAGCGGTGCACGAGCTCCGCCACAACGACCCGAACAGCACATGGATCAAGGCTCACGCCGAGCATATGGAGACCCAGCATCCGCAATCGACGCCTACTCCCAATGAGGTACATGTGTGGGGCCTGGGACGCATAAAAATCAAACGAGGCAACAAATACAGCTACAGCATCCACGATGATTATGCCGAGATAACCATTACCCAAGGAGCGATCTATGATTTGGCAGTTACATGGCTGTGGAATGACCTCCAACAGCGTGAGGAGAGCCGCAAGGATAGCCACCTACCCGAGGTGCTCGACGAAACACTCCGCCGAGACTACCCGCTCTTTCAACTGCGTCTGGAGCGAGGCAACGGCACCACCTTCAGCCACCGACAGGAAGGAACGTGCTATACGATTCTTGCCCCACGTGCGATCCGCTTCGAGGAGCGCATCTCGCGTGAAGTGATCATCCGCCATGGTCTACGCCTGATGAAACTGGCTGCCGAAGAGTATCTCCCCAAGCGACTCAAAGAACTCGCAGAGCGCACCGGACTGAGTTACTCGGAGTGTCACATTTCGCACGGCAACTCGACACTCGGAAGCTTCTACGCCTACGATAAGCACATCGATCTCTCGATGCACCTGATGAAACGCACGCCCCTCGAAATCGACGCAGTGATCGTGCACGAACTTTGCCACGGCGTGGAGTTCAACCACTACAACGAGTTTCATTACGCCGTAGAGCGATACGGCGGGAGGGAGCTCGCCCTTGCAGATCGACATCTTTTCGACCATCCGACCCCAATAGACATCTAAAAAAGCGGCTAAAACGGATAGTTCGAGACCATATAATAGAAAAAAGGGCTCAAGATTTTGTTTTTTCAAAATTCGTTTCTATCTTTGCCGTCCCGATTCAACGATTATCGGCCTGCCCGGATGGCGGAATCGGTAGACGCGTTGGTCTCAAACACCAATGTCAGCAATGACGTGCCGGTTCGACCCCGGCTCCGGGTACGCAAAAGGAGGATTCAGCAATGAATCCTCCTTTACTAATTAAAAAACAAATTAATTATAACCCATGAATTTACGCAGTGCTATCGACTTCCAACCCAAACTTTTGAGTTGCCTGCGAACCTACAACAAAGAGACCTTGTCGCGTGACGTAATGGCCGGCATCATTGTCGGTATCGTCGCTATTCCGCTGGCTATCGCCTTCGGTATTGCTTCGGGCGTCGGTCCGACCGAGGGTCTGGTAACGGCCATCATCGCCGGTCTGTTGATCTCGATCTTCGGCGGCTCGAAGGTGCAGATTGGAGGTCCTACGGGTGCCTTCATCGTCATCATCTACGGCATCATCCAGCAATTCGGTATCGGTGGTCTGGCCATCGCCACCATCATGGCTGGTATCATGCTGATCGTGATGGGCCTCTGCAAGCTCGGTACGATTATCAAGTTTATGCCCTACCCGATCATCATCGGCTTCACGGGCGGTATCGCCATTACGATCTTCTCGACCCAGATGAACGACCTCTTCGGCCTGGGCATCGAGAACGTACCGGCAAACTTCATCGACAAGTGGATCTGCTACTTCCAATACATCGGACAGATCAACTGGTGGGCCTTTGCAGTCGGAATCCTGAGCATTCTGATCATCTGCTACACCCCGAAAATCTCGAAAAAGATCCCCGGATCGCTGGCTGCCATCGTGCTGATGACGCTCATCTGCTGGATTCTGGAGCGTTTCGCCGGCGTGGATTCGATCCTTACGATCGGCGATCTGTACGAGTTGCCTTCGGGTCTGCCGTCGCTTACGGCACCCGACCTGAGCGCGCTGACTTCGTTCGAGAAGATTCAACAGCTGCTGCCCGTAGCCTTCACAATTGCCATGCTGGGTGCTATCGAGTCGTTGCTCTCGGCCATGGTGGCTGACGGTGTGATTGGCGACCGCCACAACTCGAACACGGAGCTCATCGGTCAGGGTATTGCCAACGTCGTGGTTCCCTTCTTCGGCGGTATTCCCGCCACGGGTGCCATTGCCCGTACGATGGCCAACATCAACAACGGCGGTCGCACGCCGATTGCCGGTGTGGTACACACGCTGGTACTGCTCATGGTACTGCTCTTCCTGGGCGGTTTGGTGGGTGCCATTCCGATGCCCTGCCTGGCCGGTGTACTGATCATGGTTTCGTACAACATGAGTGGCTGGCGCACGATTCGTTCGATGTGCCGCCAGGAGAAGTCGAGCGTACTGGTGCTCTTCACCACGCTCTTCTTAACGGTCATCTTCGACCTGACGATTGCCATCGAGGTGGGCCTGGTAATGGCCATCGTACTCTTCATGAAGCGTATCATGGAGAACACCCACATTTCGGTGCTGCACAACGAGATGGATGTTCACCACGATGGCGAGCGCGACGAGCGCCTCACCATCCCGGCACACACGGAGGTCTTCGAGATCGATGGACCGTTCTTCTTCGGTGTAGCCAACAAGTTTGAGGAGATGGCCCGCATGCACGACGCCGAGCCGATTCGCATCGTGCGTATGCGTAAGGTGTCGTTTATCGATGCTACGGGTCTGCACAACCTCGAAGGTTTTGTGACAGCCTCGCTGCAGCAGGGTCAGCATATCATCCTCTCGGGTGTTAACGAGTCGGTTTACCGCGAAATCGAGCGTAGCGGTCTCTTAGAGCAGGTGGGCAAGGAGAATGTCCTCGACCACATCCACAAGGCCATCAAGCGAGCCGAGGAACTCTCGAAGGAGTACGATAATTAGTTTCACTACGAAAAAGACTATAAGGGGAGTATTTTCTCCCCTTTTTTCGTATATTTGAGATAAATCTCGAAGATACTTGCACTCGCCGTGAGAAATATTCAAACAAGCTTGATATTTCTCGCTCGTTTATCCGTATCTTTGCCTCTGCAATGGCCGACAAACAAACACTCAAAGCCCAGGTGGCACTCCTGCCCCTCAACCCCGGTGTCTATCAATTTGTAGACCGCACGGGTAAGATTATCTATGTCGGCAAAGCGAAGAGCCTTCGCAAACGTGTCTCCTCCTACTTTGTGGAGAGCAAGGAGCACTCGGCCAAGGTGCGTGTGCTGGTCAAACAGATCGTCGAGATTCGCCACATCGTAGTCGACTCGGAGCAAGACGCCCTGTTGCTGGAGAATTCGCTCATCAAGAGTCTCCAACCTCGCTACAACATCCTCTTAAAAGATGACAAGACCTACCCCTGGATTGTCGTACGTCGCGAGCATTTTCCCCGCGTACAATCGACCCGCCAGGTGGTGCGCGACGGCTCACAATACTACGGTCCCTACAGCTCGATTTCGATGCAACGCAGCGTACTGGAGTTCATCCGCGAGGTGATTCCCCTGCGCACCTGCAAACTCAACCTCTCGCCCCAGGCCATTGCGCGGGGCAAATACGGGGTCTGCCTCGAATACCACATCGGCAACTGCAAAGGGCCCTGCATCGGCGCACAAACTGAGGAGGAGTACGCCTCGCAGCTTGAGTTGGTGCACGCCATCCTCAAGGGTGATCTGCGCCCCGTGCGCCAACACCTGACCTGCGAGATGGAGCGTGCCGCTGCAGCACTTCGCTTCGAGCAGGCACAACGTTACAAGCAGCGCCTCGATGCGCTCGACAACTACGCCGGACGCTCGGTCATCGTGAGCGCCAAGATTGGTGATGTGGATATCTTCTCGCTCTTGGTGGACGACGATGTGGCCTTCTGCAACTTCGTCCGCATCCGCCATGGATCGATTGTCGGCGTCTCAACCCTGCGCCTTTCGACCGGTGTGGAGAGTTCGGAGGCTGACATGCTAACCCTCGCCATCCAACACGCCATCGAGACACTTACGGACGGAAAGTTGGCCCGTGAGGTCATCGTACCCTTCCTTCCCTCGACAACGTTGCTCTTCGATGGAGTGACCTTCACCGTTCCGAAGCGAGGTGAGAAGCTCGAACTGCTGGAGTTCTCTCAGCGCAGTGCCCGCATCTACCGCGCAGAACAGCTCAAGAACCTCGAAATCAAAAATCCCGAGCGCCACACAGAGCGCCTGATGGAGGCCATGCGCAAAGAGTTGCACCTCAAGGAGCAACCGCGCCACATCGAATGTTTCGACAACTCGAACCTACAGGGCAGCTACCCCGTAGCCTCGTGCGTTGTCTTCCGCGACGGCAAACCCTCCCGCAAGGAGTATCGCCACTTCAACGTCAAGACGGTTGAGGGACCCGACGACTTTGCCTCGATGCGCGAGATTGTCTATCGTCGCTATTCGCGCCTTTTGGAGGAGGGACAAGAGTTGCCCGATCTGATCATTGTCGACGGCGGCAAGGGACAACTTTCGAGTGCCTACGAGGTCTTGTGTGCCCTGGGGATCGAAAACCGCGTGCCGATTGTCGGTCTTGCGAAGCGTATCGAGGAGATCTTCTTCCCGGGCGACCCCGAGCCCTACTACCTCAGCCGTTCGGGCGAACCCCTGAAGGTGGTCTGCCACATTCGTGACGAGGCGCACCGCTTCGGTATCACCTTCCACCGCCAAAAGCGCAGCAAAGATTTCATCCACAGCGAATTGGAGAACATAGAGGGTATTGGCTCAAAGAGCATCCAGACTCTGCTGCAACATTTTCGCACGGTGGAGAAGGTGCGCACTGCCCCACTGGAGGAGATCAGTGGCATTGTAGGTCCTGCCAAGGCACGCAAAATCAAAGCCTATTTCGAACAACAAACATCTAAATAATAAACTGCTATGCAACACAAACTTACCGCAAAAGATTGGCTGATTGCCACACGTCCCTGGTCGTTTACCGCTTCAGCCCTCTCGGTGCTGGTCGTCTTGGTCTACTTGGAGTGGCTGACCGGTGCCGTAAATTGGACAAACGGCATCCTGGCCGTAGTCGGCATCGTGCTTTTCCATGCAGCCGGCAACACCTGGAGCGACTACTTCGACTACCGCTCAGGCGTTGACACGGTCGAAGGCGCCATCAGCGTCGATACGATTAAGGGCGGATTGTTCCGTCCCGAGCAGATTCGCAACTTGGCACTCGGTCTGCTGGTTCCGGCCCTCGCCATCGGCCTTTGGCTGCTCTACACCACGGGCTGGGGGCTGCTTTGGATTGGTCTGGGTGGCGTAATCTGCACGCTCGGCTATCCCCACTTGAAGTACCGCGCCTTAGGCGATTTGATCATCATCCTGGCCTACGGTCTGCTGCCGGCCCTCGGCTCATCGTGGGTGGCTGTCGGCGAGTTGGACTGGCGCGTGCTGTGGGTAGCATTCCCCGTAGCCCTGCTCGTAGACTCGATCCTCCACGCCAACAATACGCGTGATGCTCAAACCGACTGCAAAGCAGGCATTCGCACCATGGCTATGGGCATGGGTATCCGCGCTTCGGTCGTACTCTACGTATTGGAGATGCTCGTTCCTTTCCTTTGGGTCGTTGTTTTGATTCCGTTCGGGGTCTTCCCGTGGCTCTCGTTGCTGGTAATCTTCGTAATGCGTATCGCGCTGCAGAACACCCGCATGATGCGCGACTTTAAGGATACGGGCGACAACAGCACAATCGCCATGCTCGACCAGCGCTCGGCCCAGACGCAGCTCTTCTTTGCCGTCACGCTCTCCGTCTCGTTCCTTGTCGATATGTTGCTCCGATGAAAAAGCTCTATTTTGCCCTGACTGTAGCGCTCGTGCTGTGGACGCTGATGTTCTCACCGCTGACCGCTCCGCGCTTCGATTTCTGGCAGATGATGGCCGGCTCGGCCCTGATCCTCTGCGCCTTAGCCACTCTCTTCGCCCCCGCCTGGTGGAACCGTCTGAAGTTCGACCTTCAGAACCTGATCTTCGGTGTGGTGGTGGCTGCCCTGCTGTGGGGTATCTTCTGGGTGGGCGATAAGGTTGCCTCGTGGATGTTTAACTTTGCCCGTCCGCAGGTGGATCTGATCTACGGCATCAAGGAGGGCACCTCGCCTTGGGTGTTGTCGCTGCTCTTACTGCTACTGATCGGTCCTGCCGAGGAGCTCTTCTGGCGCGGTTATGTGCAGGAGCGCATGAGCAAAAAATGGGGCTTGGATCGCGGATTCTGGATTGCAACCGCTTGCTACGCTTTGGTGCACATAGCCTCGTGCAACTTTATGCTCGTCATGGCAGCCCTGGTGTGTGGCGTGGTATGGGGTTTTCTCTACCGCTACATGCCGCAATACTTTACCGGAATCGTGATTTCGCACGCCTTGTGGGACGCCATGGTTTTTATCTGGTTCCCAATCATGTAAAGTTGAGAGTTGAAAGTTAAAAGTTGAGAGTTAGCTCAACAAAAAAGGAGATAGTCACCGGTCTGACTATCTCCTATTTTTTTTTGTTGAGCGGATGAAAGCTAGAAAAATCTTTCAACTCTCAACGCTCAACGCTCAACTTTCAACTGTCAACT
>JAFZFJ010000221.1 GCA_017555975.1 Alistipes sp. | reverse complement strand
GTTCACGCGTCGGAGATCAAGGAGTACCTCGATTTGCTCGACCTTACCGTAGATATACCGATCGTGGACGTTAGGAACTACAACCTGCGAAGCTCTCGTGTTGCGGTCTCGCAACCAGGTCTGCGCTATGCTCAGGCAAAGGCGCTGGTGTCTGCGCTTATGGGGGACGATGCGTTCCGCGCAGTTCCTCTGGCGGAGCGTCGGGCAGTAACAGAGCGCATCCTCAGCGAGATACGTGGTCGCATGCTCGAGGATATCGTGCTGATCGAGACGGGAGCCGCCCTGCCTAGAGCGGAGGTCTTCAAGTTACAGTTTGCTATCGGCGAATTCGACATGGTCGTGTTTTGGCCAGAACGCGACTGCTGCTCTCTCTACGAGATTAAGCACAGTACGGAGACGCACCCAGCCCAGCGCCGCCATCTGCTCGATAACGATAAGCTCGTTGCTGTGGAAACGCGCTATGGCTCCATTGAACATCGCTGTGTGCTTTACCGCGGGACGCCCCAGGAGCTGGATGGCATATCTTACGAAAACGTCGAGGACTACCTTCGCTCACTATAGCCGAGCAAAGGGAAGTACCCCCCTTTGCCAAACGCGCTTAGTGACGCGCGACGTACACCACGTCGCTTGCCAACTTACGCACCTGGCGCACGATGGCGTCCATGCGCGCCGGGGCGATGTTTGGGTTCTGTCCTAGCACGTCGCCTACACAGTCGCAGAAGTCCGCGAGCGCATCCTCGCTCACCCAGCCCAAGTGACCTTCGAAGAGGTGCAGCTGGTCGTAGGGGCGCATACCGTTGTACTTGAAGGGCTTGGCCGTGTACTTGAAGTCGATGGGTAGCTCCAGCCGCGGAACGTCCGACCATAGGCAGGCGCCTGTGTCGAATATGGGGGCGAGTCGTGTTCCGCGCAACGTCTCCACGTTGCGTATTACGCCGAAGTTCCGCCAGTGACGGTCGCGGTTCGCCAGCACATAGTCGCAGGCAAACATGCGCGCGAGGTCGTCCATCACGTGGGGGATGCCCAGCTCTTCGCAGCAGCGCACGTAGAACATGAGGTCGCTCTCGTTGTTGCTCTGCTTGCGACGACGGATAAGGTCGTAGGCGCTTACCAGCTCCTCGTCATCGCGCAGCATGTTGTTGCAGGCACTGTACACACGACGGTCCTCCTCGAGCAGGTAGTACTCGGTAAAGGTGCCCGGCTCTAGCAGTCTGCGGTGCAGCTCGGTGGCCACGACCTCGTTGTATGGCTCTTGGTTAACGAATCCAACGCCCGACTTCACGAGGACGCGTGTGCCGTCGATGATCTTCCACTTCTTGCGAAGGTCCCCGCCAACGGTGGAGCTTGGCGAGGTGAGGTTCACATGCGCGTAGTCGGGACGCTCCATCGACGCGCTGGAGTCCTGTCCCAGCGTAAGGATGCCTAGGTCGTCCGAGAAGTCATTGTCAAAGAAGTTGATGTCTTCCCATCGCTGGGGTGCATCCACGTCATCGATCCAGTAGCGGTCGGACAGCGAGAGTCCGAAATTGCGCTCGGCAAGCTCCAGCGTAGAGTCCAGCTTAAGGTTCTCC
>JAFZFJ010000220.1 GCA_017555975.1 Alistipes sp. | reverse complement strand
TGGTGATGTAACGCGACATACCGGGAACGCCGCTCTCACGCTGCTCGGTGCACTCAAGGATGACCTGCACTCTGTTACCTTTCTTTGCCATTTCTTAAACGCGGTTTAGTAGATCTTCTTCGGAGCAGCTGCCTCACGGATAGCTACAGCAAGACCCTTTTTGTTAATAGTTTTCATACCGGCTGCCGATACCTTCAAGGTAATCCAGCGGCCCTCCTCTTCCGACCAGAAGCGCTTGGTTTTCAGGTTAGGACTGAACGTGCGCTTGGTCTTGTGGTGCGAGTGCGACACGTTGTTGCCGGTCATCGCCACCTTACCAGTGATTTCGCAAACCTTCATAGTTCCGTAAATTTTGTTTAATTATAATACCCCAAAAGGGAGTGCAAATATACGCAAAAATTTAGAATTCAAAATTCAAAACTCAAAATTATTTGCATTTCACCCCCAAAATAACGTTATCTACCACGGAGTTTCTCATTCAGCAGGCGAATTGCGTAGGCCGTAGCTCGGTCAATCACCTGACCGCGGTCCGTACCGCAGAGGTGTCGCACGGCAATCGTCTCGTTTGCTGTTGCAAGCGCAAACCACACCGTGCCGACCGGCTTGAGCTCCGAGCCACCCGTCGGTCCGGCAATACCGGTTGTTGCGACGGCATAATCGGCACCCGTTACGCGACGTGTCCCTTCGGCCATGGCTCGCGCCACCTCTTCGCTCACCGCTCCATATTGTTCAATCAACTGCGGATCTACCCCCAGCAGCGACACCTTCGCCTCGTTTGAGTAGGTCGTAAGTCCCGCCAGAAAGTAGGTCGAAGCACCTGCCATGGCGGTAAATTTCGAGGCGATCTTGCCTCCTGTGCAACTCTCAGCCACTGCCAACGTCTGACCACGCTCGATAAGCGTCTGATGCACCTGCTCCTCGACGGTAGCCGTCTCGAAGCCCACCACGTAGTCGGGAATCAACTTGCGCAACTCCGAAAATTGGCGATCGATCTCCTCGCGAACCACCTGACCCTCTACCTCGTAGGCCGAAAGGCGCAGACGCACAATACCCGCCGCGGGCAGGTAGGCCAGCTTCAGGTAGTCGGGCAGGGCATCCTCCCACTTTTCGATACGCTCAGCCAGGAGCGACTCGGCCAGGCCCGACGTGATGAGCGTGCGATGGACAATCTGACGCAGCGCGAAGTGGCTCTTTAGACGCGGCATCACCATATCCTGCATCAGGTGTTCCATCTCAAAAGGGACACCCGGCAACGAGACAATCACACGTCCCTCGTCCTCGAACCACATACCCGGAGCCGTGCCGTGGGCATTATGCAACACCTCGCATGCGGCCGGCACCTCCGCCTGCGAACGATTCAGCGCATTGAAAGCAATACCACGCGCCGTAAGCATGCGCTCGACATGTTCGGCAACCGCCTCATCGAAGCGCATCTCGCAATTGAAAAGCTCGGCGAGGGTCTTTTTCGTAATATCGTCCTTCGTGGGGCCCAGACCGCCCGTCAGGATAATCACCTGCGACGTCTGCTCGGCACGACGAATCGCCAAGATGATCTCCTCGCGACTGTCGCCAATCGAGCACTTTTCGCGCACGACAATTCCCGCTTCGTTCAGTTTGCGGGCAATCGACACAGAGTTGGTATCGACGATCTGACCAATCAAGATCTCGTCGCCAATCGTAATAATGGTTGCTTGCATATACCTTATAATAGATAAGGGCGTGCCATCCTGACACGCTCCTTGTGTTATTCATTGTGCTGCTCGGTCGGTGTTGCAACATCGGCCACAACATCCTCGACCGGGGTCTCGCCATCCACTTCGGGCGCAGCCTCCTCCGGCTTCGGAATCAGGCGATGACAGATCTCTTTCAGCAGACGCGGACCTTCGTAGAGGTAGCCCGTATGGAGCTGCACCAGATCGGCTCCGGCAGCCAATATAGCCTCCACATCGTCGGCCGTCATCATACCGCCCGAACCGATAATCGGGTAGTTACCACCCGAACGCTCGTGAATACGGCGTACAATCTCGATCGAACGGGCCGTCAGCGGACGACCACTCAGGCGTCCCGCCCCAATGCGTTTGAGCGAGGAGGGCGAAGCGGTCAACCCCTCACGCGAAGTGGTTCCGTTCGTTGCCACCACGCCATCCAGCGGCGTTGCGATCAGGATTTCGGTCACACGATCAATCTCCTCATCGGTCAAATCGGGCGAGATCTTTACCAGAATAGGGCGGTATTGATTCTGTCCACGACGGAAGTCGAACAGCGGTTCCAGCACGCTACGGATATAGCTTTCACTGCGGATAATCTGCTCGTTCTGCACATCATCACCGCTCAAATCAACCGTGAAATAGTCGGCATATTGGTACAGATTGCGGAAGCAACGCAGATAATCGGCAGGTGCTTCCGACGGAGGTGTCGAGGCATTGCAGGCAATATTACAACCTACAACCACCTCTTTATGACCATGGCGCAGATGGCGCAACGTACTCTCCAGACCTCGATTCGGATGGCCTGCGCGGTGGATAACCGCACGGTCGCGCTGCAGGCTGAAGATGCGCGGAGTGGGATTTCCCGACTGCGGGCGGGGAGTTACCGACCCAATCTCAACAAAGCCGAAGCCCATAGCCGAAAGTTCGCCATAGACCTCACCGTTGCGGTCGAAACCGGCCGCCATACCGATCGGATTGCGGAACTTTACGCCGAAGACCTCACGACTGAGCGAGGGGTCCTCAACCGCACAACACTTCTTCAACAACCATCGACCTCCGGGCACAAAACCGGCAATCCGCAACAGCAAAATAGCCATGCGGTGCGACTGCTCACACGAGAGCGAAAAGAGCCAGGGGCGAATGATGCGCTGATACATAACGCGGCAAAGATACAAATTAGGCCGAAAAAATCAAAAATACTCCTCGCGATAATGGTATCCGTCACGCAGGGCCTCGAATTGTTCGGGGGCACGTTTCAGCATCTGACTCTCGGCTCTGAGATCGCAATGTGCATCGATCGTACGACAGAGCTCCTCCCACGCAATCGGACGTGGCATAGGAGGCATCACCTCAGCCGGATACCAAGCCGCGAACGGCAGATCAAACTCCTCACTCAAAAGGCGCGCCGCAATGGCCGAGGCATTTGCCTTACCTTGCGCCGTATAGCCTGCCACGTGGGGCGTAGCCACCACAGCGCGGGCCAATAATGCAAGATCGAGCAACGGCTCCTCCTCCCACACATCGAGGGCGCAACTCAGGCCGCTCTCGAGCAACGCCTTGTTATCCACCACCGCACCACGCGACGAGTTAATCAGCAGACAGTCAGGCTTCAGCATCGCCAACAAGCGTGCATCGGCCAGATGGTGGGTCGAAGCATCGAGGGGTGTATGAAAGGTTAGCAAATCGGCCTCTTTAGCCACCTCATCGAGCGACAAAAAGCCCAACTTTTCGCGCTCCTCGCGGGGCGGGTCGCAACACAGCACGCGAAAACCCCACGCCTCGGCATAGGCTTTGACCAGCGAACCAACATGACCTACGCCCACGATACCCAGCGTTCGCTCCGAGGGGTGCCATCCACCCCGTCGTGCCGCACCGGCCAACACTGCCGAGACCCACTGCAAAACCCCTCGGGCATTGCATCCGGCGGCCGTTTCGACCCGAATGCCAGCTTCGGCGCACCACGCACGATCGATATGATCGTGGCCAATCGTCGCCGTGATGACCAATCGCACGCTCGATCCTGCGAGCAACGCCTCATCGCAGCGGGTGCGGGTACGCACCACCAACGCATCTGCATCGCGTACATCCGTGGCCGAGATAGCTCCTCCGGGCAAGGCGCGCACCTCGCAACTCGTGGCCAAAAGATCAGCCAAGAAGGGGATCGCTCGATCCAATACAATAACGGGGCGTCGTTTTTTCATCGAAAAAAGGGTTTTACACCGACAAATATAGCTAAAAATATATTTTTTTGTAACTTTGTGGGTTAGATCACCCAAAATTATGGCAACTGAACACTTCGATCCGAACGGTGTAGGTGTCGATAACGGCAACTACTTCTCGATGCCCTTCACCCCCGAGGAGGCG
>JAFZFJ010000219.1 GCA_017555975.1 Alistipes sp. | reverse complement strand
TCGAGCAGGGAGTCTCGGAGGCCGACCTGACGATCCTCGCCACGCCCGTCGATACGATTCCTACGCTGGCCATCAAGGCCCTGAACCGCGCCACCGACAAGCAGGTGGTCATCGACCTTGGTTCGACCAAAGGTGAACTGTGCGAACTGATTGACCAGCACGCTCGCCGTGGTCGTTTCGTAGCCGTGCACCCCATGTGGGGTACGGAGTACAGCGGCCCGAAGGCTGCCGTACATGGTGCATTCAAGAACCGCACGGTGGTCATCTGCGAGCGCGAGCGTAGCGATGCCGATGCCCTGCAGCGGGTCGAGGAGCTCTTCCGCGCCCTCGAAGCACCGCTAAGCTACATGGCAGCCGAGGAGCACGATCTGCACACGGCCTACATCTCGCACATCTCGCACATCACCTCCTTCGCCCTTGCAAACACGGTTCTGGAGAAGGAGCGCGAGGATCGCCACATCTTCGACCTGGCGGGTGGTGGTTTTGAGAGCACGGTGCGTCTGGCGAAGAGTTCGTCATCGACCTGGGTTCCGATCTTGATGCAGAACAAATACAACGTGCTGGATGTTCTGCGCGAACATATCCACCAGCTGCAGCTGATGCGCCGCATGATCGAGCGCGACGACACGGAGGGGCTGCATGAGCTCATTTCGCGCGCCAACTCCATCCAACGCATCATCCACTAAACGAAGATGATCGACTCGCACGAAACCGAACGGGGTCGCATCGGGCGACTGGGCGAGGAGGCCGTCGTACGCTTCCTGCGCGGAGCGGGTTACGAGATTTGTGCCCGCAACTGGCGCAGCGGTGCTTACGAGTTAGACATTGTGGCTCGCCGTCACGAGGTGTTGCACCTGATCGAGGTCAAGACCCGTCAGGCGGGTGCGCTCACGACCCCCGAGGAGGCGCTCACCCCCACCAAAATCCGCTCGCTACATCGTGCAGCACGGCTCTACGTGGGTACGTATGCCCGTCGCTATGAGGGCTACGAATGGCAATTTGACCTCGCGTCGGTACTTGTTACGCCGGAGGGAACGATGCAGGTTGAACTGATCGAACGGGTAGCCGAATGCTCGTGGTAAATCGACAGGTTTGTCTTTTTGATTTTTTTGTATTATTTTTGCCGAATCACAAGCAAAAAAAGGCGATAATAAGATGTGGTTATATGACTTGATCATGGGCCTTTACGCCGCACTGATTCGACTGGCCGGATTGAAAAACAAGAAGGCTCGTCTGTGGAGCGAAGGCAGAAAGGATCTCTTTGCACGCATGCAGGCAAAGATCGACCCGTCGGCTCGCATTGTCTGGGTACATGTCGCCTCGCTCGGCGAGTTTGAGCAGGGTCGTCCGCTCATCGAGGCCATCCGCGAAAGCCATCCCGAATACAAAATTCTGCTCACCTTCTTCTCGCCCTCGGGCTACGAGGTACGCAAGAATTACACGGGCGCCGATTACATCTTCTACCTGCCAATCGACACGCGTCGCAACGTGCGCCGTTTCCTCGACATCGCCCACCCCGAGATTGCCATCTTCGTCAAATACGAGTTCTGGCTCAACATGCTCACCGAGCTCAGACGTCGCTCGATTCGCACCTTTGTAGTCTCGGCCATTTTCCGTCGCAATTCGGTCTTCTTCCGCCGCTACGGCGCTCCGTGGCGCAAGATTCTGCACACTTTCGAGACGCTCTTTGTCCAAAACCAGGAGTCGAAGGAGCTGCTCGCCGAGTTGGGCTTCGAGCAGGTTCAAGTGGCAGGCGATACGCGCTTCGACCGCGTAGCCAAGATTGCCCGCGAGGCTAAAAAGGTGGCACTCATCGAGCGCTTCAAAGCGGAAAAACAGCTTTTTATCGCCGGATCGAGCTGGGGGCCGGATGAGGAGTTGCTCATTCGTCTTGCGAACGACAACCCGCAGTTGAAGTTCCTGATCGCTCCCCACGAGATGGACGAGGGACGCATCACACACCTGATCGAGGCCACACGCGGGGGTGCTGTACGCTACACGCAATGCGATGAAACAACCCCGATCGAGGAGCAACAGTTGCTGATTTTGGACACAGTGGGTCTGCTCGCCTCGGCCTACGGCTACGCTTCGTGGGGCTATATTGGTGGCGGATTCGGTGTCGGCATCCACAACACGTTGGAGGCGGCAACATTCGGTCTGCCGATTGCATTTGGCCCCAACTACCAGAAATTCAAGGAGGCTCGCGACCTGGTCGAGATCGGTGCTGCCCAATCCATCACCAACTACGAGGAGCTTGCGGCCTGGTTTGCACCCTTACGCGATGAGGCCGAGCAACTGGCCGCCGCATCGCACGCCGCCCGCAACTACACGCACAGCAACCAGGGCGCCACGGAGCTGATCATCAAGACGATCTTCAATCGTTAAATCCGCTTCGGGAGCCACATCCACAAAAAAAAGGAGTGTCAAACGACACTCCTTTTTTTTGCTATCAAGCGGTGGACCGGTGGCCTACATAAACCAGGTGGCAAGCTGCTGTTTTTCGACCGTCACCACCTCGCAGTGGCCAATCGCGCGCGGCAGGACCAGGTGGAGATTTTCGCCGGCGCTCTTCTTATCTTTGGTCATCACCTTCAGCAATTTACTCATTGCCACGGGCGGAGCAATCACCAACCCCAGGCGCACCAGCAGGGCGCAGATGCGATCACGCTGGGCGCTGTCTATCAGCCCCATCCGAGCTGCCACATCGGCCACCACGGCCGTGCCGACAGCCACCGCTTCGCCATGGATCATCTTCGGGGTACTCTTCTCGATGGCATGTGCCAGCGTATGTCCCAGATTCAGCAGACGGCGATCACCCGCCTCACGCTCATCGCGCTCGACAATCTCAGCCTTCACACGAACGGCCGAACGCACCGCCGCAGTCAGCAGCTCCCGATCGCGACGCAGCTCCGCCAGAGTCGTCCGCTCCAGTCGCTCGAACATCGCCTCGTCGCCAATAATCGACGACTTCACAATCTCGGCCATACCGGCTCGGAACTCCCGCTCAGGAAGCGTCTGAAGCATAGCGGGGTCGCATATCACAAACTCGGGTTGGGTAAAGCAACCCACCATATTCTTAAAGCCGTCGAGGTTTACTCCGTTCTTGCCGCCCACCGAGGCATCAACCTGGCCAAGCAACGTTGTGGAGACGAAACCAAACGAAAGGCCACGCATGTAGATCGAGGCGACAAAGCCCGTGATATCGCTTACGATACCGCCACCCACCGCAAGCAGGAAGGTCTTGCGATCGGCACCGAGCGCAACCAGATGACGCACAATCTGCTCAACCGTCTGCAGGGTCTTGATCGACTCACCACGGCCGATTAGGATCTTCTCATAGGGGGCGATCAGATCCTGATAGAGGCGATCGATGGTGGCATCAGTAATGACCACCACCCGTCTGTCGGCCACCAATTCAGGCAGTAATTCGGGCGCCGAGGCGATATACACGCGACTCGTCTCGCGCACCGTAAAATCGGGATTCATCATTCGTTGTGTTTTTACGCCCCCAAATTTAGTATATTTTCGAAGAAAATGGCTACATTTGCACATCAAAAAATTTCTCTATGCAAAAACTGCGTAACATTGCCATCATTGCCCACGTCGACCACGGCAAGACGACCCTCGTGGACAAGATGATCATGGCAGGTAACATCCTGCGCGACAACGCCAAATCGAATGGCGATCTGATTTTGGACAACAACGACCTGGAGCGCGAGCGAGGTATTACGATTCTCTCGAAGAACGTTTCGGTTATCTACAAGGACTACAAGATTAACATCATCGACACCCCGGGTCACGCCGACTTTGGTGGTGAGGTAGAGCGTGTGCTGAACATGTGCGACGGCGTACTGCTTCTGGTCGATGCCTTTGAGGGCACCATGCCCCAGACCCGTTTCGTGCTGCAGAAGGCCCTCTCGTTGGGTAAGAAGCCGATCGTGGTGATCAACAAGGTGGACAAGCAGAACTGCCGTCCCGAGGTGGTCAACGAGCAGGTCTTTGACCTGATGTTTACGCTCGACGCCACGGAGGAGCAGCTCGACTACAAGACCATCTATGGCTCGGCCAAGCAGGGCTGGATGTCGCATAAGTGGAACGAGAAGACCGATTCGCTCATTCCGCTCCTGGATGCCATCATCG
Source organism: Alistipes sp. (assembly GCA_017555975.1). Taxonomy (GTDB): domain Bacteria; phylum Bacteroidota; class Bacteroidia; order Bacteroidales; family Rikenellaceae; genus Alistipes. The sequence continues at coordinate 15,038 of JAFZFJ010000219.1, read as the reverse complement.
ACGAGATTCCCGAGCCGGAGACGGTCGAGGGTACGCCCCAGTTGCTCATCACCTCACTCGAATTCTCAGCCTACACGGGTCGCTCGGCCGTAGGTAAGCTCACGCGCGGTACGTTGCGTGCCGGCCAGCCTGTCACCCTCGCCAAGCGCGATGGCGAGACCCTGATTAAATCGCGCATCAAGGAGCTGTGGGTCTTCGAGGGTCTGTCGAAAAAGAAGGTCGAGGAGGTACACTGCGGCGAGATCTGCTCGCTGATGGGTATCGAAGGCTTCGAGATCGGTGACACGATCTGCGACTACGAGAATCCCGAGCCGCTGCCGCCGATTGCCATCGACGAGCCGACCATGTCGATGCTCTTTACGATTAACAATTCGCCCTTCTTCGGCAAGGACGGCAAGTTTGTCACCTCGCGCCACCTCAAAGAGCGTTTGGATCGCGAGTTGGAGAAGAACCTCGCCCTGCGCGTTACGCCGGGTCCCTCGGCCGATTCGTTCAACGTCTTCGGACGTGGTGTGCTGCACCTCTCGGTGCTGATTGAGACGATGCGCCGCGAGGGTTATGAGTTGCAGGTGGGTCAGCCCCGCGTCATCATCAAGCAGATCGACGGTGTGAAGTGCGAGCCGGTCGAGGAGATGACCGTAGACTGCCCGGACAGCTGCTCGGGCACGGTGATCGAGATGACCACTCGCCGCCGTGGTACGATGACCAACATGACCGCCAACGGCGACCGCGTACGTCTGGAGTTCGACATCCCTTCGCGTGGCATCATCGGTCTAAGATCAAACATGCTGACCGCCACGGCCGGTGAGGCGATCATGACCCACCGTCTGAAGGGCTTTGAGCCCTGGATGGGCGACATCGAGATGCGCACGAACGGTTCGATTATTGCCTCCGAGACGGGTACGGCCTACGCCTACTCGATCGACAAGTTGCAGGATCGTGGCCGCTTCTTCATCGCCCCGATGGATCCGGTCTACGAGGGTCAGGTTATCGGCGAGCATACGCGTCAGAACGACATTGCGGTCAACGTAACGAAGGCCAAGCAGCTGACCAACATGCGTGCTTCGGGCTCGGATGAGAAGGCCGTGATTGTACCCCCGAAGGTCTTCACGCTCGAGGAGGCGCTGGAGTACATCAAGGAGGATGAGTATGTAGAGGTTACGCCCCACTCGATGCGTCTGAGAAAGATTCTGCTGCACGACGTGGATCGCAAGCGTGCCGCTAAGAGCGAGTAAAACAACCTAAAAATACACCAACCGCTATGAAAAAAGTAGGTATTGCCAGCGATCACGCCGGCTATGAGATGAAAGAGTTTGTTGTGGGTTACCTCCAGGCAAAGGGATACGAGGTCTATGACTTTGGTGCTCACTCGCCCGAGAGTGTCGACTATGCCGACTATGGCCATCCGCTGGCCGAGGCTGTCGAGCAGGGTGAGGTAGATTGCGGTGTAGGTCTCTGCGGCTCGGGTGAGGGTATCTCGATGACCCTCAACAAGCACCAGGGCATCCGCGCCGGTCTGTGCTGGTTACCGGAGATTGCCCACCTGATTCGTCAGCACAACGACGCCAACGTAGTCGTGCTGCCCGCCCGCTTCATCTCAAACGATGAGGCTGTAGCAATTCTCGACGAGTATTTCTCGACCGAGTTTGAGGGTGGCCGTCACGAGGCCCGCATTGCCAAGATTCCGGTGAAGTAACGAGAATTTCATAATTTAAGAAAGGGGCTGCCCAAACGGACAGCCCCTTTTCATTTCCCTTAGTAACCTTTAGATCCCTTTAGAGCTGATAGATAAAGGGCGTATCAATCTTCCGCGCCTTTTCTTCGCTATCGAAGAGACCAAAGACGGTCGAGCCGCTGCCCGACATCGAGGCATAGCATGCACCGGCAGCGAGTAGCTGCTCCTTGGCGGTAGCAATGGCCGGATGGGCGGCAAAGATGTGGGGTTCGAAGTCGTTTTTCACACTCCCCTGCCAGGCCGTGATGGGCTGCGCCAGCCGCTCACGGAGCGACACGGCGGGTACGGCGGGCTTCACCCCCGCATAGGCTTCGCGGGTCGAGACCCCTTCGTCGGGCTTGATAAGGGCAATCCAAAGCCCCTCGATTGGGAGCTCGATCGGGGTCATCTTTTCACCGCGCCCCGTGCAAAGCTGGGGCGTATTGCGCACAAAGAAGGCCGTATCGCTACCCAGCTCGGCGGCCAGGTCAATCAGGGTCTGCTCATCCAGAGAAAGAGCAAACAACTCATTGAGAGCCAACAGCGTCATCGTACCATCTGCCGAGCCGCCACCCAGGCCTGCACCAAAGGGCACTCGCTTATCCAGAGCGATACGTACACCATCCACCCCGTAGCGATCGCGCATGAGGTGAAAGGCCTTCAAACAGATATTCTGCTCGGCCGGGCAATCGACTGCCAAGCCCCGATTCTCAAAGACGGCACCCGTACCCATGATGCGTTCCACCTCCAATTCATCATAGAGACCCTTGACGGGCACCATCACCGTCTCCAACTCATGAAAGCCATCCGCTCTGCGACAGAGGACATCCAATCCGAGATTTATTTTGCAATTCGCCTTGATCTTCATACAGCAAAGGTAAGAAGAAAGTGTATAAAAATACTTAAATTTGCCCTATGAAATTTCGCACAGAATTAAAAGCATCGCCTTTTGCTCGAAAGATTCGCTACGGCGAGCCGATTTTCGCCATCGGTTCGTGCTTTGCCGACGAGGTGGGCGCTCGACTCGAAGCCGACAAATTTCCCATCACGCGCAACCCGCTGGGCACACTCTTCAATCCGCTGTCGATCTACGGTTTGCTGGGACGCGCCCTGCACCAGGTAGTCTTCACCCCGGATGAGGTGCAGCAACACACTTCGGGCGACCACTTCCTCTACGGATTGCCGACACGCTTCACCAGCGACAAGGCCGACGAGCTACTCAACGAAGCCAATGAGGCGCTCTACCAGACCCAGCTTCGCTTTCACGAGGCCGACCACGTTTTGGTCACCTTTGGCACGGCGTGGCTCTATCGCTTGAACGGCGAGGTGGTTGCCAACTGCCACAAGCAACCCCAATCCCTCTTTACGCGCGAGCTGGCCAGCCTGCACGAGATCACACAACGCTGGTCGCTGATGATGCAGCGCCACCCTGCGAAGCAGTTCATCTTCACCGTGAGCCCCATTCGTCACCTGGGCGACGGTGCGGAGGGCAACGCCGTGAGCAAAGCGACATTGCGCCTAGCAGTCGAGGAGCTCTGCTCAAAACATCCAAACGGCCACTATTTCCCGGCCTACGAGCTTCTGCTCGACGATCTGCGCGACTACCGTTTCTACGCCGACGACCTCTGCCACCCCTCACCGCAGGCCGTCAGCTACATCTACGAAAAGTTCGCAGAAGCCGCCTTTGACGACGAGACACGCAACACGATGAATCGCCTGCGTACGCTGACCTCCTTTGCCGCCCACCGCCCCTTGAATCCCGCCTCGGAGCAGTACCGAAATGAGTGTCGGCGCATCATCGAACGGATGGAGGAGGAGCAACGGAAAAATAATCACGATTTTTCGGCCGAAATCGCCCTGCTGAAAGGAAGAGTGTAACACATTTTTCGTACCTTTGCCCTAATGTTCCGAACTTTTCGACTATGAAACGATTTTTACTGCTGCTCACAGCACTCTTTGCTTGCACGTTCGTCGAGGCCAAAGCACCCCGTTTGGTGGTGCAGATTGTCGTGGGCTCGATGCGTGCCGGCGATCTGGAGCGCTATGCCGACAACTTCACGGAGGGCGGTTTCAAGCGTCTGATGGAGGGTGGCGCCTACTACACCGAGGGTTGCTACGACTACCAGCAGACCACTACGCCCGTCTCGCTTGCCACGCTCGCTACGGGTGCCATGCCCTCGATGCACGGCGTGGTGGGTGACTATTGGTTCGACTACACCGACAACTCGATGGTCAGCCTCACGGAGGGTCGTCGAGGCGAAGGCGGTTACCACCTCATCGCCCCGACATTGGCCGAAGCGCTGCGTACGCAAAGCCCCGAGAGCAAGGCTGTATCGTTGGCCCTCTCCGCCTCCTCGGCCATCATCATGGGTGGTCGCTCGGGCGATATTTTCTGGGTTGAGCCGACCGAGGCGGAGTGGACTTCGTCGCTCTACTACACCCGTTCGATGCCCGAATGGATGGCACGCAGCAACCGCGAAGGCTACAACCTCTCGTACCTGCTCCCCGACTGGCGTCAGATTCTGCCGAAGGATAAGTACCACAACACGCGCCACTCGGATATCCGCCTGGTGGTCAGCGGTAAACGTCAAGCACAAAGCACACCGCGTCGCGCCACACCGCAGAACTACGGCGAGCGTCTGGCCTATACTCCGGCCGGCAACAGCGTCGTAATCGGCATGGCCAAGCAGGTGATCGCCCAATACGAGATGGGTAAGGACGAAAAGCCCGACCTGCTGAATCTCTACTTCGACTCGGCCCGCCACATCAACCAGATCTACGGTCCCGAATCGATCGAGGTAGAGGATATGTACTACCGCCTGGACAAGGAGTTGGCCGACTTCCTCACCTTCCTCTTTGCGCAGGTCAAGGAGCAGGATTGCCTCGTGTTACTCACCTCGGACCATGGCACCAGCGCCTCCTACGACCTGAATGAGGAGCAGCCTACCGACCGTTTCAACGCCCAGCAGTTCCGCGTGATTGTCAACGGATTCCTCAACGTACGCTACGGAGCGGGGGTCTGGGTACTGGGCTATCGCAACCAGTCGATCTTCCTGAACCACAACCTCATCTACGAGCGCAACCTGCGTCTGGACGAGGTGCAGAACGAGGTAGCGATCTTTGCCCAGCAGTTCAGCGGCGTATCGCACGCTCTGGCTGCTACGGCCCTGCGCACGAGCTACTTCGGAAGTGGTTACGCCCGCCGCATGTAGAACAGTTTCTACCCGCGCCGTTCGGGTGACGTAATACTCAACCTGCAACCCGGCCAGATCGAGGAGCGCGAACTGCTCCGCTCGAGTTCGGGCTCGATGTATGGCTACGACCGCCAGGTGCCGCTGATCTTCTACGGCCACGGTATCGGCGCCCGCACGATTCGCCGTCAGGCCGACATGACCTCCGTAGCCCCCACCTTGGCACGTTTGATGGAGATCAGAGAGCCGGAGGCCTGCGAAGGCAATGAGCTGGAGGAACTTACCCATTAACATTTGACCACTTTAGACATGGATACAATTCAAGAAGAGATCATCGAGGAGTTCTCGATTTTCGACGATTGGCTCGATAAATACGATTACCTGATTTCGCTCAGCGAACAGCTTCCCGCCATCGATCCCGCACACCGCACCGAGCAGTATCTGATCAACGGCTGCCAGTCGCGCGTATGGATCGACGCGCGCGAGGAGGAGGGCAAACTCTACTTCACGGCCGACAGCGACGCCATCATCACCAAGGGCATCATCTCGCTGCTGATCCGCGTCATGAGCGGCCGCACGGCCCGCGAGGTGCTCGACATGGAGCTCTACTTCATCGACGCCATCGGCCTGGCTGCCAACCTCTCGCCCACCCGCTCGAACGGACTGCTGGCGATGATCAAACAGATGAAACTTTACGCCTTGGCCTACGCCAACAAAACGTGCTAAGAGACATGATGACCCCCGAAGAGATATTGCAGGTCGAAAAGGATATTATCCTGACCCTCAAAAACATCTACGACCCTGAGATTCCGGTCAACATCTATGACCTGGGACTCATCTACGAGATTGACTACACGCCCGACGGTGTGGCTACGATCCGCATGACCCTCACCGCTCCGAACTGCCCGATGGCCGATATGCTGGTCGAGGATGTCAATGTGCAGGTGGGCAAAGTCAAGCACGTCAACGAGGTGAATGTCATCCTGACCTTCGAACCGGTGTGGGATAAGAGCATGATGTCGGAGGAGGCCCTGCTGGAACTGAACCTCTTTTAAACGCCCCACACCATGCCCGACGAGCGCGACAAACAGCTACTGGAACGTCTGCAACGCGATGCCGAGAACGATTCACCGCGCTGCGGGCAGTATCTTGCTGCGCTCGATCCGCTCTTTCGCACCGAACTCTACACCACGCTCCTCTACGAACGACTGGAGCGCAAGATGCAACTCGTCGAGGAGTTGCACCGAGAGAGTGGCGAAAATTGGAACCAGACCTTTTACCTGCTCTACTTCCGCACCTTAGGCGACAGCCAAAACCAGGAGGCCTACCTCGAATTGGCCCGTCGTGTCCCCTACCGCATCGTTTTGCGCGAACGCCTCACCCCGCACGGCATCGAGGCGATGTTGTTTGGTGCTTCAGGGCTCCTGGACCTCTATCCCCACGACAGCTACACCTCCATGTTGCGCCGTGAGTACGACCATCTGCAGGCCAAATACCAAATCGAACCGATGCCGATCCGCGAGTGGACCCTGCACGAGATTCGCCCGGCCAACCATCCGGCACTCAGACTGGCCCAGGCGGCCGCATTCTTTCGCCAAGATGAGATGATGTTCGACCGCATGCTTGCCTGCCACAACGAGGAGGAGGTGGAGCGACTGTTCTGCATCGAGGCCGATCACTATTGGCGCGACCACTATGTGCCGGCTGATCGGCAGGAGAACTCCCGCCCGAAACGTCTTGGAGCCTTCAAAGCCCACATCCTGGGAATCAACCTGGTGGCCATGTTGCAATTTGCCTATGGTTCCTACATCGGCAAGGAGCACCTGCGCGATCGCGCCATCTCACTACTTGAGACCCTGCCGGCCGAGGACAACCGTTATATCCGCGCCTGGCAAAATCGCGGTCTGAAGCCCCGCGACAGTTTCGAGACCCAGGCGCTGCTGCAACTCTCGACCGTCCACTGTCTGAAGCGCAACTGCACCCACTGTCCCGTGGCTCGTCGCATCCTGCGCGAGGCAAAATAGGCGGCACAAATCACCCTATCAGCTCCAAATCCGATAAAAACAAGGCCCTTTAGGGCCTATTTTTGTTTGTTTAGTGAAAAATTTGTATCTTTGGAGGATTTATAGCCATTACGCAAAAACAATAAAACAACGATATGGACATTTTAGCCAGTCTGATTAAGTTGGTCTTCGGCTCGAAAGCCGACAAGGACCGCAAACAAATTGAACCCTATATTCAGAAGATCAAGGCCGTCTATCCCTCGATCGAGCAGCTCACGAACGACGAGTTGCGCGCACGCAGCGAGGCCTTGAAGCAGAAGATTGCCGACTTCATCGCCGCCGATGAGGAGCGCAAAGCGACCCTCAAGGCCGAGCTCGAGAAGCCCGAGACGGCACTCGACGTGAAGGAGAAGCTCTCGAAGGAGATCGACCAGCTCACGAAGACGATCGACGAGAAGATCGAGCAGGTGCTGGACGAGATTCTGCCCGAGGCCTTTGCCATCATGAAGGATACGGCTCGCCGTTTCGCCCAGAACGACACGGTGGTCGTAACGGCCAACGATTTCGACCGCAACCTGGCGGCCGAGAAGGAGTTTGTCACCATCGAGGGCGACAAGGCCATCTACCAGAACCACTGGATCGCCGGTGGTAACGACCTGAAGTGGGACATGGTGCACTACGATGTACAGCTCTTTGGTGGTGTTGTACTGCACAAGGGTAAGATCGCCGAGATGGCTACGGGTGAGGGTAAGACGCTTGTGGCTACGCTGCCTGTATTCCTCAACGCCTTGGCTCGCAAGGGTGTACACGTGGTGACGGTGAACAACTACCTCGCCAAGCGTGACTCGGAGTGGATGGGCCCGATGTACCAGTTCCACGGTCTGTCGGTAGCCTGCATCGACGACACGCAGCCCAACTCGGAGGCTCGTCGCCGTGCCTACATGGCCGACATCACCTTCGGTACGAACAACGAGTACGGTTTCGACTACCTGCGCGACAACATGGCTTCGTCGCCCGCCGATCTGGTGCAGCGCAAGCACCACTTCGCCATCGTCGATGAGGTCGACTCGGTATTGATCGACGACGCTCGTACGCCGCTCATCATCTCGGGTCCCGTACCCAAGGGCGATGACCAGCTCTTCGAGGAGTATCGTCCCGCCATCGAGCACCTCTACAACCTGCAGAAGAACCTCGTAACAAACCTGCTGGCCGAGGCCCGCACGCTCATCGGCGAGGGCAACGAGGTGGATGGTGGTGTGAAGCTCTATCGCACGCACAAGGGTTTGCCTAAGTACAAGCCGCTGATTAAGTACCTCTCGGAGCAGGGTGTGAAGGTCCTGATGCAGAAGACCGAGAACATCTACATGCAGGACAACAACCGCCGCATGCACGAGATCACGGACGAGCTCTTCTTCGTCATCGACGAGAAGCTCAACACCGTGGAGCTCACGGATAAGGGTCACGAGGCCCTCTCGAACTACTTCCACGAGGATGGTTTCTTCGTGCTGCCCGACATCGGTTCGGCTGTAGCCGACATCGAGAAGAGCGAACTCACGGCCGAGGAGCGCGCTACGAAGCGTGACGAGGTGATCAACGAGTACTCGATCAAGTCGGAGCGCGTACACACCGTACACCAGCTACTGAAGGCTTACGCCATGTTCGAGAAGGATGTCGAGTATGTCGTGATGGACAACAAGGTTAAGATCGTCGACGAGCAGACGGGCCGTATCCTGGAGGGTCGCCGCTACTCGGATGGTCTGCACCAGGCCATCGAGGCCAAGGAGCGTGTGAAGGTGGAGGCTGCCACGCAGACCTTTGCCACCATCACCCTGCAGAACTACTTCCGTATGTACCACAAACTGGGTGGTATGACCGGTACGGCTGAGACGGAGGCATCGGAGTTCTGGAGCATCTACAAGTTGGATGTGGTGGTGATCCCCACCAACCGTCCGATTCTGCGCCACGACCGCGAGGATGTACTCTACAAGACCAAGCGCGAGAAGTATAACGCCGTGATTGACGAGGTTGTAAACCTGGTAAAGGCCGGTCGTCCGGTGCTCGTGGGTACGACCTCGGTGGAGATCTCGGAGCTCTTGAGCCGCATGTTGAAGATTCGTGGCATCAAGCACAACGTACTGAATGCTAAGCAGCACGCCCTTGAGGCCCAGGTGGTTGCCGAGGCCGGACGTGCAGGCCAGGTGACGATCGCCACAAACATGGCCGGTCGTGGTACCGATATCAAGCTCACCCCCGAGGTGAAGGAGGCCGGTGGTCTTGCGATCATCGGTACGGAGCGTCACGAGAGCCGTCGTGTAGACCGCCAGCTGCGCGGTCGTTCGGGTCGTCAGGGTGACCCTGGTTCGTCGCAGTTCTTCGTATCGCTGGAGGATGACCTGCTGCGTCTGTTTGGTTCGGGCCGCATCGCCACGATGATGGACCGCATGGGCCACGTCGAGGGTGAGGCCATCCAGTCGGGCATCATGTCGAACGCCATCGAGCGCGCTCAGAAGAAGGTCGAGGAGAACCACTTCGGCGTGCGTAAGCGTCTGCTGGAGTACGACGATGTGATGAACTCGCAGCGCGAGGTGATCTACTCGCGTCGTCGCAACGCCCTCTATGGCGAGCGCATCGAGATCGACCTGAACAACATCATGTACGACTATGCCGGCGACTTCGTGGAGCGCAACGAGGGTGCCGAGTTCGAGGACTTCAAGTTCGAACTGATTCGCGAGGTGGCTGTAGAGCCCTCGTTCGATGCTACGGCATACGGCAAGATGAAGGGTGCGGAGCTCATTGACGCCATCGTAAAGGATATCAAGGCCGCCACGGCACGCCGCGCAAAGGCGGTAGCCGACACGGTTCGCTCGACGATGGAGCGCATCTATGAGGAGCGCAAGGATCAACTCGATACGAAGATGTACTTCCCGCTCACGAACGGTCACTTGGGCTACAACGTTCCCGTTGAGCTGCGCAAGTGCCAGGAGACGGACGGTGCCGAGATCTACCGCGTATTCTCGAAGGTGGTGATGTTCACGACCATTGACGACGCATGGCGCGAGCACCTGCGCGAGATGGACGATCTGCGCACCAGCGTACAGAATGCCACCTATGAGCAGAAGGACCCGCTGCTGATCTACAAGTTCGAGTCGTTCGGTCTGTTCCAGAAGATGCTGACGAAGGTAAACCGCGACACGCTGGCCATCCTCTGCAAGGCCTACGTACCGGTGAATGACCAGCGCGCCGAGTCGGCCGCACAGCGTCAACAGCAGCAGCGCGCCAAGGTGGATGTAAACAAGCTCCAGGCTTCGCGCATGCAGGCCGCCGCTCAGGCAGGTCAGGCCGAGAAGTCGAAGCCCATGCCGATTCACGTCGAGAAGAAGGTGGGCCGTAACGACCCCTGCCCCTGCGGATCGGGCAAGAAGTACAAGAACTGCCACGGTAAGGGAATGTAGTGATCAACACACTACATTCCTCCATATAACAGACGAGAACTATGGGATACCAAGAGGAGAAACAGCGTCAATTAGACCTTCGCTACCTGCGTATGGCGCGCATCTGGGCCGAGAACTCCTACTGCGTACGTCGCAAGGTGGGCGCACTGATTGTGAAGGATAAGATGATCATCTCGGACGGCTACAACGGTACGCCGTCGGGCTTTGAGAATATCTGCGAGGATGAGACGGGTAAGACCAAGGCCTACGTGCTTCATGCCGAGGCAAACGCCATTACGAAGGTGGCCAAGTCGGCCAACAATTGCGATGGCTCGACCCTCTATATCACGGCGGCCCCCTGCATCGAGTGCTCGAAGCTCATCATCCAGGCCGGTATCAAGCGCGTGGTCTATGCCGAGGAGTACCGCTCGGAGGAGGGTATCAACCTGCTAAAGCGAGTAGGTATCGAGTGTGTGCAGTACGACGAAGCGTAATAAAGTTGAGAGTTGAGAGTTGAAAGTTGAAAGTTGAACTTCGCGATTAAGCCGAGCGCAGAGGCTGCTTGCAGACTTTGCTGAGGCGCAGCGAAGTCGAGCCACCGCAGGTGGGTCAAAGTTGAAAGTTAAAAGTTAAGAGTTGAAAGTTTTTTAGTGCTTTTATCCGCTCAACAAAAAAATAAGGAGATAGCCTGAACCGTTGGCTATCTCCTTTTTTTGTTGAGCTATCTAATTTTCAACTTTCAACTCTCAACTTTCAACTTTAGAAGGGCAGATCATCCGGATCCTCCTGCGGAACAGCAGGAGCTACGGGCTGCTGATACTGCGGCTGAGCAGGCTGTGCGGCCGGAGCTGCGGGACGCGGGGTTGCGGTGTAGGTGCCCGTGTTATCAGCTACCTGACCACCCTCTGCGCGACGACCCAGCAGATTCATCGTATCGGCCAAAATCTCCGTCGTGTAACGCTTGTTACCCTGCTGATCGGTCCACTCGCGCGTGCGCAGACGACCCTCTACATAGATTTGCGAACCCTTGCGGACATAGTTATCAACCACATCGGCCAGACCACGCCACAGCGTAATCGTATGCCACTCGGTGTGCTCCTTATTCTCGCTCGACTGGCGATCGCGGTAACGCTCGGTGGTTGCCAGACGGATGCGGGCAACCTTCACGCCACCCTCCATGGCACGCACCTCGGGGTCCATGCCCACGTTGCCGACCAAAATTACTTTATTTACCATAATTTGCTTTATTTCAATTCTTTAATCATTGCCTTAAAGAGCGTCTCCATTCTGACGGCAGCCTTCTTACCCTGGCGCTGTACATCCTCATGGTCGCCAATCTCGTCCGAGAGACCGCAGTTCGTGATGACCGACACGCCGAAGCAGGGAATGCCCATGTGGCGTGCTACGATCACCTCGGGGACGGTCGACATACCGGCCGTATCTCCGCCGATGGCCTTGAAGTAGCGATACTCGGCCTGCGTCTCGAAGGTCGGACCCGTACCACCGACATAGACACCATACTGCAGTTTGATGCCCTCGCGCTCGGCAATAGCCGTAGCCTTGGCAATCAGATCCTTATCGTAGCAGTTGTGCATATCCGGGAAACGGGGACCCAGCTCTGCGAGGTTGGGACCGATGAGCGGATTGGGCATGAGGTTGATATGGTCGGTGATGATCATCAAATCGCCCGTGCGGAACGACGTATTGATACCACCCGAGGCATTCGACACGAAAAGGTACTCGATACCCAGCAGCTTCATCACGCGCACCGGGAAGGTCACCTCGGTCATCTTGTAGCCCTCGTAGTAGTGGAAACGGCCCTGCATGGCCACCACCTTGCGACCCTCGATCGCACCAAAAATCATGCGTCCCTTGTGGCCCTCGACCGTCGAAACGGGGAAGCCGGGAATATCCTTATAATCGAGCACATATGCAGCCTCGATCTTCTCACCGAAGTCACCCAAACCCGTACCGAGAATGATACCCACCTCGGGGGTAAAATCGTTCGTTGCGGTCTTAATCCACGCCGCAGTCTTCTTAATTGCTTCTAACATCTTCTTCTATTTTTTGCAGAAAATCGGTTGCCGACTCTTCGATAAAGGTGATATCGATCGGGAGGTAATAGAGGCTTCGGCGCACCAAAGCCGGAATCTTATCCGGTCGACCCATCTTCACGGCATCCTTCTCGGTCGTCACGACCACCGCACCGGGGTGTTTCTTGAGCAGCGACTCCAGGTGCAACATATCGCGTACACGGTAAACGTGATGATCCTTCAAGGTTACCTCCTCGACCACCTGATACTGTTCTTGCAGGGTCGAAAGGAAGGGTTTCGGATTCCCAATACCCGACAGCGCAATCACCTTGCCACGTTGCTTAAGCGGCACAATCTGCGCCTCGCTACGGAAAACGGGCTGGGGCGAGAAGGTCTCAAAACGGGTGAAATAGATGCACTGGTAGGCATATTTGATGAGTACCTTGCGCAAGATGCGACGATCAATCGGAGCCATCTTCTCGGGACACTTCGTCACCACGAAGTAGTGCGCACGGTAGAGCTGCTCGGGGTTATCGCGCAGTGTGCCGGCCGGCAACATCTTATCGCTCTGGATCGGGCGGGTCGAATCGACCATCAGCACGTTGATCTTAGGCTGTACGTAGCGATGCTGGAAGCCATCGTCCATCACAATCAGATTCACCTCGGGGTGCTCCTCGCGAATACGACGAATACCATCTACACGCTTTTCGCACACGACGACCGTCGTATCGGGGAATTTACGCTTGATCTGCAACGGCTCGTCACCCACATCGCGGTAGTGCGCATCGACGGTCACCTCGCGGTAGCCCTTCGTGCGACGGCCATAACCGCGCGAGAGCAACGCCACGCAGTGCTTACGCTTGAGGTACGAGATGAGCATCTCAGCCATGGGCGTCTTGCCCGTACCACCCACGGTGATGTTGCCGATACAGATAATCGGGATATCGAATTGTTCGCTCTTGAATACGCCCCAATCAAAGAGGCGGTGGCGGAAATTGACAGCCATCGCATAGAGCCACGAGAGGGGTACATAGAGCAAATCGCGCATAATTCGGATCGTATAATTACACTATATTTTCAAAGATAGGCATTATTTTTCGAATCGACAAACAAAAAGAACCTTTTCTTCTTTTTTCGGGTAGAATACCCGAACGGGCATACGATTTCTCCGCAAATTGTGTTATCTTTACACCATTAAACCCATAAACCGATGAAAAACGCACTTTCAATCCATATGCGACTTTTACTCGCAGCACTCCTGCTCCTGAGCTTCACGGCCTGTTCGTCCCGTTCGGCGGAGGCGGAGGCCGAAGCGGAGGCACCGAAAAATCTGGTCTACGGCATCGACGCCGATCTGTACCACCTCGAGCAGGGCGAGGTGCAACCGGGTCAGACCATCGGCGGTATCCTGGGCGGTTTTGGCGTCTCGGCCCGCATGATCGACAAGCTCGATAAGGCTTCGCGCACGGAGTTCCCGCTGCGCAACATCCGTCCGGGCCACAAATACACCGCCTTCCTGCACGAGGATTCGCTCCAGGTGCAGCGTCTGGACTACCTGGCCTATGAGAAGAACATTGCCGAATACGTCGTCTTTGGCTTTGTGGGCGACTCGATAACCATCACCAAGGGCGAGAAGCCGACCACCGTACGCCGCACGAAGAAGAGCGCCGTGATCGAGAGCTCGCTCTGGGGTGCCATCATGGAGGCCGACCTTCCGTATGCCCTGGCAGCCGAATTGGAGGATATCTACCAGTGGACGGTCGACTTCTTCGGCATCCAGCCCGGTGACGACTTTACGGTGATCTACGACGAAAAGTTTATCGACGACACCGTCTCGATCGGTATTGGTCGTGTGTGGGGAGCCAAATTCAACCACGCCGGCAAGACCCGCTATGCCATCCCCTTCCGCCAAAAGGACAAGCTCCAATATTGGGAGGCAGACGGTGGCTCGCTGCGCAAAAACATCCTGAAAGCCCCGCTCAAGTTCTCGCGCATCTCGTCGGGATTCTCCTACTCGCGTCTGCACCCCGTACACAAGGTGCGCCGTGCCCATACGGGTGTCGACTATGCTGCGCCATCGGGCACCCCGGTACGCGCCGTGGCCGATGGTGTTGTCACCTTCCGCGGTTGGGGCGGCGGTGGCGGTAATACGCTCAAAATCAAGCATGCCGGAAACCTCATGACGGGTTATCTGCACCTGCGCGGTTTTGCGAAAGGCATTGCAGTCGGTTCACGCGTACACCAGGGACAGGTCATCGGCTATGTCGGTTCGACCGGCACCTCGACCGGCCCGCACCTCGACTACCGCATCTGGAAAAACGGCACGCCGATCAACCCGATGAAGGTACCGCAGGAGCCTACCGAACCTATTTCGAACGAGAATCGCGCCAAATTCGAGTATGTGCGCGACCGCATCATAGCCGAGCTGGAGGGCGAGGTAAAGCCTGAGGAGATGATTACGCAGATCGACTCGATCTTCCTGCCCGAGCCCATCGCAACCGATTCACTCACCCAAAAAGCGCAATAACATGGCACGCACAGCCGTTATCATCGTCGCCGGAGGCGGTGGCAAACGCATGGGAGGCGCCCTTCCGAAGCAGTTTCGCATGCTCACCACCGAACCGATCCTCTGTCGCACCATCAACCGCTTCCACGAGGCCCTGCCC
>JAFZFJ010000218.1 GCA_017555975.1 Alistipes sp. | reverse complement strand
GATCCATGCGGTCGTTGCCCGCCTCATAGTGAACCTGTACGCCGTTCAGGCCGGCTCCGCCCTCCTTGGCATAGATGCGCAGACGCGGCTCTTCGCCGATGCGGTAGTGGCAGTCGGCATGGTCGGCCAACACCGTAAAATCGACATAGGGGGCTCCGGCCTTGACCTGAGCCGTGGCTACGGCAACACAACCGAGCATTGCCACCAACAAAAGCAATCGTTTCATAGTTTGTAATGGTTACATTTTGTTCAAAGATAGGAATAAACAGAAATCGGCCAAGCAGCCTCCGGTAGTTACTGATCCAAAAGTTCAGGGCTGGGAAGCCTTATGCCATCGGAAACGTAGAACTTGATATTGGTGCTGTTTTTCCATTGCGTCTCTCCCGCCAAGAAATCGATAAGCAACTGGGCTGTTTCATCATCGACTCTTTCACGAATCCTATATCTAAACATTTCGCCGTTTTTGTAGCGAGTTTTTATCATTTCCACGCTGCAGAATTCTTTGTCTTTACCTATGTCGTGATAGACAAGTCCTGTGATAATGGGAGGATGGTTTGGATTATACTTTATTACATTTTCATCAACCCAATATATTGCCGAAATGATTTTTTTGAGCTGTTCGCTACCCTCGCTTACCGGACACAATACAATATGGATGGTTTTTCCTACACCGTTCTTGCCGGTGTGGATATGCGCTACCGGGCGCCGCCCGAAGTATGGAATGTCTTTTAGTGATAGTGTCTGCCCGGCTGCGCTTTGAGAGGCGGAGGTTGTCTGCGCCACGGCTGTGGTTGCCATCGCCAACAACGGCAGCAGAAGGAGAATGATACGTTTCATGGCAGTTTGTAAATTTACATGTTCCCAAAGTTAAAGAAAAAAGTCGTAAATGCAAAGCCGGAATCGAATTATCGTTTTATGATGGGGGATGTATACGCAAAAAGGGCCATCCAACTATGTTGGACAGCCCCTTTTTTGATCTGCGTGAGATGCCTTACTCTGCCTTGCCGGCCGAGCCAAGCACGTTCTCGCACTTGTGCATGTAGAGCTTCTTCAGCTCGTCGCGAGCCGGACCCAGGTACTTGCGGGGGTCGAACTCGGCGGGCTTCTCAACCATCACCTTGCGCACGGCAGCGGTCATAGCCAGACGGCCGTCCGAGTCGATGTTGATCTTGCAAACGGCGCTCTTAGCAGCCTTGCGCAGCTGATCCTCGGGAATACCGATAGCATCCTTCAGGGCACCACCGAACTCGTTGATGATCTTTACATACTCCTGGGGAACCGACGACGAACCGTGCAGTACGATGGGGAAGCCCGGGAGCTTCTCCTCGATCTCAGCCAGGATGTCGAAACGCAGTTCGGGCGGTACGAGGATACCCTCCTCGTTGCGCGTGCACTGCTCGGGCTTGAACTTGTTAGCACCGTGCGAGGTACCGATCGAGATAGCCAGCGAGTCAACGCCGGTCTTCGTTACGAAGTCGATTACCTCCTCGGGACGCGTGTAGTTCGAAACCTCGGCCGAAACCTCGTCCTCTACACCGGCCAGCACGCCGAGCTCACCCTCAACGGTTACGTCGTGGGCGTGTGCGTACTCTACAACCTGCTTCGTGAGGGCGATGTTCTCCTCGTAGGGCAGGTGCGAACCGTCGATCATCACCGACGAGAAGCCCATGTCGATGCAGCTCTTGCAGAGCTCGAACGAGTTACCGTGGTCGAGGTGCAGTACGATGGGAATATTCTTGCCCAGCTCCTTGGCATACTCTACAGCGCCCTGAGCCATGTAACGCAGCAGCGTCTGGTTGGCATACTTGCGGGCACCCGACGAAACCTGCAGGATTACGGGCGACGAGCACTCTACGCAAGCCGAGATGATGGCCTGCATCTGCTCCATGTTGTTAAAGTTGAAGGCGGGAATGGCGTAACCACCCTTGATGGCCTTGGCAAACATCTCGCGCGTATTCACCAGACCCAGCTCCTTGTAAGATACCATAATTGTTTGTGTTTATGTAAATTAAATTGATTGCTCAAGCTTCGCGCTCTGCGCGATGCAAAGTTACAAAATAAATGCAAAATAATTAAGAATTATGAATTAAAAATTAAGAATTAGTTTTTTTAGCTGATCGCTAATCGCTGACCGCTGACGTGTGGTGGGGTTGAGGATAAGGACTTATAAGACCTATGGGAGCTATAAGACCGATGGGGTAGCCAACCATAAAAAACTATCATGCCCAACACTCCCAATACTTCTATCGTTCCCATCACTCTCATAGGACGCATAACTCCCATAACTCCTGGTTTCTGAAGACCTTTCTTTTTTTACGAAATTGCTTGTGTTTTGCGAGAAAAAATCGTATATTGCAACGTAACCTAAAGATGATTGCTATGAAAAGGATGTTCTGGCTCATTGCCTTTGTCGGTATGTGGTTCTCCTCTTGTTCATCGATGCATGTTGCGGGTAAAGCAATTGTGTATGGCTGGGAAGGGGGAGGATATTTGGTTTCCAATGCGGAGGTGTTGTTGGTGCATAAAAAAGACACCTTGCGGACAAATACCGATGAATTGGGCCGCTTTGATTTCGGACAGGTGAAATACCGTAGTTATTTTGTCGATGGCCGTCATCCTCAATTGGGGGTGGCTGAGTTAAGAGCCGTGAATCGAATGCGAATGCGGTCTAGAACTCGCACTCCGTTGCTCAACTTTAAGTTCGCTCGCGTAGTGCCCGGTTTGTTTGCTCCCGATACACTGGATTTATATCCGGATATCACGCCACGCCACACCTATACCCGGGAGGAGATGGAGTCGTATAACCGCCGCCGGATGCCTCGTTGGGTGGTGGTTGGTTTTGTGTGCGATGCGCCTTCATCGGGAGGTGGTGTGATCCCGAAGGTGTTGCCCCAAGCCAAGGTCTATGTAGCCAATAAGCGTGATACGGTTTGTGTCAATACCGATCGGTGGGGTCGCTATGCTGTTTGGGGTATGCGTGGTGACGAGTGTCATGTGTGGGCCGAATGTGAAGGTTACTACACCTCGCGACCTCGGCGTGTAAGAGGCGACGTGATGTATGCCACCATGACCTTGGAGCAGATGCGGCAATTGGTACGCGTAGATGAACGAAAACAATGCGAGCGTCGCGTGCATCAATTAGCGCCGATACCCCTGCGTCCGCTTGTGGATAAATGATCCCCGATGTAGTATGTATAGCAAGAGCCGTCCTGTTCGTTGGGCGGCTCTTTATTTTTGTCGTGTTTAACTTTCTGCTTTCCATTCAAAAAAAGTTGGGCAAACGGATTGTTTTTTGTAATTTTGTCGATTAGATGCTACGCATCTGGCTAAACGACGACAAGACAGAAAAACAAAACAATAAAAAACACTACAACTATGGCAGATTTTATCTATCAGGAGCCTTATCCCATCGTGGAGGACAAAACCGAGTATCGTCTGTTGACGACGGATTATGTGAAGGTCGTGGAGTGCGACGGCCGTCAGATTTTGAAGGTTGACCCGAAGGGTCTCGAGCTCCTCTCGAAGGAGGCTTACAGCGATGTGTCGTTCTACCTGCGCTCGTCGCACCTGCAGAAGTTGAACAATATCTTGAACGATCCCGAGGCTACGGATAACGACAAGTTCGTGGCCTACACGATGCTCATGAACCAGTGCGTAGCCGCCGAGGGCGAGCTGCCCACCTGCCAGGATACGGGTACGGCTATCTGCATCGGTCACAAGGGCGAGGATGTATGGACCGGCGCAGACGATGCCGAGCACATCTCGCGCGGTGTGTATGAGACCTACAAGGAGCGTAACCTGCGCTACTCGCAGGTGGTGCCGTTCACGATGATCGAGGAGAAGAACTCGGCTACGAACCTCCCCGCACAGATCGACATCTACGCCGGCAAGCCGGGCATGGAGTATGAGTTCCTCTTCATTACGAAGGGTGGTGGCTCGGCCAACAAGACCTTCCTCTACCAGCAGACCAAGGCGCTGCTGAACGAGGCCTCGCTCACGAAGTTCATCACTGAGCACATCAAGGACCTCGGTACGTCGGCCTGCCCGCCCTATCACCTGGCTATCTGCATCGGTGGTACGTCGGCCGAGATGTGTCTCTCGACCGTGAAGAAGGCTTCGGCCGGTTATCTCGACGAGCTGCCCACCTCGGGTAACGAGGGTGGCCGCTGCTTCCGCGATCTGGAGTGGGAGGAGAAGGTGCTGAAGATCTGCCGTGAGAGCGGTATCGGTGCCCAGTTTGGCGGTAAGTACTTCGTACACGACGTGCGTGTGATCCGCGCTCCGCGTCATGCCGCTTCGTGCCCCGTGGCCATCGGCGTAAGCTGCTCGGCTGACCGCAACATCAAGGCTAAGATCACCCCCGAGGGTATCTTCCTCGAGAAGCTGGAGAAGAATCCCGCCCGCTTCCTGCCCGCCGAGGCTCCTGCCATGAGCCCCGCTGTAGAGATCGACCTCGACGAGGGTATGGATAAGGTGCGCGAGACGCTCACGAAATATCCGATCAAGACGCGCCTGAATCTGAAGGGTACGCTGATCGTAGCCCGCGATATCGCCCACGCCCGCATCAAGCAGATGGTCGATAACGGCGAGCCGATGCCCGAGTACTTCAAGAAGCACCCCGTATACTATGCCGGTCCGGCCAAGACCCCCGCAGGTATGGCTTCGGGTTCGTTCGGCCCCACGACGGCTGGTCGTATGGATCCCTATGTGGACCTCTTCCAGTCGCTGGGTGGTTCGATGGTGATGGTGGCCAAGGGTAACCGCTCGCAGGAGGTTACGGATGCTTGCCAGAAGCATGGCGGCTTCTACCTTGGCTCGATTGGTGGTCCGGCTGCGATCCTCGCGAAGAACTCGATCAAGTCGGTTGAGGTGGTTGACTTCCCCGAGCTGGGTATGGAGGCCGTGCGCAAGATCTATGTCGAGAACTTCCCCGCCTTTATCATCGTAGATGACAAGGGTAACGATTTTTTCGCCGATTTTAAACACTAAACCAAGCCTTTGATGCGTTTTCCCGTCAGGAAAACGCGACATCTATGAAACAACTCAAGGTAAAACTGATAGTAACGGTATTGCTCCTCGTCCAGGCTGTTGTGGCCTGGGCGGCGAGCAAACCTATTTTTGAGGTCTCTACACCGCTGACCGTAGCCGTTGGTGAGGTCTTCCGTGTCGAGTTTGCGCTCAATGCCAAGCCCGATAGCGACAGCTTCCGTGCCCCTACGTTCCAGGGTTTTGATGTGCTGGCAGGCCCGGCCGTTTCGACCGGCTCGTCGATTCAGGTGATCAACGGCTCGGTGACCAAGAGTGTGAACTGCACCTATACCTTTGTGCTGCGTTCGACGACGGCCGGTACCTACACGATTCCGGTAGCCGAGGTGATGGTCGATGGCGAGTTGGTGCGTTCGAATCCGCAGCCGATCGAGGTGGTGGACGAAGGTGCTGTGCAGAGCCCGCAAGGCAGCACGGCCCAGCGCCAGGGTCAGCGCGAGTCGAATCGTTCGGCAGCGCAAAATCGCGTGGCCGATGACGATGTGCTGTTGCGCGCGGTGGTTTCGAAGCAGTCGGTGTATAAGAACGAACCGCTGCATGTGACCTATAAGCTCTATACGCGTGTTCCCTTTGTGGACTACTCGTTCGAGGCTACGCCCACCTTCAACGGCTTTTGGGCGCAGGATCTCACGAACAAGAAGACCAACGCCCAGTCGAGTCGCGAGACGCTCAACGGCAAGGTCTACGAGAGCTATGTGCTGGGTGATTGGTTGCTCTATCCGCAGCAGGCGGGTGAGTTGCGCATCGACCCGATGGGCATGACCATCGTGGCACAAGTGGTGGTACAGAGCCGCAACTACGACCCCTTCTTTGGTTCGGGTCACGAGGTCTACAATGTGCCGCGCAAGGTGCAGAGCCAGCCAGTGACGGTTCGTGTAAAGCCCCTGCCCGAGGGCGCTCCGCAGAGCTTTATGGGCGCAGTGGGTCAATTTACGATGGATTGCACGACCCCCTCGGAGCAGTTGGCTGCCAACTCGGCTGCCACCTACACCGTGCGCATCTCGGGTACGGGTAACCTGACCTTTGTGCAAGCACCGACGCTGAATCTTCCTTCGTCGTTCGAGCAGTATAATGTTAAGACCACCGAGGCCATCAACGCTTCGGCTACGGGTATTACGGGCTATCGCCAATTCGAATACCCCTTTATTGCACGTGCCGAGGGCCAGTTTGAGATTCCCGCCGTGGAGTTCTGCTACTTTGATCCCCTGCGTGTGGAGTACCGCACGTTGCGCTCCGAGTTGCTGCGTATGGAGGTGACCCCCGATGCCAAGGGTACCTCTTCGGAGGCGGTGGTGTTGTCCGGTCGTGGTTTGTCGAAGGAGGAGGTGCGACTCCTCGGTGAAGATATCCGTTTCATCAAGTTGGGTGCTTCGCAGCTCAGAGAGAAGCGCGATCCGCTGATTTTCAGCCGCCTGTATTGGACACTGATTGGCGTGATTGCGGTGCTCTTTGGTGCTTCGTATCTGGCTTTGCGTCGTAAGATTCGCGAGTCGCAGAACCTGGTGCTGGTGCGTGGTAAGCGTGCCAATAAGGTGGCCCTGCAGCGTTTCCGTGCTGCTCGTCAGTATATGGAGGAGCAGAATCGCCACGCCTTCTACGAGGAGATGTTGCGCGCTTTGTGGGGTTATATGGGCGATAAGTTCAACATTCCGGTCTCGAACCTCACGAAGGAGTATGTACGCGAAGAGCTGTCGAAGCGAGGTATTGCGCCCGACGAGGCGCAGCGTTTCTCGCAGATCATCACCCAGTGTGATGAGGCGCAGTATTCGCCCTCGGCCTCGGCGCAGATGCAGGAGGTCTACCAGGCGGGTGTGGGACTCGTCTCGCTCATCGAGCAGAAGGTGAAACGATAGACTATTTCAAAAATGTAGCATTTGCAATGAAAAATTATTTGAATCGATTTTTCATCCTGATAGCACTCCTCTTGGTTGGATTTGTGGCCCGAGCTGAGGAGGAGAGCGCTTTGGAGACGGCGGAATCCACCTCGGAGGAGGTGCTGCCGGCATCGACCGAGGCGCTGTGGGATGCTGCCAATACGGCCTATATCAACAACGAGTACAGCCGTGCCGAGGAGCTTTATGAGGCGATTTTGCAGCAAGGCGAGCAGTCGGCTAAGCTTTACTACAACCTGGCCAATGCCTGCTTTAAGCAGGATGATCTGGGACGTGCGATCCTCTATTATAAGCGCGCCCTGCGTCTTTCGTCCGGCGATGCCGAT
>JAFZFJ010000023.1 GCA_017555975.1 Alistipes sp. | reverse complement strand
TAGGCTCGAATAGCCCGCCGTGGATTAGAACTCCCACTTGGCAGCCAGCGTCGGGATGGCGTAGAAACCCTTGCCAACAAAGTTGTTTGAGAGCTCGAGCTCGGTGCCGATGCTCAGGTTGAACTGCTTGAGCGCAGGGATCTTGTTTAGGTTCACCCACAGACGAGTCTCTGCCAGCAGGATGTGCGAGGTGCCCTGCCAGGGACGCTGTTCGCGCCAGAAATCCACGAAGCCCGAGTGCGAGCACCAGCCGTTGGCGAACTGAATGCCCCATACGCCCGTGATCTGGAAGTTGTGGATGTCACGCTTGTTCGCGGCGTCCTTCGTGCCGGGGATGCACTTATACATGGCCGAGAGCGACCAGGTCTTGCTGAAGTCCTGCGAGTGACCCGAGTAGGTCAAACCACCCAACCAGCTGTTGTTGTAGCCGCCGACCGTGGTGTTGCCACCGCCGTTGTACTCTACATGCACCGAGAGCCAGCTCCACTTGCTATCCTGCCAGAAGTTCAACTCGCGGGCAATCTCCCAATAGGCACTTGTCACGCGCGGACTGTAGTCCATGTCGATGAAGAAGAAGGTGCTACCGAAGCCGTCGGGACGGAACATCTCGACCGTCGAGGTCAACTCGGGGCGCTCCGACAGGTCGTCGTAGAGCTGCTTGCCCAAATCGTAGTGCAGCTGCACATTCTGTGCGAGGATCGAACCGCAGCAAAAGAGCAACGCGGCCAAAAGGAGTGATTTCTTCATGGTAAAATGTGTTTAGGTTTTCGTTCTTTCTCTGTTTGCTCGAGGCGGATCAGCGTTTCAGCTCCCAGATCTCCAGGTCGCGCATCTCGCTGCCGTCGATCGTCAGACGCAGGGCGGTGCGCAGCTTGTGGAAACCGAACGAGCCCGCTGCTCCGGGGTTGACGGCCAGCACCTCGTAGACGGGGTCGTATTGCACCTTCAGAATGTGGGAGTGACCTGCAACGAAGAGCTTCGGGCGGAGGGCCTGGATCTTCGCCAGCGCCTTCGGTGCGTAGCGACGCGGATAGCCGCCGATGTGGGTCATCACAACCGAGACCTCCTCGCAGCGAAAGACCGCCAACTCGGGATAGACACGGCGCGTGAGTCCCCCGTCGATGTTGCCCGAGACGGCTCGCAGCGGCTTGAAGGCGGCGATCTCGTCGGCCAACTCGAGCGAACCGATATCGCCCGCGTGCCAGATCTCGTCAACCTCGCTCAAGAAGTTGCGGAGCGGCTCGTCGAAGCAACCGTGTGTGTCGGAGATGATGCCGATGCGTTTCATCGTGGCGGAGGATTAATACTTGCCCTTCCAGAGGGTTTTGATGCGCTCGGCCATCTTCTGCTCGGCAGCATTCTGCAGGTCAGGCTCGTAGAAACGGGTACCGGAGAGCGACTCGGGGAGGAACTCCAACTCGGCAAAGTGACCGGCATAGTCGTGGGCATACTTATAGCCGTCGCCATAGCCCGCCTCGGCCATCAGTTTCGTGGGGGCGTTGCGGATATGGAGCGGCACGGGGCGGTTGGTCGTGTCCTTCTCGACAAGCGCCAACGCCTTGTTGATGGCCATGTAGGCCGAGTTGCTCTTGGGTGAGGTGGCCAGGTAGATGGTTGTCTCGGCCAGCGTGATGCGCGCTTCGGGCATGCCAATCTTGTGCACCGTGTCGAAGCAGGCATTGGCCAACAGCAGCGCGTTGGGATTCGCTAAACCGATATCCTCCGAGGCCAGAATCACCAGACGGCGGGCGATGAAGCGTGGCTCCTCGCCTCCGGCCAGCATACGAGCTAGGTAGTAGATCGCAGCGTTCGGATCGCTGCCACGCACCGACTTGATGAAGGCCGAGATCACATCGTAGTGCTGCTCGCCCTTCTTGTCGTAGAGGGCGATGTTCTGCTGCAGGCAGTCGGTGACATACTGATCGGTGATGGTCACCTTGCCCTCGGTGGCTCCGACCACGATGTCGAGCACATTGAGCAGCTTGCGGGCATCGCCTCCCGAGAAGCGCAGCAGTGCATCAGTATCCTTGATAGTAATGCGTATGTCCTTCAAGTAGAAGACCTCGCGGATGGCACGGTCGAGCAGTTCGAGGAGGTCGTCCTTGTCGAGCGACTTGAGTATATAGAGCTGGCATCGCGAGAGCAAGGGACGTATAATCTCAAACGAAGGATTCTCTGTAGTGGCACCTATGAGCGTCACGATGCCACGCTCCACAGCAGCCAACAAGGAGTCTTGCTGCGACTTGTTGAAACGGTGTATCTCATCAATAAATAGTATGGGGCTATTCTGCGAGAAGAAACGATTCTTCTGTGCACTCTCGATAACCTCACGCACATCTTTCACGCCCGACGATACAGCATTGAGCGTATAGAAGGGCACCTCCAACTTCTTGGCGATGATATGCGCCAATGTGGTCTTTCCCGTACCCGGAGGTCCCCACAGGATAAACGATGATATGCGCCCCGACTCTATCATGCGGCGCAACACGGCATCGGGGCCCACCAGATGCTTCTGTC